>PARF01000014.1 GCA_002709915.1 Roseibacillus sp. | reverse complement strand
CACTTTCGCCGATGGATTCTTAATATTCTGAGCCTCGTCCAAAACAACCAGATGGAAATCAACGCTGCCCAAGGTTTCCACATCGCGCTGGAGCAGCGCGAAGGAAGTGAGAACCACGTCCGCATGGGGCACGCTGCCGAAGTCTTTCTTTCTCCCTGGTCCCTGCAGAACCAAGACGCTCAGGGAGGGCACGAACTTGGCTGCCTCCTTTTTCCAGTTTGGCACGACCGAGGTAGGAGCTACCACCAAGGCCGGACGGCCTTCACTCCTGCCCGACACCCTCTCAGCAAGAATATGAGTGAGAGTCTGCAAAGTCTTTCCGAGTCCCATGTCATCCGCGAGAATTCCATTCAGCTGACACTGGGCAAGCCCCTGCATCCACTGGAAGCCTTCGAGCTGGTAGTCCCGAAGCTTCGCCTGCACCCCCTGCGGGGGATCTTTAATGGCAGGTTGCCTGAGGTTCTCAATTTGCCGTATCAGGCGGTCCAACCTCCCAGCTGGAGCGAGGGGAAGCTCAGATCTCGAAAGCAGATGGGCCGCATCAATCGGGTGAAGGAAAGGCCGGTTGGGATCAACCAGAGAGGCGAGCTGCCGTAAGATTCGCTTCAAGCGGTCCACCGGGATCTGGAGCGCTCCCCCGTCGGGCAAGTAGACCAGATGATGCGACTGGTCCGGGAGTTCCTCCAGCATGTCGAGAGTTCCGTCCTCCAGCAGCTTTGCGAGAATTGGCAGGAGGTCCAGCCGCTCCCCATCGAGATCGAACCCCACTGACAGCGAAAACCATCCCCCCGCCTGCTCCGAAAGGACCCCTTCCCAGTCGCCCGGCTCAGTGGCGTAAACAGGAAAGCCGACTTCTTCATCCACCGAAACTTCCCAACCGCGGCTCTCAAGCTTGGGAATGGCTTCAGCCCGAAACCAAGGCCAGTAGAGATCCGGCGTATTTACGCTGGGCTCTGGAAACCATGCCGCCTCGGCGGAAGGCTCCGAATTTCTCTCTCGCTCCAATCCTAACAGGAACCGATAACTTGGCTGAGCTCCCAAGTGAGTTAAGCCAAGCTGCGTCAAGTCCCGGGCAGCAGCCCCCTCAGCCTTCAAGTCCCTTACGATTTCGAGCATGCTCTCCGCTGTTTCAATCCTTACGGCACTATCGCCACCGGTATGCAGGGGAAGGTCGTGCCCGTCGTAACTCGCTATCGGCCTGACTACTAACCATTCCTCCCGGTTCGACGCCCTCAGCGATTGTAACAGCATCTGCACAGAGCGGCTATTGGCGGGCTCTACCAATACTTCCATTCGGAACGTTGGTGAAACCTCCAGAGTCTGCCGGGGTATCGCCTCGCGAGAAGAGCTCTCCTTCATCGATCCTGCGGCAGGAACCCGAACCTGTATTCTGCCTCCCTGCAAAAGGCGATCAACTACGGTTTTTTTGCCAGCGCCCATAAGGGTAGCCGCCGCATGCTGGCAGTAGTAGGCGTAGGGGCAACTGCAGGAGGCATCTATTTCCCAGAGTCCCTCGCTCTCCTGCCAGAGGGAAATCTCTACCTCATAATACTCGCCCTCGATATCCTGCACCCGTGCGGCAAGCACTCCGCCCCCGTCCTCAAGAGAATCCCACGACATTTCCGAGACCCTTCGTTTCCTGGCCAGCTTACTCCCGTCCTCCAGCACGAATCCGTCGAACCGGTCCTTCCACCCGCCACTAACGAGGAAATCACGAAGGGACAGGTTCACGGCCATGGCGCAGAACGGGGCGCGAAATTCCCGGGCCTCGCACCTCGAGCATGCCCCCGGCAAGTGGTCTCATCAAGTTCAGGAAGTGCCCCGGCCATTTCCTTGCCGATTGTCTGCCCCGCCCCTCGTGGCGCTTTGGCCAGAACTTCATAGGACCACCGAATATACAACGACCGGTATTTCCCTCGCATCGCATCGAGCACCGTGTGATCATCATCATCCCTATAGCCAAATCCGGCAGCACCAAGCTTCCAATCTCCTCCCGGCCGTTCAACGTTCGAGTCCGCCACCCAGTGAATCGACATGGTCGTGGTGGGGTCGTCATGCCACTCACAGATTGGGCCGTATCCGCTGGCATGGAGGACGCTTAAGGCCAGAGGGAGAAGGAGGAGCAAGATACGAATCACAGGTTATAAGGAATCAGGGTAGTAGGACTGTCGGCTCACCAAGCCTCGTTGGCAATGGTCTAGCGACACCATTTCAAAAATGATCCGGAATTCCACCAGTCATGTTTGCCCCGGACGGATTCTTCCCTAGGATTACGGCATGTCCCGCGAAGACATCAAGCGTCTGACAGAGCTTTCGTCCTGCGCAGGCTGAGCCTCCAAAGTCGGCCAGGCCGACCTCGCGCAGGTTCTGCGCGGGCTTACCCAGATCGAAAATGAAGATCTCCTGGTTGGAGCTGCTTCCTCGGACGACGCCGCTGTCTTCCGGCTTAGTGAAGAGCTCGCCATGGTGCAAACCATCGATTTCTTTACTCCCATTGTTGACGACCCCTATACCTATGGGCAAATCGCAGCCGCAAACTCGCTCTCGGATGTCTACGCGATGGGGGGGCTCCCGGTTACCGCAATGAACGTGGTTGGCGTTCCTCTTGAGCATCTTTCTCTCGAGGACGTCAACCAGATCCTCAAGGGTGGTGCCGACAAGGTGGCAGAAGCCGGATGCGTCCTCGCGGGCGGGCATACCGTTCAGAACCCAGAGCCGCTCTACGGCCTCTCAGTTACAGGCCTCGTTCACCCGGACCAGCTGATCACCAATTCGGGCGCGTCTGCAGGGGACCTGCTGATTCTTACCAAGCCTCTGGGCACGGGAATCCTCTCCACTGCTACGAAACGAGGCGTGGATATCGGATCCCTTTCCGACCGGTCCATCTCCCTGATGGCCACCCTTAACTCCCCAGGTGCGGATCTCGCAAAGGCCGGACTGGTTCGGGGCGGAACCGATGTCACCGGGTTTGGCCTCCTTGGGCACCTTGGAGCCGTGGCGCGTGAAAGCGGAGTTACCGCCGTGGTTCATAGCGATCAGGTGCCCCCGATCGATGACATGGTTCTTTCCCTGATCGATGAAGGTTGCGTGCCGGGCGGAACCAAAGCCAATCTTGAAGCCGCATCCAACACCTCGTTCGCCGCTGGCGTCCCAGATTCCCTGAAGCTCCTCCTCGCTGATGCCCAGACCAGTGGAGGACTTCTGCTTTCCGTGGCTCCGGAAAGCTTGGACCGGGCGCTCGCTCTCCTTACGGAAAAAGGAGCGTCATGCGCAGAAGTAATTGGAGAAATGAAGCCACGTAATGACCACGACATCGAGGTTCTCTAGGAGGAGAGTCACCCCCCTTCTTGCCAAACGCAGGATCAACGGTCAGGCTTGAGCGTGTCCTTCTCCGGACCAGCGCGTTTACGGGTCGATGGCAGGTTCCTAGCCCTCGGGGACAGACGCTTGTTCCTGAAATGCGTTACCTTCGGTCCGTTTCCTTCCGATGCAGAACTCGATCCTGCCATCGAATTCCCCCGGATCGCCGCATGCGGTTTCAATGCAATTCGAGTCTATACGGGCGCAACCCGGGCCCTCCTTGACTGTGCGCAGGAGAATGGGCTCGTAGTCCTCGTGGGAATCCCCTGGGAATGGGGCCGGGACTTTCTAGCCGAGCCCCGGCTCCGGGCCGAAGGCGAATTACGGTTGCTGAATTTTTTGAGAGAGCATGGCCCCCATCCCGCTCTTGGCGCCCTGATTGTTGCCAACGAGATTCCTTCGAGCCTTGTCCGTTGGATGGGGCCGTCACAGGTCAGAAGCGCCTTGGAGGAGATCATTGAACTCTGCCGGGAGGAGACCGCGGACCTGCCCATCTGTTACGCCAACTACCCCAGCACCGAATACTTGGAACCCAGGAATGCGGACTTCAGCGCATTCAATGTCTACCTTGAGGATCGCGAGTCCCAGGCGCGCTACCTCCCCCGCCTTCAGAATATCGCGGGAGACCGTCCAATCCTTATTACCGAGTTCGGGCTCGATACCATCAGGAATCACGAAGACGCTCAGGCCGCCCTTCTGAAGGGCCACCTCGAGGAGAGCCTGATGGCAGGGATAGCCGGCACCACCTTCTTTGCGTGGTCCGACCGCTGGGCAAGCCGCGGAATTCAGATGGCGGAATGGGCCTTTGGCCTGACCCGATACGACCGAAGCGAGAAACCTGTTATGGAAGCGCTTCGCGAAAGCCTCCCCACGATCTCCACCGCTCCCGCTGCCCTCACTCTCAATACTGTTCCCCGAATATCAGTGGTGATCTGTACCCACAATGGCGCAGCCAATCTCGAGGCCTGCCTGAACGCCTGTTCCTCGCTGGAATATCCAGATTTCGAGGTTCTCGTCATCGACGACGGATCCACTGACCAGACTCCGGAGATTGCCACCCGTTTCCCAGAAGTACGCTACCTCAAACAGCAACACGGAGGGCTTTCCAACGCCCGCAATTTTGGCGCTGCGCAGGCTTCAGGAGACCTCATCGCCTACACGGATGATGACTGCCAGCCTGACGTCGACTGGCTGTTCTGGATCGCCAAAAGCTTTGACGACTCTGGCATCGGAGCCGCCGGGGGACCTAATCTCCCCCCCTCCCCAGAGGGCTTACAGGAAGCCATCGTAGCCTCTGCTACCGGAGCCCCTTCGCACGTCCTATCCGAGGACCTCCGCGCGGAGCACCTTCCCGGCTGTAATCTCGTACTACGCCGGGAAGCCTTGGACTCGATTGGAGGGTTTCAACCCCAGTTCGTCACAGCCGGAGACGATGTCGACCTCTGCTGGCGTCTCCTCGATCAGGGATGGGAGTTGGCGTTCGCTCCTGCCGCATTCGTCTGGCATCGCAGGCGCACTTCCATTGCTCGCTACTTTGGACAACAAGGGGGATACGGCCGTGCAGAAGCTTTACTTTTCGAAGCCCACCCAGGGAGATTTCGTGACGGGGGAATTCATTGGAAGGGCAGCGTCTACAGCGGCGGTCCCGTCAGCGCAGACACCCGCTCCGTCATTTATTTCGGATCCATGGGGCAGGCTGGTTATCAGGGACTGGCCCATCACGCAGTGCCCCGCCGCCCGCTCCACCGTCGTTTTAATTCGCCGACCTCCCGCGGCCTGCTCAGGCTCTGTGATCTGCTCCAACCAATTGTCCGGGCCTTTTCGCGTTGGCGTCATGGAGGCCCTGCTCCGCGCTTCTACAGGTCTCCCGCCCCACACCCGCTGCAAGGCGGAAACGCCACCAGCACCTCAGAAATTGCTTTCCTCGGGTCCTCAGAAACCGGGCGCCAGCAATTGCTTCAAGCGCTTCGTCTGAACGGATGGGCTCCCTGTGGAGATACCGAGACATGGGATCTGAGGGCTGCACCGTTTCTCCTCCTGACCGCCGATGAGCAGCACGGCCGAGAGCACACCCTCGTAAGAGCAAGGCTTCAGCACCCACCCGCCCAGCGGAGGAAGGCAATCACCCTGCTTGAGGACGCCGCCCGACAGGTCGGCCTGAAGAGGCACTAAGAGGACTTTGCGGGCTCCCAGGGTGATTTTGACTGTAGCAGGCGACCGAATTGGCAAAGAGTCTTCTAAAGACCACTTCTCGTGCATACCGAAGACTTTGATTACGATCTCCCCCCGGAACTTGTCGCTTCTCACCCTCTGGCGGAACGATCTGCCTCCCGGATGATGGTGATCAACCGGGAAGAGGGCACTATCACCCATCACCGGTTTTGCGACCTACCGGCCTTCGTCCGGGAGAATGATCTCTTCGTCTTCAACGACACCCGAGTCGTCCCGGCCCGCTTCTTTTCCAACGACCGGCGCGTCGAGCTGCTTCGGGTGGACTGCGCAGATCCCCTGCACTGGCGCTGTCTCGTTCGGCCGGGCAAGCGCATGAAGGTCGGCCGCAGCGTAGAGGTGGGCCCCTCCACCGGGACGGTGACGGGAATTAATGAACTCGGCTACCGCCTCATCACCTGGGACCACCCTGTGGATGAGGCCATCCATGGCGAGCTCGCCCTCCCCCCCTACATGGAACGGGGAGAAGAGCCCTCAGATAACGAGCGCTACCAGACTGTCTATGCCAGAGAGGAGGGCGCAGTGGCAGCCCCGACCGCTGGACTGCACTTTACTCCAGACTTGGTTGCCGCCCTTCCCCACGCCTTCCTGACCCTCCATGTTGGACCAGGAACGTTCCGGCCGGTGCAGGTGAACAACCCTGCCGAACACAAAATGCATGAGGAAGCCTACGAACTTGGCTCCGAAACTGCAGATCAGATCTCACATGCGGAGCGGGTCATCTCGGTGGGAACAACCGTCACCCGCGTGCTCGAACACCTTGGCCATAATGGTTCCGTGACCGCTGGCCGAGGACGCACTGATATTTTTATTTATCCTCCTTACAGCTTCCGCATCGTCGATGCCCTGCTCACCAATTTTCACCTCCCGAAAAGCACCCTGCTCATGCTGGTCAGCGCCTTCGCGAACCGGGAACTGATCCTCGAGGCCTACGAGGAGGCGGTCCGCGAACGTTACCGGTTTTTCAGCTACGGGGATTGCATGTTGATCCTTTGATTCTCTGTGATTTGCCACTCTTGCCCAATGGGTTATGGACGTCGCTTGTAAGGTAACGAGGAATTATTGGTTCTTTGCACCAAGAATGCACCAAAGTAAGAACGAGTGCGGACAATTTGAGGGTGATGTTTCCAGGAAGATTGGCCCTAGGTCCATTCGGTAAGAGCTTTTCCTTCGCTATCTTTGAAGGATCCGCACATGATCATGATCCAATCAACAAGCGCCCAGAACCCTAATCCCCCAAGTGTTAGGATCTGAGCAACGCCACTCCCAGTTTTGCCAACATAAAATCGGTGGATCCCGAGGAATCCGAGGAAGAAGCAAAGCATAAAGGCAGGAAGGATTTTCTTTTCAGATGATTCAGACATAGTTTTATAAGTGTAGATCACCTAGAAAATCTCACGTAACTCTCTAATGATCAACAATAAAACAAGAGTAAAATCCTGGCTGTCTCATGATGCTGAGCATCTCTGATTTCAGGTTATCCAGCGAGGAATTATCACTCGACCCACGCCTGTTAGGCGTAATTCTTATTAATGTGTTTAACTCTATCTTCATGTGTTCAACTTATTACACACATCACTCACAGTCAATGAGTTGTAACTAACATAAATGGGACAAGTTTTCCTCACGCTTGCACCACATCTGCACCCGAGAGTTTGGAAACCTAACCACACTTTTAATTTTCGTGGTGTGTCCAAAAGCTCCCCTAGGAGAATATTAATTAATTTAATTCCTCCATTCGGGCATGTTTCAGTGACCACAAAATTTTCATTCGTGGTTACCACTGATGGTTTTAGATACGGCGACTGTATGCTAATCCTTTGAAGTCTCGCTCGAAGCTCTTGATCCCGCCTCTAGCCGACGCGGTGAGCCCGACCGCTAGGCTGAAGGCTAAAAAAATGAGGCAGCCTTCACAACGGGTGAGATCGCAGAGGCCTAGGTTCTAATTTTTATTTTATGCAGCGCCTTGGATCTCACTCCGTTGATTAACTGCCTGTTACATTTACTACCGTGACGCCATAGCCCGATTTTTTCTTTTTTCAGATTTTCCAGATAAGGGCATTGTCCGGCTCCTATTCCTCTGGAGAGCTTTTCTCCGGACGGGCCTTATCCTCGTGCCTTGCAGAATCATCCGACCGGACCACGATTCGAGCCCGGGACAGGGTGACAAAGGTGATGAGCGCCATGACCACGAGCGCCGGGATGATCCCGGCTTTTGTCCCGGATCCCATTGCGTAGAGGACACACAAGGATCCGGCCGCCACAAGGATGCCGATCAAAAATGACAGCGCGTAGGACCGAAGGTTGCCCTTCCACCTGCAGATCAGGCACCCGACGATAAACACGAGAAACATCCCGAGGAACAGCAGTAGAAAGAGAGGGAAGATGACCCCGATTGCCCCTTCCCCGGCGATCAGGGCCACCGGGATCGCCCCCACAAAAAAAACCAGCATGATGAGGTGCCAGCACCCGGTCCGGAGCGGAGTGTGAGGCCGGGGAGCCCCGCAATGTACACACGGCACGCGACCTGCCCGGATGAGCCCATTGAAAGGGGTCATTTGCCCGCATTTCTCGCACGGCATTTCCTTGGGCACTTCCGGCTCTGACCAAAGGCTCATGATGTTCCCTTCCGAGGACTAAATGCGATTAGAGCACGTCCCTTGAACTAGTGCGCTCGGTATTCTCGACCGATTCCTCCTTCTCCCCGCGCCCGACGAGTAGGGAGACTCCAAGCAGTAACACTCGCTTCTTCATGATTCCTTAATCCTATCCCCTGAACCAAGGCATACTATTACAAAGAAGGAGCAGAATTGTAGGACCTTAACCACGATCCTTATCGTGGTTTTTACACGGGGCAGGGAGGTGAAGTGAAAAAGAGTGGCCCTTTTGTATTAGTATGGCCGGGATCTTATCGCCGGGTTTCCTGCATCCGGGTTTAAGATTAGTGCCCCGTCGGTGAGCCCACGTAGTTTACCCCTAATTTGGCCTGTTCTCTACAGGCTTTCCTGTTCTAGCGTGCGCTAGGATGAAAGCGGCCAAGTTTGTAATTTCCTGCCTGTGGATCGCAGTCGGGGTCACCAGCGCAGAAACAACCCTGCTCCCCGCAGGGGGAGAAACCACCTGGCGCTACCTGGAAGGTGGGGCCGCCCCGGGTGAGAACTGGAATAGCTCTGGTTTCGATGATTCCGGATGGAAAAAAGGCACGGCTCCCCTCGGCTACGGCAAGGAGGGACTGGGAACAGTCATCCGGTTTGGTGATGATCCCGCGAACAAGCCCATCACCGCCTACTTTCGAAAGACCTTCAAGGTGGGGCCCAAGGAGAAGTACGACTTCGCAGAACTTGGCCTTAGCGCCACCTACGACGACGGCGTGGCGATCTACCTCAATGGCAAGGAGGTGGCCCGGGACAACTTGGAAGTCGGCAAGCTCACGGCCCGTAGTCGCGCCACCCGCGCCATCAGGGAGAGCAGCGAACTCAGTATCAAGATCCCCGCCGCCGGCCTCAAGTACGGGGCATTGAACACCATCGCGGTAGAAGTTCATCAAGCCGGTCCGACCAGCAGCGACCTCTATCTGGATCTTAAGCTCTCCGGACTCAAGGAAGGAGAGAAGCCCGTCCTCGACCCCTACCGAGAGGGAATGCGTGCCCTCCAGCGCGGTGATGCCGAAGAGGGTTCCCGCCTGCTTTCGCAGATGCCGCAGGACCACCCAGAGTATGCCCGCACCATGGCGATGCTTGGTTGGCAGGTGTATGCCGAAGGTCTGGGCGAACCGAAACGCGGCTTGCCTTTTGTGAAAAAGGCCTACGAGGTGGCACCCACGGATCGGCAGGTAGTACGCTCCTACATCAAGACTCACGTCCTTTCCGGTGTTCTCTTTGATCCTGCGGCCATCGCACGAGAGCGAAAGAAGGATATCGCGGCGGAACATAAGTTTCTTGTCACCAAGCCCGAGCTCAGAGAGGCCAAGCTGGTTTCCCGCAAGGACCTGGAGGAAGACCTCGACTACCTCGAACATGTCCTCATGAAGTGTTTCTCTTATTTGGAGCTCCGCCCCGTTGACTATCAGGGAGCGCTTGATGCCATTCGAGGCTCCCTTGACGAAGAGACTTCGCTTAACCAGTTCCGTCTCCAGCTGGCAAAGCTCATCAGCCTCTTCTGCGACGGACATGCCCGATTAGCCTCTCCCCCCGCCCAGTACATGCCGCGCGGATATGCCCCCTTCGTCGCGGGCAGCTACAAGGATCGGGTATACCTTGTTGATGGAGAGAGCTTCGTCGACCCGAAGCACCCTTACGTCACATCGATCGATGGGCGCCCCATTGCCGAATGGCTGGAAGTCGCCTCCTACACCGTGGTGAAAGAGTCTCCTCAGTGGAGGCTGCGCCAGTCCCTTCAGATGCTGGGCTATGTGAATTACATTCGCGCGGAGCTGGGTCTACCCGCCAAGGAGACAATCCAGCTAGAACTTGAATCGAAAAACCGGAAAAGCTCCCGCAAGCTGGAAGTGGAAGTCGCGCGGAGACCACCGAGAGAAGTAGAGTTCCCGGAGGGAAACAGCCGCAGGATTGGTGAGGTTGGCTACATCAGGATTCCCCAAATGACCGGGAGCAGTCGCTTTCTCGCACAACTCAACCAGTTGATGAGACAGTTCAAGGACACCAGGGGAATGATCATCGATGTCCGGGGCAACCCAGGAGGTTCCAAAAACATCCTTTTGACCCTAATGCCCTACTTCCTGAAGCCCGGAGACCCTATGCGTATCATCGAATTCTCGGCTTACAGGAAGCCTATGGAGCTCCCCAAGCCCATGCCGGACGGATTCAATATGTCCAGCATGTCTGCCCAGCCGGTGACCTCCTCTCATTGGAAAACAGAAGACCAACGAAAATACATCGGGGATGCGATCAAGGCGTTCAAGCCCACGTGGGTCCTCCCAGAGGGAAAATTCAGTGACTTCTACGTTCTCGCCTTTGACTCCACCATGAACCCCGAGGCCTATTACTACGAAAAGCCTCTCATCATTCTTCAGGATAGCGGCTCGTTCAGCGCCAGTGATATCTTCCTCGGTGGCTTCAAGGGCCTGCCCAACACAACCCTGATGGGCACCGCGAGCGGAGGAGGCAATGGCTGGATGGACAGTTATACCCTGCCAAAAACCGGGCTTGAGGTCGTCCTTTGTCAAACCGCCAAATTCCGTCCATCCGGAGAACCATTTGACGGCCTCGGCGTTCCTCCGGACGTGGTGATGGAGGCCACCCCCAGGGACCGGATGGGGAAATCTGATAGCGTTCTTGATGCCGCGCTCCTGCGTCTGGCCAAGTAGGAAGATCTCCAGCAAGCGGCAGAAGGCGCTTTACAACTTCAGTCGAACTCCAAGCACGACGTGCTTCTTCATCTGGATCTGAGTTTCCCCGCCAAACTGCCTTTCGTAACTGAGAATAACAGAACAGTTCTCGCTCATGCGGTAACCAGCGATAACCTCGAAGAGGTCCGAATGCTTTTCGGGCAGGTCGGTGGAGAGCCCCCGGTCGCGAAAATTAGTTGAGGTGTCGAGCGCGAAGACCCGCGAGTAGTTAGCTCCGAAGAACCAGGAACCTCGTTCCCAGCACAGCCCTGCGTTAGTCAGGATGGCATCGGTTTCAACGCTCCGCGCAAGAAGGTTCTGCCACGTATAGCCTCCGAGCAGGTGCAGCGAAAGATCATCGGTGAGATCAAACTTACGATCGAGAGTGAGGCGAAAATTCTGGTAAATATCAAAATCTGCCACCTCGTATCGTCCATTGAGGCTCAGTTCATCGGTGTAGTTGTAGCCCACGGAGACCAGGAAACCCTCGCCGTCAGCAGCGAGACCGGTTCCCACGACCTCTCCCAACCCATGAATGATTCCGATCGTCGTATGAAACTCCCCCGCGCTCTCATTTGATCCAATTTCTGCTTGGCTGAAAGTGGAGCCAAGGGCAAGAGCAAGGGCGACGAGGGCAGGGTTAACAGTTTTCACAACAGGAGCGGTAATCCTCATTCGGGCCGAGGAAGTAAAGGGGAAAGGACCCATGGGGATCCTTCCGTCCGCCGCTTTTCCCAGATCGATAAATTTAGCAGCTAAAACGAGGGTAACTTAAGAAAGCCGAACTGCGCGCTGTCCACCGCGATAATGACCCCTCCGTCCCGGGTCAGGGCTAAGTCCTCTCCCGCCCAGTCTCCTTCCTCGGCTTCGTATGTCGCCTCCCACTCAAGGACCCCATCCGGGCCATATTTGATCACATACACCTCCCACTGGTCGGATACATCCGTCCCTATAGTCTCTGAATAGTTGCCATACTCATCTCCGGTCCCAGCAGTAAGGATGCAGCCTCCATCCGGGGTGGCACGAACACCCCACGCCTCATCGTGGATATAACGGGGATCAAATCCGCGGGGGTTTCCTCGCTTGCGCTCCCATTGCAGAATCCCATCTTGATTCAGTTTCAAGGTATAGGTCTGCCAGTTGATCGTTCCCGAGAGGGTGTGCCCGGTGAGAAATATTGACCCATCTGCTCCCAGATCCATCCCAAAGCAATGATCGTCTCGAGTTCCTCCGAAAAGGCGTCCCCACACCCGGCGGCCATCGGAATTGAGCTTAAGCAGCCCGAAATCCAAGTTGTCGTCCTCATTCCAGACCAGGCCTGATACAATCAAGGCCTGTTCGTGCTTCGCGATCCGGTAAGCCTGGGCAAGGTCGTCACGAAGACTCCTCCCTCCGGTCTTGTTTCCCTCAGAATCAAGAAACGCCAAGTAGCCTCTACCCTCGGCAAAAAACGTATTCTCCCGGTCTTCTGCGTTCGTGTAGCCAACTGCAACTAACCCGCCATCGGTCTCTACCATGTGCTCATAAGCATCGTAGCCGCCATTGCTATGAGTTCTGACAAACTCCGCTTCCCCGGTGCCCTTATTCACCTTGATAGCCGCACTGTTGCGATTAATTGCCCCCGCGATCCAATAGCCGTCCTCCACTTCGAGCACGGAATTCCCAAGGTTGTATGTTCCGTGGCCAGATGCTCCGGTGGACCGATTGGAATACTCCTGTCGCCACTCAAGGTTCCCCGATTGGTCCACTTTGATGGCAAGAATCCGGCTATTGGGCAGAAACCCTGTCTCTCCCACTTGGAGAACTCCTCCATCTTCACAGGCAAGAATATAGTGCCCGTGTGACTCCTCACCCGAACCTCCGTACGAACTGAACCATTCCTGGGTTGGGGGGAGCTCCGGAGTGCGGACCCGGAAAAAGCGACGCTCGAGCTGCCCCAGCGGCGCAGGGACAACCACTTGGGTTAGCTCCCCACTCCCCGTCACCCGGGTGAGAACGGAAAAAGCCGTAAGATCCTCACTCCCAAGAATGTCGTAAAGAACACCAGTCTCACTTGTAAACGTGAGTTCTACCCGCCCAGGGGAAACCGCTCGGAGTCCGGTAATTTCCGCACCACGCCCGGCTACGCACAAGGCAAGGTTAAGCACAAATGCCAGCAAGACGGGCAGGGAAAACCGGCTCATGAGACACGGTAACATCAGGTGGGGCAGACTCACGCTCTTTTGTCATCAGGTCCTCGATCCCCCGAATCCCGGTTGTCATTTTACTTCGATACGTGGGACCTGCACGCTAGGCTGCGGCCATCTCATGATCTGGCCCTCTCATCTCATCTTCCTCGGCCTCTGCGGACTGGTAGCAGCAGCGCCGAAACCTAACGTGCTGCTGATCATGGCCGACGATCTCGGCTACTCTGATCTGGGATGCTATGGAGGAGAGATTCAAACCCCGCACCTAGACCGCCTTGCGGATGAAGGGCTACGATACACCCAGTTTTACAATACAGCACGATGCTGGCCCACACGGGCAGCACTGCTCACCGGCTACTACGCCCAACAGATCCGCCGCGACAAACTCCCCGGAAGCAATACCAGAGGAAGCAGGCCTGAATGGGCCCCTCTTGTTTCCATGACTCTCAAAGAGGCAGGCTACCGCTGTTATCATTCGGGAAAATGGCATCTTGACGGAACGCCTCTTCGCAATGGCTTCGAGCATTCCTATTATCTTAAAGACCAGAGCCGCTTCTTCAGTCCTCAAACACACTGGAAGGACGACGTGAAACTCCCTCCCGTTCAGCGGGGATCTGGCTACTATGGAACAGTAGCGGTAGCTGATGCCGCCATTGACCATCTCAAGGAGCATGCAGCCAATCACAGGGATACTCCATTTTTTCAATATGTCGCATTCGCGGCGCCGCACTTCCCTCTGCACGCCCTTCCCCAGGATATCGCGAAGTGCGAAGCCCGCTACCGGATAGGCTGGGATCGAATCCGCGCCCAGCGGTGGAATCGAATCCAGAAATTAGGACTCGTGAACGGAGTGCTCCCAAAGGTCGAGAAAGAGCTCGGTCCTCCGTATCATTTTCCCAAGCATCTTGAAATCCTTGGTCCCGGTGAGGTAAATCGCCCTCTCTCTTGGAACGAGCTCAACGAAAAGCAGAAAGACTTCCAGCAGGCCAAAATGGCAATCCACGCTGCAATGGTGGAACGGATGGACCTCGAGATAGGCCGAATCCTCGAACAGCTACGCGCCATGGACGCTTGGGAGAACACCCTCGTAATTTTCCTGTCCGACAATGGAGCTAGCGCCGAAATTATGGTGCGGGCAGATGGCCACGATCCCAAAGCCCCAGCCGGTTCCGCCTCCACTTACCTTTGCCTTGGCCCGGGCTGGTCCACCGCATGCAATACCCCCTTTCGCCGCCACAAGACGTGGGTCCACGAAGGTGGATGTGCCACCCCCTTTATCGCTCACTGGCCCGCAGGCATCAAGGAGCGCAACGCCCTGCGGCGCACACCTGCCCATGTCATTGACCTCGCCCCAACTCTCCTTGATCTCGCCGGATTAAAGCCGGCTCGAAAAGAGCCCGCGCCCGGGCGGTCTCTTAAACCTACCTTCGACGGTGACGGGGAGCCCCTTCATGAGCACCTCTGGTGGCTCCACGAGGGCCATCGCGCGCTGCGGAGCGGAGACTGGAAGCTGGTGGCCGCCGAGGGAGATCCATGGGAGCTCTATAACCTTGCTTCTGACCGCACCGAGACACGAAACCTCGCCCGCAACCATCCCGAGCGGGTAGAGGACATGAAAAATCGCTGGCATGCCACGGCCTCCTCGTTCCTCGAAAGCCTTCAGGAGGGGAAATAAGATCCTGCTTCTGCCGGAAACTCGCGCCTTGCATCAGTGCTCCTCGACCCTAGAGTGCCGACGTCAGGGGCCGTGGAGGGGCGGCTGGTGAAATCCGCCAGGTCCGAAAGGAAGCAACGGTAGCCTGTCCGGCTTTGCCGCGGCTCCCTGACACTTTCCCTTCAGGTCCCTTTGCCCAAATTGAGCTCCGCCACGATCTCAAAGCAGGCCGAGGTTTGTTTCAGGAAAGATCCAGCGATCGCATTAAGCTGCAGAAGGTCCGATGCGGGCTTGCGCGGACTGGGATCAAACCAGTCCTTGCCTTTAACCCGATTAGGAATCGCGATCATGAGCTGGTTATTCCTGAAGGCGAAACGCACCTCGCTCCCACGACTGGTCCGGAATGCCAGCATTCGCTGCTTCACCGCAGGAGTTAGCAGAGCGGCAATCTCTTCTGGATCGGCGGCATGGACGACAAATCTTTTCTCGAAATCTGAATCATCTTCCTCCTCCATGCTTTCTCCGAACGTCTGAGACGAAAGCGGACGCTGCTTTCTTATAGGAAGCAAGGACCACAACTTCGAAGGACGGAACTTCTCTGCGCGAGGCTCTACGACAACTGGCGTCCGAAAGGGTTGAGGGAAGTCCGCCATCATGAACCATCCACAAAAGATCTCAGTGAACGAATCCTCTGTCTCCCGCTTCGCCTGAACTTCCGCCATCTGAACCTGCGTGCCCCCGACATGTCCTTCGAGACAGTCTTCAGACCAGTAGGTCGTGTAGTCGTCTCTTGAGTAGAACCCAGCCGAGAGAAAGGTCTCCTCCGTAACACCAAAGTCCGGACGATACTCCAGATCGAGCTCCAGCTTGCTGAGAAGGTGCATGCCCACTGCCTTCTTATATTCCTGCGCGTAGCGTAGTTTTGCCCCGCCAGTTTCCTTGATCAGGTAAAGCTCCCCAAGAGACAGTCCCAACACCGCGAAAGTCAGGCCCATCGGGCCTCCCACGGGCGGGAGAGTCCTCCATAAAATCAGGAAGAGAGCTACGGCGCCTACAAAGAGTAGCCCTCTCACGATCCAGTTCCTTTTTCTGGAGCTGATCACCGTTTCCCTGCGAAGGACCTCAATACGCTTGAGCTCTTCCTTGAGTTCCTCACGAAGCACGAACTCGTTGAAATGCCTTTTTTTATGAACGGCCATACCTGCGAGATTCGAGGGACTTCTCAGGCCACAATATCTGTCAGGACTCGTCCAAAAACATCGGTGAGCCGGAAATCGCGCCCAGAATGGAAATAGGTCAGCTCCTTATGATCCAGGCCCATCAGGTGAAGGATGGTCGCATGAAGATCGTGCACGTGAGCCTCTCCCTCTGTGACGCGAAACCCGAATTCATCAGTGGCCCCCTGAATGGTTCCGCCCTTGATTCCACCTCCGGCCATCCAAGTCGAAAATCCCGCCGCATGATGGTCGCGCCCGCCTGTCCCCACCGGTGTGCGGCCGAATTCTCCCGCCCACACAATCAGCGTCTCATCAAGCATGCCCCGGGCCTTCAGGTCGGCAAGCAGGCCCGCAATCGGCTTGTCGGTCTGCCCGCAGAGTTTCTGGTGCCGCTTGTCGTTATCACCGTGGGTATCCCAGTTCGAGTGATAGAGCTGCACAAAACGCGTTCCCCTTTCCACCAGTCGACGGGCCATCAGGCAGCTCTTCCCGAAGCGATCAGCCTCGCCTTCGCCGATTCCGTAGAGCTTGCGCGTGTGGTCTGTCTCTCCGGAAAGGTCCACTGCCTCCGGGGCGTGAGCCTGCATCCGATAAGCAAGCTCGTAGGCCTCGATCCGAGCTGCCAACTCTGAGTTGACAGGCAGATGGCTCTGGTGTTCCCGGTTCCAGGTCGCAAGAAGATCAAGTTGATCGCGCTGCGTTTCCAGAGAGCGATTCATCGCAGGATTCAGGTTCGGCACAGGAGTCCCTGAGGTCTTGAACACCGTTCCCTGATGGCCCGAGGGCATGAATCCCGAGCTCCAGTTCTGGGCTCCGGAATAAGGAGCTCCATTCACAAGCACCACAAACCCGGGCATATTGTTGTTCGACGAACCAAGCCCGTAATTGGCCCAAGATCCAAGGCAAGGGTGCCCCTGGCGGACAAAGCCGGTGTTCATCTGGAGAGAGGCCGCTCCGTGCGCCGCACTATCAGCCTTCGTGGACCTGATAATCGCAAGTTCATCAGCATGCTCCCGGAGGTGTGGGAAGAGTTCAGAAATTTCAATGCCGGATTGACCGCAAGCCTTGAACTCAAAAGGAGAACCCTTGAGCTTCCCCTTGCCTTTCTGGCTGACCCCCTTGGCAGGTTTGAAATCATACTCCTCCCCATGACGCTTCCCCAGCACCGGCTTAGGATCAAAGGTATCCATATGACTGGGCCCTCCCACCATGAAGAGGAAGATGCAGTTCTTGGCCTTGGCCGGGAAATGAGTCGAGGGAGTCACTTCTCCGGCCTTCACCCCATCCCGCGCCAGCATCGAGGCCAACGCGGTTCCGAAAAACCCATTCCCCGCCTGCCAGAGGAATT
>PARF01000013.1 GCA_002709915.1 Roseibacillus sp. | reverse complement strand
CCACCGAGGGCGTGCGCTTCACCAACGGATATGCGGCCTGCGCAGTGTGTTCCCCAACCCGCGCAGCGCTTCAAACTGGCCGATACCCCCATAGGATAGGAGTCACTGACTGGATTCGCTCCCGCTTCCAGAGAGGACGCATCGGCACCCCGGCCCAAAACCCGACAAAGTATGTTGGAGGCAGGAACAATCAATTCCTCTGCCCACCAAACCCCTACTGGATGGAACACGAGGAAGTTTCAATTGCCGAAGCACTCCGCGGACGGGGCTACCGGAGCGGCTATATTGGAAAGTGGCACCTTGGTGACCCCGCGTGGTTCCCTCCCGGACAGGGTTATGATGAAAACAAGGGGGGCTGCGACTATGGTCAACCTCCCAGTTACTTCGACCCCTTCAATCAACCCAAGGGGCGACACGAAACTCTCCGACAGGGAATCCACAATCTCCCCGGGCGCAAAAAAGGAGAATATCTCACCCACCGCGAGGCTGATGAAGCAGAGGCTCTTATCCGGGGATGGCACAAGGAAAAGAAACCTTTCTTCCTGATGGTTGGCCATTACGCAGTCCACACTCCCATTCAGGCACTTGCCGAGGTCGCCGCCAAATACCAGCGCGACAAGAAGCCAAATAATGCCAAGTATGCCGCCATGGTCGAATCCATTGATGATTCCACCCGGCAGATCCTGACTACTCTCAAGGACCTCGGCATTGATAGAGACACCCTCATCATTTTCACCAGTGATAATGGTGGTCTGGACCGCAACGGATCCCCCACGGAAAACGCGCCCCTCCGCAGCGGTAAGGGCTACGCTTATGAAGGAGGAATCCGGGTTCCCTTCCTTGCTCGCTGGCCTGGAACAATCCCCGCTGGAAAAATCAGTCATGTCCCAGTGTGCTCAATCGATATTTTTCCCACTGTAGTGGAAGCCGCTGGAGGCAAGCTCCCCGATGACCGTGCCATCGACGGTCTCTCCCTGATGCCTCACCTGAAGTCCGGTGGAACGACCAAGCTCAATCGAAACGAACTCCTCTGGCATTTTCCGCACTACCGACACGCACCGGGACCTTACAGCATCATCCGCGAGGGCAATCAAAAGCTCATCAAGTTCTGGGGCGGCCCCTTCGAGCTCTATGACCTTCAAAAGGACCTCGGAGAGTCAAAAAACCTCGCAGCCGAAATGCCCAAGAGAGTCAGCGAACTCGATACTCTCCTCCTCCAACGCCTCAAGGAAACCGGGGCCAAGCTTCCCCGCGAGAATCCGGACTATGCCAAGAAATAACCTCTCTGCGGAAAATTTCCGAGTCCATGGCAAATTACGAACCAAAGACGCCTGGTGGATTTCTGATTGGAATATTGATTCCAGCCATTGTGGCGATTCCTCCCTGGACCGGTCGATATTGCTACATCAATTTCAGTGGTAATTGTATTAAGGTAGATGCCTTCGCGCTATTTTTCTGGGCACCTCTGTGTGCAGCGGTGGCAATTTGGCTCATCGGTCACGGATTATCCATTCGGGGTCATAACGGTTTACTGAAGAGCACAAAAATCACAATTCCACTGACTTTGGTTTACGGAGTACTGACTCACTGGCTGTTTCTGGTGGGCTTGGGCTCCATCTAGGGGGCCACCCGCTTTACGCGGTGCGAATGCAATATTGAGCGCTCCACCCACCCCCGGTCTTCCTAATTCAGGACCTCGCTCAGCCAGCTTCTTAGAGCCGCCCGCGTCGGAGAGGGCCGTAACAGCCACGCATCGCTATGATTACGAAACCCGGTAGCTCGGAACGTGAACGCTCCTTTCACCCCAGTCTCAGCCAGATATTGGGCCGTCTCCTTAAACTGGATCCCTTCAGAGCACACAAACTGTGGTCTGGACCCGAGCCGGCGTAATCGTCGAAGTGCAGAGGGCCGGTCGGAACCAGGATAGCCCCATTTATGAACCCCGTCATAATGGCTGTAGGGAATGAAAGCACGCCACAGCCCTGCGATGCGATCGTCATAAAGTCCGATAAAGTTGCACGCGATCGCTCCCCGCGAAAACCCACATAGCGTTAGACGCTCCAAATCGCCACCGAACTTGGAACAGATATGCTTCACCGCCTTCAGACAGTAGTCGACCGTCGGGAGGGCATCATACTCTGGCTTACTTCCCCACCACCGTCTGACATTGGCATTACTCTTCCCGTTCAGGTATGGCAGGCACAACCATATGTANNGGTCTCCNCCTGAAATCCCATATCCCATNCGGCTGCCCTCGACTCGTCCACTACTGANATCNCTATTCCGATTTCGATAGGGACCATTCCCCGCATATTCTACCAGCACCGGATAGCGTTGCCCCGGGCGCCAATCTCTTGGAAGATAGAGCACGTGATATACCTCAGTTCCCTCGTATTGAGGGAGAACCTGCTTCACCCGCCGGCCCGCCCCGGGCTTCTCTCCAAGCAGGGCAGGAACAACAAGATCAGGCTTCACTGTCGAGATGTCCGGAAGGCCGGCCTCCGCATCGCTGAACACAAGCAGTCCAAGTATGAGCACTCCCCACAACACCAGATCATCCTAAGGGGCTCTCCAGCGAAGATCCAGCACTCTAACCTCCCCAAGCGCCCCAACATCCTGTTAACTCAAAACGCTTCATGCAGGACCTCCTCCCAGAAGATCGTCCCCTGCTCGTCCTCGCACCCATGCAGGACGTGACCGATCTGCCATTTATGAGAGTTATGGAGCGATTCGGGGGGCCCGACGTCTACGTCACGGAATATTTTCGGGTTTACGAGAACTCCCGGCTCAAACCATACATCCTGCGGAGCATCGATGAAAACCCTACCGGAAAACCAGTTTTTGCTCAGATGATCGGGCAGGATATTCCCTCTCTGGTGAGAAGCTCGCGGGAACTGGAAGAGCACCCGGTGGCCGGGGTCGACCTTAATCTGGGATGCCCCGCTCCCGTCGTATGCCGTAAGGATGCCGGAGGGGGGCTCCTGCGCAAGCCTGCCAAGGTAGACCGCATTCTGGGAGAATTACGCCAAACCATAACGGGTAGATTCACCGTCAAAACCCGGGTAGGCTACGAGACTCCGGAAGAATTCGATGAGTTGCTGGAGGTATTCAGTCGACACGAGATCGACGCCCTCGCTGTTCACGGTCGCACGGTAAAAGAGCGCTATCAATCTCCCATTCATCCCCACTGTATCCAAAGAGCTGTCGAGGCCCTTTCCTGCCCAGTGATTGCCAATGGAAATATTGTCGATGTGGATACCGGGCGGGCAGCCGCGGCGCTCAGTGGAGCTGCAGGGCTCATGATGGGCCGCGGAGCCATCCGCAACCCATGGCTCTTTGAGCAGTTAAGGGCGTCTTACGGCAAGAGGCCTGTCCCGGCTCCCACTGGCTTGGATCTTCTTTCCTACATTGAGCAACTCTGGGAAGAAACCGCGCGTGAACAGGTAAAAGTCTACCGTGCGGATCGACAGGTTCATAAGATGAAACGGTATCTCGCCTACATCACGCAAGGCCTCGACGAGGAGTTCGACCATGAAATTCTCCGCGCCAGCAAGGAGGAAGAGTTCTTCCAGATTTGTCGCGGCCATCTTTCCCACAAGAATCCTCTTCCTGAACGTCCACAGGAGACATCCCGACGATTTTGCGGATTTTTAGAGTTACTGCGCACTTGTGTCTGAGGACGANNAAATTGCAATTTTTTAAGTCTATATTCCAAAAAAAGAAATTAATTCTCTAATAAAAAATATTTTACCTATTTATTACCTAATATTTTTGGTTCTGGCCTGGACTCTTGATTTTCAAATTAAGATTTTAAATAGCTATTAGACAGTAAGGTCCGGCCAAACGGGCCAAATTGGCCTCGATTCCCTTGGTTTCAGTCTCAGGATCTTTGATTTCTTGTTAGTCAGATAAGCATTTTCTGCCGATCGGGTTTTCCCAAAAATGCTTATTCCGCAAATCGTATTTCTNCCCCAAAAGCATTTCTTGCGGATTATGCATTTCCCGATGATTCGGTTTTTCCACTATTAGAAGCATACCTGCCCGATCCCAAATTTCAGGATATGCACTTTCATCCCAAATAGCGCGCCGGAGCGGAGAGGTATGCAGCGGTGCCGCTACCCGCCGCAGCCAGGTGGCGGCATTAGCATCGAGAAAGGTTGCGGGCGGGCATTCCAATCCAAACCAGGCGGGCGGAAACCCAACAATGTCTATCTGCCAAGAGGAGACTTACTATGAAAAAACCGCGGGTGCCGTTGATGCGATAGATNGACACGGATACGAAGTAAATTNAGNCATATAATGGAAACACTCCTATTGATACTGACNCAACTATTGGCTTCGTGTTCTGTAGATGGCCCTTCTGATCAATGCTGTGCTCCCTACTCTGGTGGCGACGGAGATCCTGACTTGTGGGATTTCCCCGTTCCTCCGCTGTCATGGCGGCCCGAAGGGATGGTCAAAGCGNCTCCTGTANAATTTAAGCCAATACTCAAAATCGATTAGCCGTCACCTACAGTAATCTTGCTAGAATTTGAGCGCGCACGCGGCCTTTCAGACNAGAAGCGCAGGTGGGCGCACCCTTTTTCTGAGTTATTTTAGGACCTGTAAGGCTATTTATTAGAAGAGGAGCCTTTTCTTTTCTTCTTCATTACCACTGTTTCNAAAGAAGTATTTTAAGTTATCAGATATAAGGAGAGGCTCATTAAAGGGNAATGCAGAATAANGTTGTTTTTTTCGATTATNATCTGTTTATCGCTATGGCTGGAGCCGCTTCAGAGGCAGCTTTGGCTATATATTTNAATNTTTACCTAAGTTTTACCCAATAATGGAAGGGGCAATCACACGCTGGAAGGTGTTGGTCTCTCTAAATACGAAGTAGAGACCAATTGTGACACTAGGCACAATCCATAGTGTCGGATCCATTAGTCTAATGTAGCGTCTAGATCATCAGGCCGCATTCCAAAGTAAGACTTAGCGACGGCAAGCCGGGTTCCCATCTCCTCATANGAATCATGTGATTTATAGTCCTCTATCATTTTGGANACATCGACCTTGTCCCAATGGTCCGTACTGTGCGCTATTGCCAGACTATAGGTTAAGAAACTCCCACGCATGACGTTGTGATATGACTCCCCNACAGTGATGGTTCTTCGAAGGTCTATGTTCCCTCTGCTATCAGCAACCGCCCAAACCTCTTTGTGGTCATTAACCCACTTGTTCAAATGTTCTCCGACGGCGGTATCGGAGTAGTTGCAGAGTCGTGCATTTGACTTAGCTATCCTGTCCATTTTCTNAGCCCAAGCCAACCAAGCCTTCAAGTTTGGGAACCTTGACATAGACATTCGGATCCCTCTTTTGTTTTTCGTTAGTGTCTTTGGGATATTGATGCTCCCAGCCTCCATATCAAANTGGCTCCACCTCCATACATGTTCGGNACTCTCNTTATGTTGTCCGCTCTTTCCGTGTAAGCGGTCGGTGCGACAGCCCATAAACAACTTGGTGACTAACCATCCAGCAAGCCCCCCGTGTTCCTTTGGTCCCAGGCCATGATGCTTGACGAATTCAACAAGGCTCTTCACCTGCTCAATAGTAGCTGCGACATTTTCTTTTGGTGCACTTGGCGCAGGTAACGCCCTGAAAACCCTATCTCTGTTGAAGGATTCTTTGATTGTGGCAATTGATAGTCCTTCTCCACCTTCACTCTCAGCGATCCACTCAACAAAAAGTTTCAGATCTGACAGGATTCGACCGCGCGTTGCTTTCGCTGCCCATTGTTGATTATTTTTAAAGGCATTTATAATCGCTCTTCTTGCCTCTTTTTCTTCAAGGAAGACCTTNATCGGCTGATTCATAAACCCTGATGACTCCTGTAGCCTTTTAGCCATGCTCTTCATATGAGTGAGCCTCCGCTTATCTATCTTGAGATCTTGTTTCTCTTGGAAATATTTTGGCCAATAGTAACCGAGAGTCTTATTAGCTACAGTTTTCTCCTTCTCTAACTCGGCGGCACCGCGCCTCATGGCTCCGAAAGGATCAATACCCTTCCTTTCAAGCTCAAGTGCTTGGGCAAAGATTTGCTCTCTTCTTGCCACAGAGAATTCTGCCTCAGACTTACCTACGCCTCTCTCTGCGCTCAGGATTGACCTTGCGCTCTCCAGCGCTTCTTTCTGAGTAAAATGATAGGTTTCTTGTTGCTCCCCTCCGGTGGTCTCTAGGCGAGCAAGCAAGGCATGGAAGCCGCCTGTTTTTAATTTTCTTTTAAGCCACCGCCTTTTCCACCTTCCCGTCTTATGCTTGGAGACAGTAAAAAACTCTTTCGCTTCTCTACGAGTCATTGCGAGGTCTACAGAACGAATTAAATCATTTAACTTCCACCTTATACCTAAGTTCTGAGTCGAAAGATCGTCCTTACCATCTTTTTTGTCTATTTCGTTCTGACAAGGAGCGGCTTCAGATCTTGAGATTTCCTTATAGGTAGCTGATTTTCCTGTTTGTTAGTTTTTGTGCCATCGCAGACCGATAGCTGCCAGAACTGCTCCGCCATGATCCCTCTTCGGTAAAATCACTAACCTTGCACCCCTGATCTTCATGTTCCCATTGCGCCACCTTCTCCTTCTTCTTCTCCCGGCCTTCGCCCACGCCACTCCGAAGGTTGAAAACGTCCTCTTTCTCATCTCTGATGACCTTAAGGCCAGCGTCCTTGGGTGCTACGGTGATAAGGTCTGCAAGACTCCGAATATAGATAGACTCGCAGCNACCGCNATGGTCTTTGATCGAGCCTACTGCCAAGGCCTTGCCTGTGCTCCGTCCCGCACCTCCTTCATGCACAGCCGCTACCACGGAGCCAAGGCGAGGGTCAATCTGGGCCAGCACTTCAAGGCCAACGGATTCTACAGCGCTCGAGCAGGTAAGATTTACCACATGCGGGTNCCCGGNGACATCATCGCCGGAACAGATGGGCTTGATATNCCCTCGACGTGGACCGAAAAGTTCAACTCTCCNGGNAAGGAGGCTCACNCCCCGGGCNACTACGCCTGCCTGAATCTGAACATCTTCACGAGGGCTCTTGAAGGGCGGCAGTCCACCCGTATGCCCCATCGCATGTTCGTCTCGGTGAGTTACGAAGGCGACGGCTCTGATCAACCGGACTACAAGACCGCCAGTAAGACCATCGAGCTCCTTGGAAAGCACAAGGACAAGCGCTTCCTGCTCGCCGCAGGCTTCGTGCGTCCCCATTACCCCATGGTCCAGCCTGAGCAATACTTCGACCTCTACCCCTGGCAGGAGATCACCCTCCCCAAGTCCCTCCCCAACGATCTCGATGACATGCCCAAACTCGCCATCACCCGTAGCCGTTCCGCCCTCAATGGTATCGCAAAATTCCCTGACAACCAGAAGCGGATGTGGGCCGCCTACTACGCCTCAGTGACCTTCATGGACGAACAGGTCGGGCGAATTCTCGACGAGCTCGACCGTCTCAGCCTGCGCGAGAAAACCGCCATCGTATTTACCAGCGACCACGGCTATCACCTTGGTGAGCACACCTTCTGGCAGAAAAGTAATCTCCATGAGGAAGTGACCCGGGTCCCTCTTATCATCTCGCTTCCCGGCCTCAAACCAGGCCGCACCAGCTCTCTGGTTGAACTAGTTGACCTCTTCCCCACCCTCTCGGCAGCAGCGGGCCTTAAGACTCCCGAGGGCCTTCACGGCACCAGCCTCTTGCCCATCCTCCGTGACTCTGCCGCCCGGGTGAAGGAAAGCGCCCTCTCCATCCATGGCAGTGGCACCTCAATGCGCACCGCGAACTGGACCTACACTCGTTACAAGGATGGCAGCGAGGAGCTCTACGACATGAAGAACGATCCCGGCCAGTTCACTAATCGGGCTCGCCTGAAGGAGGGTGAAGAGGCTCTCATGAAGCAGCGCACGACCTTTGAGAAACGACTGCGGGCCACGGGCCTCAAGCCTGCTCGACTGCGATAGGAACCCTGCGGCTCACAGGAGCCCGCGGTGCACCCCCAAGGTATTTCAGTGTTGCCGCTGGCTCCACCGCGCATAACAAATCCATTACAGGAACAGCCCCATATAACCCGGTATTTTCACCTCATACGGAAAGGGCAGAAGAACAAAACTCTCGACTGCCAGACATGCTCCGAAATAGAGGGGGAAGGAAAGCTGGGTAAAAAATACGTAGCTGTGAGGGCGCTTGCGTCCACAATGCTCGCAGGATCTGCCACCGAGCTCCACATCGTAGGTGGTATCTTTCCCGTACCTGCTACAGCCAAGCTTCGAAGCCATCCCGCGAGGGGGACTAGTTTCGAGCAGGCAGAACACAGCTACTTTGCTGCCTTGGCGGCGAACTCTCTCACCTTCTTCTGGCTCTCGGCGTCAAGGTCCGCGATCGGACGGCGATAGATCCACCCGCTGGGTATCTTGAGCAGAACCTCGTCGCCCCTGACCCCGACCAGGGCGGCATTTATCTTGTTCCCCCCTTTGCTGGTTAACCCCGCAAAGGAATCTTCCTCTGCGTCCGCTCCGGGCCACGGCTGCTTAAGAAGATCGGAGGGGCTTTCACCATCCCATGCATCGGCCTCGGCAGAAAGAATGTCCTTCCTGGATCCGTCGACCACCTTTCCGTCGCTGGGACGCATCCGCATGAGCTTACAGGCACCGTCGATTCTCAGCACGATCACCTTCTGATCCCACATATTCGGGTCCCACTCGCTCGTGCCCCGCTTGTAGCCATCCAGAATTAGCGGCCGGCTGCCCGTATCCAGATTGGTCTGGTCAGTGATGTAGGCCCAGTGGACGTCACCTTTCTGGAGAACCTCGTCCGCTTGCACCCGTCCACGTTCCCTAATCTTATCGTCAGGGGCAAATTTGGAAGCCACCGAGGAGTTCTTCACCCAGAAGATATTTTCCGAATCGGTATCCCCCGAGAGAAACAGTTGTCTGAAGAAATCATTTGAGTAAGTCGTTCCGGTTCCTCCTTTTGCTAAATACTCAGCGGTATCCTCGTTGGGAAATTGACCATCAAAATCCAATGCGAACACATCGAGTGCCAGCTTCACCTGTTTAGCGTTGTTGATAGCCTCTGCAACAGCCGCTCGTTTCAGCGTCTTGAAGATCGATGCCGGGGCAATCCCGGCGAGCACCACGAGGATGGTCATTACGACAAGCAGCTCCGTGAGAGTGAAGCCCTTCTGATGACTTGGTTCTTTAGTCTTCATAAGAATGACATGGCATCATAAGGGTGCCCCTGAAACAAGCTCTTGAGGGCAGTAAACCTCCCGTAATTCCCTGGCGTCAGCCCCCATGAAAAGTGGCGCGGGTTTGCACCCGCGCCACTTGAAGAAGAGCTGTAGCCCGTCAGTCCGGCTTATTTGACCTTCATCACACCTCGCATGAGGATGTGGTGGCCGGGGAAAGTACAGACAAACTCGTAGTTCCCTCCCTGCTCTGGAGCGGTAAATTCGATCACCTCGGTCTTGCCAAAGTCGATCAGCTTGGAATGCGCGATGACCCCATCGTGCTCAGGAATCCACTGCGCCTTGAATCCTTCTTCCCCGAGCTTGATGGCAGCTTCTCCCACTCCGTTGGCAGCCCCCGGCTTCACGACCACCAGGTTGTGCGGCACGTAGTCAGAATTCTTAAAGTGGATCCGGATCTTCTTGCCGGCCTTCACCTCGAACTCTTTGATGTCAAACTTGAGCTGCTCAAGCAGGGTCCCGACCCGAACGTCCGTAGCTTCATCGGTGTCCTTGAAAACCCCAGGAGGATCGTTCTTGGTGACCTTCACCTCTTCCACCGCAGCAGAGCCCTTGGTGGGATCCGCTGTGTACCAAAGGTGCTGGACGGTCTTGGCCGCTACCCGGGCATGGGACACCGGGGAGTTCAGAACCTTCCCAAGGAGTTCTCCATCCCTTACATTGTGCTGCTGGTGCACCCAGAGAGCCTCGAGAATGTGGTGAGCATGCTCCTTCTTGGCAGGATCCCACTTGCTGGCCCACTTCTTGCAGGCAGCTATGACATCCTTTGTCTTGCGCTCACTGAGCTCGATCCGGGTCCGGTAACGTATCCCGTCCACTGGATGCTCGAGGTTTTTCATGAGCTGATCGAGTGAAGCGCCGTCCACCTTGACATCCTCCTGAAGAGGCTTGCCCTTGTGGATCACCCGATAGATCCGGCCGTGAGTATGATCGCGGGAGGGGTCCCGGATGTTGTGCTGCATATGTCCGATGATGACGTTGTGCCAATCGGAAACATAGAGAGCGCCATCAGAGCCAAACTCCACATCCGAGGGACGGAAGTTCTTGTCGGAACTCTTGATGAGATCCTGCCGGGGCTCTCCCCACATGTGATCCTCTTCATTCTTGGGCTCAAGGTCATACTGTTTCACCCCGAGGAACCCAATCGTATTGGCGAGAATGTAATCACCCTGCCATTCATCTGGGAAGTTCGCACTGGAAACCACCCCGGAGCCAGCCACTGGCCGTACTTCCTTTTTCACGAGGCCGTGCATCTTGAAGCCCTTGCCCTCGGGACGAACCTGGTAGGAGCGGCCCCCGGTTCCATCGTTGGCATAATGACGACCCCAGTAGTCGAAGCAAACTCCGTGTGGGTTCGGGCTGTTGCCTGCATGGACTGTAACCGTGTACTGCCGTGGATCGAACCGGAACATAGCGGAGGCTCCGCTGTGCAGAGGCGCCCCCCACGGATGTTCGTGAGCATTATGGAAGAAGACCCCGCTCTGCCAGTAGAAGGCTCCATCAGGCCCCATCGCAAAAGCATTGGCTGCATGGTGGGTGTCAGCTGATCCAATTCCCTGCAGAAAGCGGATCCGCACGTCGGCCACGTCGTCTCCGTCCGTATCCTTCAGAAACAGGATATCCGGCTGGGAGGCAACCAGAACTCCTCCGTTCCAGAATTCAAATCCTGTTGGGTTATGAACCTTGGCAAAAGTGATGCACTTGTCTGCCACCCCATCCCGGTTTTCGTCGGGGAGGATCAGGAGTCGGTCGTCCATTTTCTTGAGGGGCTCCCACTTTGGATAGGTCGGCCAGGCGGCCGCCCAGAGGCGACCCTTGGTGTCCACAGCCATCTGGACCGGGTTGATCAACTCCGGGAACATTTTTTCATCGGCAAAGAGATTAACCTCCATGTCCTTGGGAACCGTCAACTTGGCGAGTCCCTCTTTACCGGTGTTATAGCCCGCAAGATTCCCCTCTTTCCCGGCATTTGAACTTCTGCTCTTTCCTCCCACGTTGGACTTTACCGGGATCGGCGCAGGAACATTGCTGTCATCAATCTCATGTTTGTGATTTCCGGCGGCAGCCCAGACGGCCATATCCCGGTTAGCAACCATGACGTCAATCATGGAAAGCTCATGCCAGAGCACATCCTTGTTGCTCTGGCCGTCCACGAACTTCAGACCGGAGCGTCCACCCCAGACATCGTTGCCATCAGTCGCACGATAGCGATTATGCCAGTGCCAGTTCTTGTCCAGCACCGCCTTACGAACCTTCTCTAGACTGGGCGAAGCGGGTATCTCCTTCCCGAGGAGATTCTTGGAAATAACTTCCGCGAGGCGCCGGTTTCCCTCCGTATTCAAATGAATCCCATTAATAGTGAGGGGCACGTTAGAAGCCCGGAAGAGGTCTGCCGAACTGGAGAACAAGTCGACAAATTCAACCTTCTTAGCCTCGGCGACCTCCTTGGTCGCTGCTGAGTAGATCGCAAGGCGCGCATTGTTCGCCCTCCCGTCCGGCAGGTTGGGATTTCCAAGGTTCTCATGAGCGATTGGGGAAAAGAGAACAATCCGTGGAGCACTCTTCCCGTTGGGCTTCATACTCCGGTAATTATCCACCAGTTTGCCAAGCTCATCACGATACTTGCCCAGTCCACCCTCGCCGCCAAAAGACTCATTGTAACCAAACATGATAAAGATCACGTCGGCCTTGATGTCTTTCAGATACTGGTCCTGAGAAGGAAAGCCTCTGTTGCGGGGGCGGCTCCAGACCGTATCACCGGTATACCCCAGGTTGCGGATAGTCAGGTAGTGCTTTGGATAAGCAGTGTGGAGAACTGTCTCCAGCCAACCATCATGTTGCATGCGATCCGCCAGACCACTTCCGATAATGCAAATACGATCTTGCTTCTCGAGAGTGAGGGCGGCAGGGAGCGATTGCACATTCGCAAATCCGAAAAGGACAGCTAGGGCGGCAATCCGCAGGGCGAGTAACGAGCGGGTCATCATGAATTTCAAAGATCTGAGGCGAGAGAACTAAGACAAAATCTCGCAGGTCTCACGCCTTTCCTTCGAAAGTTTTCCATTCCGCCGTCAAAGTGGCTACAGATAGCACTTTCGAACGATGCTCTGGATCTTTTGAGGGTCCGAATCTTTTGGAACTATCCAGCTTTTCCTCTCAGGGCGCAGGATCCTCCTCTTACTTGCTTTTCTGCCACGGAATGGCCCCACCCCTCTGGATATGGACCCTCATGGCCGCCCCGAGTTCCCGGTATTTCCCCCTGTTCTTACCCGCAAGATCGGTCGTCTCTCCGGGATCCTCAGAGAGGTCAAATAGCTCCCAGTTTTTCATGGGGGAGTTCTTTACCAGTTTCCAGTCCCCCCGCCGCATGGCCCAGATGCATTCCCCCATGAAGCGCTCTCCCCCTTCCCGCCGGGTAAAAAATAGATCCCTGTCAAAGGCTGGCTGCTTCCTTCCAAGCAACAGAGGCAAGAACGATCTCCCATCGATCGCGTGGTCGACCTTCGCCCCTACTGCTTCAACCAAAGTGGGAAAAATATCCATTGTGGCAGCGATGAATTTGCTCCTCCCACCCGGCTTGATTTTACCCGGCCAGACCGCACAGGCCGGCACCCGCAGCCCTCCTTCATACATTTCCTGCTTTTCGCCACGAAGGGCTCCGTTATTGGCCCCGACGTTTGCCTGCCCTCCATTATCTGACACGAAGAAAACCAGAGTGTCTTTTGATAACCCCGTTCTCTGAAGCTCCCTCATCACCTTTCCGATTCCTTCGTCCATATGCTCTATGAGAGCTACGAGCTTGGCCCGCTGATTGCTGATCCCTGCCTCCCGGTTCTTCACCTTTTCGAACCAGTCGGTGGGTGGCTGAATGGGCGTATGCGGTGCGTTGTAGGAGAGGTAAAGAAAGAAGGGCGTCCTCTCCTCGGCCCGCTCTGAAAGATAATTCACCGCCCACTGACTGAAAATGTCCGTCGCGTGTCCCTTGGGATGAACTGGTTCCTCATTACGCCGCATGTAGTGATTCCCATGTCGGCGATGGTGATAATAGTCGTCCATCATGTCGCCGAGGAATCCATGGAAAAAATCAAAGCCCCTCCTTGTAGGCTGGTTCTCTTCTTCCAGCCCCAGATGCCACTTCCCGATGATGGCAGAGTGATATCCGAGGGGCTTGAGAACCTGAGGAAGCAGGACGGCATCCTGCGCAAGATAGCCCCAGTTATTGGGCGCATGGGTCCGAACCACTCCAGGCACTCCGACAAGCTCTTGATAGCGCCCGCTCAACAGCGCGGCCCGGGTTGGTGAACACACCGGACAATTCGCGTAAAAGGAGTCGAACCGCATACCGTCGGCCATCAGCTTGTCAATATGTGGGGTCCGGAGATCCTCGGCTCCGTAGGAGGCAAGGTCACCATATCCGAGGTCATCTACAATGATCACGACTATGTTCGGTCTGGCTGCCGGAGCCACCGAGCACCCAGCCAGAAAAACAGCAAAAATACGGACAAGAAGTGCGCTCCTCATATCGGGATCCTATGGACCGCTCCCTCCGGTGCCAGCGTATTTCACGATTTGGGCTTACCGGAGAACGAAGGGGCGGACCTCACTGGGCAGCGCGCTTCCCTCACTGTCGGAAATGATTCTGCTTTGGGCTTTGTGGTCCGGCTTTTGCCTGAAACCCACAACTTCGATGACCTCTGGATGACTCTTTTCAGGCAACTTCGACTCGCATGGTGTGTTTGCTCTGTTTATAGATCGAACCAGTCCTCTAAACATAGCACGAAGCCATGAAACGATCCGCTCTCATCCCAGTTCTCTTCCTTACTGCCGGCTTGGCCTTTGGCCTCGGCTGGATCGCGAAGCCCTCTCAGGGAAATAGCGGGAGTAGTGTCGCAACAGGCGGGTCCAAGAGTACAGGTGCTGCCTCTCGCCCAATGCGCCCTCCAGGAGCCATGCCCAGCTCCTCAGACAAAAGAGGGGGCGTGAAAGAATTTCTCTCTCAATATATCTCTGGTGGAACGATCTCTTCTGACAACATGGCGGCGGCCGTCGAACAGATGCGGAAAGAAAACGATCCTATTCTGAGGCGAAAGCTTTTTACCGAGCTTCTGGAGAATCTCACCCCTGAGAACGCTCACTCTGCTTACGTTGCCCTTCAAAGTGGCCGGCGCAGGGGGCGCGGCGCAGGAGATGATGAACTCCGCCTCATGGCCCACGCATGGGGCCGCATCGATGGACCTGGAGCCATCAAAGCTCTCACCGCCATGCGTGCTGAGCGCGAAGGTGAGGAAGGCGGCAGAGGAAGGGGCCGGGGAGGCGAACGCGGGGGAATCGAGCTTGTCAGTGTGCTGTCCGGATGGGCCACTGCCGACGGGAGGGCGGCTGCCGACTACGTCAGTGGCGTAGAAGACGATCGGGAGAAAGGCATGCTCTCCTTCGGGGTGGTGCGTGGAATGATGGTCAACGGGGTCGATGAAGCGATGGCATACGTCTCCTCGCTGCCCCAGACCGAAGATGGTGGTCGAACTCAAAACTGGTACATGTCGACCATCGCAAGTGAAATGCTCGAAGAAGGATTAGACTCTGCCAAGGCCTGGGTCGACACAATCAGTGATCCCAGTCTTCGGGGAGGGGCACTCTCCCGCGTTGCTGAATCCGCAGTCCGTGACGATCTTGAAAGCGCGGTCGAGTGGGTAACCCAGTATGCGGGTGATGAAGCGGGGCAGCGAGCGGTTAACCGGGTAGCCAACGAGTGGGCTGAGGACGACCCACAGGCAGTTTTGACTTGGGCTGACTCTCTGCCTGATGCAGCCAAGGCAGAAGCTTATGGAGAAGCCTTTGAAGAATGGACCCGGCGGGATGCCACTGCAGCCGGGGATTTCCTGACAGGCATGGAGCCTTCATCCGCGCGGGACTCCGCCGTAGAAGAATTTTCCACCACCCTCTCAAGAGAGGAGCCCGCTACCGCTATCCAGTGGGCCGAGACTATCTCCGATGTCGAGACGCGCGTTGATACCCTTACTCAGGTCGCACGCAGCTGGTTTTACCGCGACCGGGAGGCTGCCAGTCAATGGATCGAAACCAGTGACCTTCCCCAGGAAGCCATCGAATCCATTACCGCAGAGCGCAGGGGCTTTGAGGGGCGCGGTGGTGGTGGCGGACGCCCAGGAGGAGGGGGGCCTCGCGGCCGGTAAAATCACGGTAACAAACGAGGGATTACTCTCGATTCAGGCCCTCTTGGACCGTGATGTCGACAGCCAGGCGTCGGCCCAGTTCCCTGCGCCACTTATCTGCCTTCCTTCCCTTGCCTCCCTCCAGGTGCTTGCGACAGAAGTCGTTCAGGGCTTTCGCAATCTCTCCGCGCCTCTCCTCTGTCATGAGATCTGCCTGTATAAAGCGCTCCGGCTTGGGACTAACGTTCTGGGCGACACACCGGTAGAGAAAGATGCGGTCGTAACTGCTACGCAAGGCGAGAGCTCCCAGTTCCGAAAAGGCAGCCCGCAGACTTTCACGTTCAAGTGTAAACTCACTGACGAGATGAACCAACTCCACCCCGTATACCCATTCCGGGTCTCTGAAGCGGTTGGTCCGGTCATAAATCGACGCCGTCTCCCAGGCGATTATTCCGAGCACCTGCCGCACCACACTCAGAAGATATCCATCAAGAGTACGCTTCCCAAGCTTCTTGGCTCCTTCCCGTACGAGATTTGAGCCCGCAATCCATCCCGCGGCAAGGATGGGGTTGGAAGCGAGAAGAAACTTACTGCCCTGCCAGAGATAGCGTACGGGGTTGAGGATGGGCTGAAGATCCTCGTATTTCCTGACTCCCTTGCTAGCTGTACGAACCTTGTCCGCGACCTGTCGGAGATTCCAATCCTTGACGTCCAGCAGTGGAACCTCCTCCAGCAGCAGGATTATCTGCAGCGAAACCCGGTTTAAGGCCTTGAGCAGCTCTTCCAGATTGGTTTCCAGCAGGGGTTGCCCCGACTGTGGGTTGTAGATTCGCGCAATGCTTT
>PARF01000012.1 GCA_002709915.1 Roseibacillus sp. | reverse complement strand
AGTATCCGGTTTCCCTGACCCGGCCAATAACATCATCGATAGGCAAAATGCCGGTAGTCCCCTCGTAGAACGAGTCCGGAATTTTTCGGCAATGGTTCCAATGATTGGAGGTGCGCATGGTCACGCCGAGGTCGACATAGGTAGCCCTCATGAATTCTCTCCAGCCAATAATTTGCCGGATGAAACCTTCCATGGAATTGAGTGGTATTTCCTGTTTATCCGCATGGGAGATGGCGCGGTTAAGAATCTGTTCAGGGGTCAGGAGCCCGATATTCAACATGGGGGTCAAGACGCTGTGCCAAAGCCAGTTTTTTCCCTCCACCATGGCGTCCTCATAATCCCCAAAAAGAGTGAAACGGGCGGCAAGGAATTGCTGTAACCATTCTTCACTGCCCTGATGGCAGGTTGGGTAATAGAGGGAGTCGAGGCTCCCGGGGTTATCGGGATAGGTTGCGAGGATGTGGTCGCGGGCCTCAAGGTCCACAGCATCCCTCTCCGGAAACGNTATCTCNGGGATTTCACCCAGCATACNCTTAGGGACTTTTTTTCTATTTTGNTCGTCGTAGCTCCATTCGCCNCCGACGGGATCCTCCCCGTCCATCAAGACATCGAGTCTGCGCCTCTGANACTTGTAAAAGTCAGCCATGAACCAGCGTTTNTTTCCCTCTCTGAATTTCTGGTTGGTGACCGAGTCGTTGAGAAACATGGGCGTTCTCAGTGATTTAATTTCCTTGGAGTAGAGCGAGCACAGGCGCTCNAATCTCTNTTGCAGAAGAAAGTCGTGGACCTCGGCTACGAGGAGATCCCCATCGGTGTGCTGAAGGGTGGCCTCAAACAACTGCTGCAAAGCAGATTCCCCAGGTCGATGCTCAAGATAGGTCACCTTGTATCCAGATGTCCTGAGTCGGTCTTCGTAACGCTTCATGGACGCCCGATGCAGCCATAGTTTTTGCTTGTGGAAGCGGGCTGGATGATTGGCATCTCCGAAGAAAAGACTATCTTCGATCAGGTAAATGTCAGTCGGGTCTGCTGTGATTCCGGGGTGCTCCTCGAAGAGTTGATGAGGAAACACAAGGAGGGTGCTGCGGCGGGGGAGAGAGGACATGCGACGCTGGTGTTTTAGGATCCGTGAGCAGAATGAAGAAGGAAGAGAGCGAGGAACGACCGGATCGTCCAGAGGATGGTCCTGATCCAGTTCGTTCGAACCAGCAGTTGGTGCGAGGATGAATCGAAACCGTGGCTCAGAATGTTGTGATACCGGATGGAGAAGCGCGCCGTGGAAATCCAGATTAAGGCAAGCAACGTGAGTCCGACGATCGGGTAGAATCGGCCGGCGCCGCCGGGAGGGTCGATTGTCAGCCAGAGAGCCGAACCTGCCTCGATGAGCATTGGGGGTCCGACCACCCATGCAGTACGATTCTTATGGGCCTCGTGGTAGGCAGAGAAATGAGGGGATCCGACGAATGCCTTCAGCGGATAGTGGACGACTTGGACAAACCAGATCAACCCGGTCATGTAAATTGTCGCAAGAGTATGGAGAAGCGCGATTTCCAATGGTTCTGGCAGGTTTAGGTCAGGTGAAGGGTGGATAAAATAGCTGGTACAGTCAGACGGTTTGCCGGGATAAGGGGAAAGCAAGGAGAACTGTCTTCCAGTCGACATNNGCACTGACGATTTGGGGTCTTCNCACTAATCGGTATGTGGTTCGAGTGAGGACCGGAGAGTGGAAACGATTGGCGTGCTCGATAAACCTGTGCTCTGGTCTGAAGTAAATTCCTCTACCCTTTGTCCGATTCAAAAAAGCACCGGGTCAGCGTAGTCTGGTTTAAGCGGGACCTCCGCTTAAGCGACCACCGACCACTCCACGAAGCCTGCCAGCGAGGAAAGGTCCTGTGCCTCTATTGCTTCGAGCCTTCCTACTGGCAGGCTGAGGATACGGATGCCAGCCACTTTCGGTTCGTGACCGAGTCGCTCATGGAGTTGAGAGAAGAACTGAGAGCCCGAGGTGGGGAACTCATCGTCCGGGTAGGAGAAGTTCCGGAAGTGCTTGAAGAATTGTGGAAAGGCACGGGTTTTAAAAAACTCTGGAGCCACGAGGAAACGGGTAATTTCCNGACTTTCAGGCGGGACAAGCGGGTCAGGAGCTGGAGCGAAGGACGGGGTGTTGAGTGGCAGGAAATCCCCCAGACAGGTGTCGTAAGAGGGTTAAAATCACGGGATGGGTGGTCCTCGTTGTGGAAGCGGAGAATGGCTCAGCCANTGACGGNAACTCCGGAAAGGATAAAGCCTGCCAGCGGNGTGNACTCNGGGCACCTACCTGAACCCCGGGAAGTCGGGTTGGAAGAAACGACCAAGGTGAACGCCCAAAAAGGNGGAACGAAACTGGCGTGGGAAACCATGCAGTCCTTTCTGCTGGAGCGAGGCGTGGGATACAGAAAGGAGATGTCGAGCCCGCTCACGGGAGAGACGAGCTGTAGCAGATTAAGTCCGTATCTCGCGTGGGGAAATATATCTGTTCGGGAGGTGTTTCAGAGCACGCGAGATCGCGTGATGGATGTGCGTTGCGCCAAGGAAGAGGGGAGGCCTCTGGACAAACGCTGGGCGCAATCTCTCAGTTCCTTTGAGGGACGGTTGCGGTGGCATTGCCACTTCATGCAAAAATTCGAGGACGAGCCGGAGATTGAATTTGAGAACATGAACCGAGCTTACGACGGCCTTCGTGAAAATGAATTTCGCACGGATCGATTCGAAGCATGGTGTCGGGGCGAAACNGGATATCCGATGGTGGACGCATGTATGCGTGCGCTTCATCAGACTGGTTGGATCAATTTCAGGATGCGAGCCATGCTTGTGTCATTCGCTTCTTATCACTTGTGGCTTCATTGGCGGCAGACTGCGGTGTTTCTTGCCCGTCATTTTCTCGATTACGAGCCTGGGATCCACTTCAGCCAGTTCCAGATGCAATCGGGGGTCACCGGAATTAATACGCTCCGAATTTACTCTCCCGCCAAGCAAGTAGCGGATCAGGATCCTGAAGGCGTATTCCTACGGCGATTCTGTCCCGAGCTTGAAGGAGTGCCCAAGGTCTATCTTGCCGAGCCTCACCGGATGCCGGGCGTTCTTCAGGACAAAGTAGGTTGTCAAATCGGTAAAGACTACCCCCGTCCGATCGTCATGCATCGCGAGGCGTATGCGTTGGCNAGGCAGCGAATGGGGGAAATCCGGAAACGTCCAGAGGTCAGGGCTGAATCCTTCAAGGTCCAAGAGCGGCATGGGAGTCGCCGGCGGGGACGGAGGCGCAGGCCCTAGAGCGGGGACGGATCCAGGAGCCGCGCTCGGAACTTTCCGAAAGGTCAGGGGCTCAAGCTCTTGAAATCCTCAACCGAAAACATACAAAATATAAACAAGGGCGTTTTNAAGGGAGCAAATCCTTGATTGTTGCCNTTTTGTAGTGAACAAAAGGGNNTCAGGAGCTCATCAAACAGATATTTGTGCAAGGTGATGCTCCACAACAATCACAGAAAGAAACAAGTCCAATGGCACAATTAACTTCAGACAGCAGTCTTCGGGTGTATCTCAGGGATATTTCTACGACAGAATTACTCACNCCGGAGGAAGAGGCAGAACTCGCAGAGCGCGTCGGTCGCGGGGACACCGAGGCTCGCGAGCACATGATTCGGGCGAACCTCAGGCTCGTGGTCAAAATCGCCCAGGACTACGCCAACAATGGACTGCCTCTCGTAGATCTCATTGCGGAAGGCAACATCGGCCTCATGACCGCAGTGGATCGGTTCGACCCGGATCGGGGCGCAAAGTTCAGCACTTACAGTGCTTGGTGGATCAACCAATCCATCAAACGCGCCNTGTCTAATCAGAGTAAGACTATCCGGCTTCCTGCCCACATGGTTGATAAGATAGCTCGTCTCAGGCGTATTTCCGCAATTCTTACCGAAGAGCTTGGTAGGGTTCCTACCGACGAGGAGCTTTCGGAAGAGCTGGGNATCCCCGCTCACAAGATTTCACGATTAAAGCGGGCGTCGCAGCGGCCTACGTCGCTGGATGCTCCCGTCAATGACGGGGAGGGAATCAACTTTGGTGAGATTATCGGAGATGAAAAAGCAGTGCACCCGCTGGAAGCCCTCGAGGACAAGACCTTGAAAGGTCAGCTCGCTGATCTCCTNGANGTGTTGGACGAACGGGAGTATCGAATCATTGGCGCTCGCTATGGCCTCGACGGGAACAAGCCCCTGAAGCTTGAGGAAGTCGGCGGTGAGTTCGGTGTTACAAGAGAACGAATTCGCCAGCTACAGGCCAAGGCTCTCACCAAAATGAGGCGTGCGCTTCACCGGATTGAAAAACCAATGCCCGACCCCGTCGGCGGCCCCTTGNACCGAAACTTGCGGGTGGCCTCCTAAGNTTNGCGGTTCGCCAGGCTTGACTCTGGGTCTCAAAGCAATCATTGTCAGAAAAAGGAATGGCGGGAGTGCTTGATGACAGGGATGCTGGCGCCGGAGTGTCGCCGCCCTCTCCTCAAGCTCGAATCAGTCCAGGGTCTTCCAAACGCTGGCCTCGCAAAGTCCTTATCGTTGGTGGTGGTTTTGCGGGCTTGGAATGCGCTCGAAGGCTGTCAAATGATCGGCGTTTTGAGGTCACAGTAATCGATCGGACGAATCATCATCTGTTCCAACCGCTGCTCTACCAGGTGGCGACCGCTTCCTTGGCGGCTCCAGACATTGCCCGCTCCTTGCGGCAGATTTTGATGAAAGCATCAAATGTCACTGTCCTCATGGACGAAGTGACAGATCTGTCTCCTGAGATTCAAAGAGTGAAGGGAAAGTCTGGTCAGATATATGACTATGATTATCTGTTTCTCGCTGCGGGTGTGCAGACTTCTTTCTTCGGGCGGCCCGAGTGGGAGGCCCACACTCTGGGTCTGAAGTCGCTAACGGAAGCGCAGGGGATCCGTCGGTGCGTGTTGAGCAATCTGGAGAAAGCCGAGCTTACAGATTGCGAGGACGAGCGTCGTCGCTTGATGACAGTTGTAATCGCTGGCGGGGGGCCGACAGGAGTAGAGCTCTCGGGCGCCTTCACCGATCTCGTGCACCGCTCACTTCGCGATGATTTTCGTCGTATTGATACCTCTGATCTGAGGGTCATTCTCGTGGAGGGGAGTAACAGGTTGTTAGGGGCTTACAGCGAAAAGCAAAGCGCTTACGCCTTGAGGCGGTTAGAGGCGCTCGGGGTTGAAATCCGAACCGATACTCTGGTTGCCGACGTGACCGAGCAGTGTGTTCATTTTGCTGACGGGTCTACTCTTGAAGCTGCCGCAATCATTTGGACCGCAGGGACTGAGGCGACCCCGCTGACAAGACAGTTAGGTGTTCCTCTTGCCGACCGTGCGGGGCGACTCACTCCGGAAGCAGATCTTTCTCTTGCGGGCTTCCCCGAGGTATTTATCGGAGGCGACTTGGTTTCTCTTGCAGACTCCAAGGGAGACTTAATTCCAGGTGTGGCCCCAGCTGCGGTTCAGATGGGGCGGCACGTTGCGAAGGTCTTGAAAGAGGAGGCCAGGCTCGAGCGAACAAGATTCAAGGATCAGAAGCTGGAGTTGCGTCCCCGTTTTCAATACTTCGACAAGGGGATTATGGCGATTATTGGTAAAAATGCTGCTGTAGTCAGCTCCGGGAAGCTGAAACTAACGGGTTTTCTCGCATGGCTTGCGTGGCTTTTCATCCACATTCTTTTCCTTGTTGGATTTCGAAATAAGTTGAGTGTTTTGCTGGGGTGGGCCTTTGCTTACGCGAGGAATACCCCGGACACCCGGATTATCGTCCAGAGGCAGGAATGAGAGGTTGGGAAATCCACCAATGACCCTTCCTTCGGAAAGTAGGGATGCGAGTATCGTGAACGACTCCATCCAGTTAATGGCGCGGGTGTGTGATGCTCTCGATTTTGCGAGGGATCTTGGAGAGGAAGCTACCGTTGGGGAGTTAGAGAACGTCCTTGAAAACCTTCGGGTGAGGCAGGGATTTACGGCGGACGAGAAAAAAGTTTGGGACGTGCTGTTTGAGCTTTGCCCACGGATGGAGGAGCCGTTTTATCCTGACAAGTCTGCCAGAGAAGTGTCCTTTTACCTGAGTAAGCGCGGGACCCCGGTAGCCAGATCAGCTGTCAGGAGGATTCTTGCGAAATGGGGATTAAATGTCCGGGGAAAGAGGTGGTGAGGGTGTTTGGGAATTACGGACCTATAGCCTTGTCTCGACAAGTTGGTGGTGGGCTTTCATTTTGAGGTGATGGTTCAAGGTTCTTCTCCTGTTTGTTGTCTGGTGCTCTTGTTTTTTGCCGCAACTCTCGCTGCGGAAGTTCCGGCAAATCTCAGGAGGGAGAACCTCGTGGCCTGGTGCATCGTCCCCTTTGACGCAGCCGAGCGAGGTCCGTCCGAACGCTCCACAATGCTGGCTGAACTAGGCCTTCGTCGGTGTGCCTACGACTGGCGAAGCAAACATGTTGCTGAGTTCGAGGAGGAAATCCTGCAATACGAGAAACATGGGGTTGAATACTTCGCCTTCTGGGGTCAGCACGATCAGGCTTTTCGGCTCTTCGGGAAGTATGGTCTTCTTCCTCAGATCTGGAATACTCTTCCCATTCCCGGGAAGGCGACCCAGGACGAGAATGTCGCCTCAGCCACAAAAGCGCTGCTGCCTCTGGCCAAGCACACGGGAGAAATGGGCTGTAAGCTGGGGCTCTATAATCATGGAGGGTGGGGCGGTGAGCCCGCCAATCTTATCGCGGTTTGCCGGGCTCTTCGTGCCGCGGGTCACCGGCATGTAGGGATCGTGTATAACTGGCACCACGGGCATGCCCGGATCGGGAGCTGGGCTGAGGACCTGAAGGAGATGCAGCCGTTTCTGCACTGCGTGAATCTCAATGGGATGAATTCCGGTGCCAAGCCGAAGATCCTGACTCTAGGGCATGGAGAGCACGAGCTCTCCATGCTGCGCACGCTGATTAAGAGTGGATACACGGGCGCAATAGGGATTCTCGATCATCAGGCGCACTTGGATGCGAGGGAGGTCCTCAATGACAATCTTGACGGATTGGCATGGTTGACAGGAGAAATCTTGAGTCCCGGGTCAGCCGGGCCGAGGCCGACGCCCGGAGCCCGATCGCAGGATAAGTGACTGAGGACAATGGATTCCCCACGAATAGAGAGCTAGGCCACTCCGGCGGCCTCATGTTGAAGGAGCGTAAGACGGTAATCGGCTGCAGGAATAATCTTGCTCGATTCTCTTGAGGCGGGGCAGGATCCGGAAGGAGGCAATTCGACACGGTAATGTAATTGAGTCTTGACCAGACTCTTTTTTAAATGGGCTAAGCGGACCCGCTTCATTAGAATCGGGGGATGGCTGACAAATTGAATAGCGAAGCGCTACCACTCCTCTGCTTTACGAGGCAATGAAACTTTTGATGTCGCCGGGCAGGAAAAAGACGTATGAAAATGATCCCCTCTCGTGTGTGGCCGGTAGCTCTGGCAGTCAGCCTGCTTGTTGTTACGCTCACTGTGGCACGAATTTCCAACGTCAGGGCTGACAAAGGTGTTTCCTGGGTTGGTCACGAGGTCTACTCGGGCGCGCGAGTCAACTCTGCCACGGCCGCTGACTTCGACGGTGATGGGTATCAGGAGATTATCTTTTCTGCCGCCGGCAAGGTGTTCATGTTTCATGGGCCTGACTATAAGACGAAGCAGATCCTGGCCTCGCTTGATTCGAAACGCCCGAAGTCAAAAGCTCAGTGTATCCACTGTGTCCTGCACGACGTGGATCGCGATGGGGACTTGGATTTCGTGGGATCTCATGCGCGTGGCCTCTTCTGGCTTGAGTGTCCGGGGGGCAAGGCCACCACCGCTACCTGGAAGACTCACCAGATCACCGACGAGATTCACGGTGTGCATTGCATTCGGTCTTTTGATATTGACCGGGATGGAGTCCCGGACCTGATCGCCAACGACTTTACGGAAGGTAAGGGTCCGTATTCAGGATCAATTTGCTGGCTCAAGCCAGCAACTCCGTCCGTGCCCGATGAGATGAAGTGGTCGGTCATACCAATCGCCCGCGGTAGTGCGCCGGGAGGAAGTCACTATTTTGATTTCGGTGACGTCAATGGGGACGGCCGATCGGACTTCACCCTCGGTGCAAAAGGAAAACCCTTTGCGAACGGAAACTATTTTGCCGTTTTTTATGCCCCTGAAGATCCCGCCCAGCCCTGGCGCAGGGAGTTCCTTCCCGATCCCGGAGGCCAGACCGGTGCCACACATGCGGCTCCGGCTGATGTCAACGGTGATGGAGAGCCTGACATCCTTGCGAGCCGGGGACACGGCAACGGGGTGGTCTGGTTCGAAGGGCCGGACTGGAAGGAGCACGTGATCGACGAGGATATCCTGTTTCCTCACTCCACGGATTTTGGAGATATTGACGGGGATGGAGATATAGACCTGTCCAGCGTTGGTTTTGGCTCGAAGCTCGCCGCTTGGTATGAAAATGACGGACGGGGGAATTTCACCCGACATGTCCTTAGTCGTAACCAGATGGCCTACGACACAATGATCACGGATCTTAATGGTGACGGGGACAAGGACATCCTTGTAGCGGGGCAGCAGAGCGAGAATGTCATATGGTTTGAGAATCCGGGTAACCGTGGAGAATGATAGTTCTCTCCAGAGTTAGGAAAGAAACAGAGGTAGAGGGGTCATGCCCGTATCATGTGGTTAATTGACCAGGAGAGAGCCTTCTCAGAACCCGGCATAGCATGTCCTGCAGCTCGGGCTTCACGAGAAAATCCGCAGCTTTTGAGGCTTCGACCCATTTGCGATGTCGAGACAATGTTTCGCTCCGCTCCCCGGCAAGCTGATCCGCCTTGAGTCCGTAGACTGACACCTCGCAGATTTGTCCATCCTTTAACCGTCGGTAGCGACCTATTGGGGAGGTGCTCAGTTGACCCGTTAAGCCAGCCTTTTCCCTGGCTGCACGACGAGCGGTGTCCCTAGGGTCCATTCCTTCTAAGTACGCTTTCGGGAAAACCCAGCGCTTTTTCTTCCGAGAGGTAATCAGGCAGATCATGATGCCGTTTTCGGTGATTTTATAAGGGAGTGCGCTGGACTGAGAGAGGGCGAAGGGATCGATCAGCTTTCGGCGATCAGGTGTTGGAATCCTTAGGTCCATGCCTTGGTTATAAGTGGATCGCGTGCCAGAGGGATCGAAAAGGTGCGGCGGTTCCGTCACAGATTCCAAGGGTTAATCTCCGCTGGGCCAAGTGGTAGTGGAAGCTCACAAGGTGTGAATCACACCTTGCTCCTCCTGGGGGCCTCTGCCCGCAATGAGACTTCGAGTGTTCCCGCCTTTCCCGGATCCCAGGAAAAGGTTCTCTCTCGGGGTGGTCAGGCCTGGCGTAAGCAGAAGCGAATTTTAGGGCTCTCCAAAATCCTTGAGGTAGCGCTGAAGATGCTTGATGCGCGCCTTCGTAAGCTGGGTTTGCTGTCCGTAGAACAGAAGGGGGGCTGCGGAGCCGCCTCGCATCTCATCGGCATGGAACGCTGCATTCGCATCGCGAAAAGCGACCCACGCCCGTTGAGCCTTTCGTAGGAGATCGACTGATTTTTCATCCGGCAACAGAGCGATGACTTTTTTGTATACCATGTTCAATTCTATGTCGGCCTTCTTGAAGTCCTTGCGGGCCTGGGCGTTCATCTCCTGTTGCGACTGCGCTTGTGCATGAAGAGACAGCAGCAGAGCGTATACTCCAAGGAGGGTTAGGATGGAAAGCTTCATGGATAGAATTCTGGGTCTTGTGGGCCGCATGTCAACTGGTCGAACCTGTCACGGTTGTGCTGGAGATCGAGGGTGCTGACAAGTTTCCAAACTGGCAGGAAACAGTATGCTGTTTCTGTGCTTCAGCTTGCCAATACCTTGCGTCTCACGGGATTGAGACAGCCCGCTCCCACCTGGTATGCCAGCTGTGGGTGGCCCAGTTGTCCTTGGTGATATAGGAGCGCACGACGAGAGCGTCCTTCTGCGTGCCCGGGGCATCGACGAGCTCGGCGTAGAGCAGGCCATGGTTAATGCCGACTGCTTTTCCTGGATGACGGCGGTCGGTTTTGGCGGCGCCAGAGTCGTCGGGATTGAAGACGTCAATAGAGTTTGGTAGATCGCACCCGAACGCTTTTCCGTCCCAGGTGAGTTTGCTTGGCGGTGATCCGTGGGTGTGACCGTGGACGAGGGCCACTACGTTATATTTGGTCAAGGTATCCCAGAATCCCTTGAGGTCTTCGGCGGGCCAATCGTATTCGGGACCGTTAGGGTGAAGGTGGCATGAGATGATGACGGGTCTCCCAGAGTTGCCGACCTTTTCAGCGAGGTCTTTTCGCAGGAACTCGAGGCTGGCCCGGGCGGCATAGTGGTGGCCCTCCCGGCGCTTCTCGCCTTCACCGGCGAACATCCCGACGGCGACTCCATGGAGGGGACCCCAGTCCCATGAGTAGTGGAGGCCGTTGGGTGAAATGTGCTGAACGTGGGGACGGATTTTATTGCGCTCGATCAGGGCGTCGGTGATGAAGGTGTCGCCCTGTGGCCCATCGTGGTTTCCATGAAGGTCGTAGATCGGCCAGGGGATCTTTCCATCCTTGCCGGTAAGGCCGTAGTCGTCGACATAGCGGCGCCACTCGTATTTTCCCATGGCGTCATAGTGGCCACCGGTTTTGTCAAAGCTATCGACAAGATCGCCTGTGACGATGACGCCAAGGATACTTTTCGCAACATGGCCTCCGCCGATACTTTCAGGAATGGACTGCCCCGGAAGCTCATTTAGAATCGCGATAAAGCGAGAGTTTGCTTCTTCAGAATAAGGGTCGAGTTTGGTGGGTCGGGGAGACTTGTCCGCGAGATACTGAGGGTCACCAGTGATAAAGAAGGCGTAGTATTTTGTTTCTCCTGCGAGCGGAAAGCTCGTGGCGATGAGTATAAGAAAAAGTGCGCGGGTCATGCTGAGGTGTTGCCAAGGTTGCGAAGTGGTCCCGAGGTTTCTTTCCTCGATCAGGTTGATTCGGAGGTTTAATGCGGTTTCGGGAATTCTTTCGCAAGAAGCTCCTACTTCGCAAACCGATTCTTGCTGACAGATCAGAGAAAAGGGGAGGCGAGTGTGTGCTGGAGCGAGGCAGGATGGGGGAGTTGCGACTTTCGGGGCTGATAAAGAAGAGGATCAGTGAGTGAGGCAAGCAGGACTGGAAGCTCTCCGCGTGCGAAGGTATTTTGGAATTCAGTTGTCGGGGGACCCTTTTATCGGGACTCTTGTCCGTCTTTATGAGTTTCCCTGATTTAGCCGAGCTTCTTGAAGCGCGTATCGCGGTGATTGCGGATCACGAATTCCGGGACCGGGATCCCGAGGCTCATCTTGAAGCCCTCAAGGACGTGAGCGGAGAAATCGTTTCCTGGCACGAAACACACCGGAGTAAAATTGATGCGAATTTAGACCACTTTCTCACTGGAGCCAGCTATCAAAAGGCACTCCTTTATCTTCAGACGGGAACCCGTCGGCCATGTGGGGAATAGGCGAGTGCTTAGTGTCAAGCATTGACCTGAGAACGAGCGACTCACGTCAATCAAGAGTTCGGGCGCGGTAGTGAAACGACGTTGTAGAAAAGAGGCGTTTTCTCAAAGCAGAGCTTACAGAGCGGACTCACCGGATTTCTCTCACAAAGTGCAGATCGGGGAGATAGCTCCAGCGCGGAGATCGGAAACAAGGGAAGCTCCCGCCGGATGAAAATCCTAATGTCGAAGTCCTTAGCTGGTAGTTTCAATGATGGCTGTAACAGGCACATTCGAGGTGTTTGGGTAAGGGTCATTCTGTGACGGGCCTTACGACCGCAGTAAGGACGCGGCGATGTGTTGAGGGCTGATGACAGAGAAGAGGAGCCTGGAGCCCAGTCCAGAGCGGGTCCTCCTCTGAGGTTTCTGCTTGCCCGTAAGTCTTCAGTTTTTGAGTATTTCTGCCGCGTCATAACTCCCTTCCTTTTACGAATATGTTCTCCAAAATGTTTTTAATGTCCAAGCTAGCGCTTCTTGTCCTTACTCTTACTGGTGCTTCCATGGCCGAGGACCTTCTCAGCCCATCCGACACCGTCTTTGGAGGGCAGCTCACCGGGGGTAACTTTCAGGTGGGGATGAACGGGTTTGCGGCTGGTGCCAATAACTGGCCTGGTGGTGAGGCGCCGCTGAACGCGCTAGACGGAGTTGGCCAGAAATATCTCAACTTTGCGGAGTTCAACACAGGAATTGTAGTCACTCCGGGTATCGGACCCTCGGTGGCCACCTCCCTCAAGCTCTGGGCGGCCAATGATGCCCCGGAACGTGATCCTGCCAGCTACGAGATTTATGGGACGAATGCCGTCCTCGGCAATGGCCCCTTTCCGGTGTCCAGCTTCGTCCTGATTACTTCAGGCGATCTGGCGCTTCCAGGTAGTCGTAATCCCGGCGGCGGCGCCACGCTCAATGATGCCAATCTACAGGTTGTCGAATTTAACGGGAATGGAACGGCCTACACCTCCTATATGATCATCTTTCCCACCGTGAAGAATGCTGGAAGCGCAAACAGCATGCAGATCGCTGAGATCCAGCTTGATGGATCGGTAGGACTTCTGGGTGACTTCGATGGGGATGGCCTTTCTGATGACTATGAAAATGCCAATGGACTCGATGCAAATGATGACGGTACTGTTGGGGAATCCTCTCCGGGTGCCATGGACGGCCCCAACGGAGCCCTTGGGGATCCGGATGGAGATGGCCTGAGCAACACGGAAGAGAGGGACCTTGGAACAGACCCCCAAGATGAAGACTCTGATCAGGATGGCCTTACTGATGGCGTGGAAACCAGAACCGGAGTGTGGGTTAGCGAATTTGACACTGGGACGGATCCTCGGAATCCGGACTCTGATGACGACACCTTGCTCGACGGCGTGGAAAATCCATCACTGGCCTTCGACCCTGGCAATCCCACGTCTCAGCCAGGAACCAACCCCAACCTCGAGGATACCGATGGCGATACTGTCTCCGATGGAGAGGAAGTTTTAGTTGGTAGAAATCCCACCTTTACGGATCCGCTTCCACCGACCATTTTCATGCCAGGTGATACCATTCTTGGAGGAAGCATCACCAACAATAGATTCGAGATTGGGAACCCCGGAGGAGGGGAAGGAATAAATAGCTGGCCAGCCAATGAAGGGCCGGAGTTCGCCATCGACGGAGTGGGGCAAAAGTATCTCAACTTCGCCGAATTCAATAGCGGGGTTCTGGTTACCCCTTCGGGAGGACTCTCAGTTGCAAACTCCATGACCCTCTGGACGGCCAATGATGCCATCCCTCGTGACCCTGCAAGCTACGAGCTTTATGGAACGACAAGCGATGTGTCCGGAGCGGGTCCATTCGACCTTGACCAGTTCACTCTCATCTCGTCCGGGGATCTTGCGCTTCCGGACTCTCGTAACCAAGGGGCGAATGCCGATCTCGACGAGGCGAACTCGCAGAATGTGTTTTTCAGTAATTCTGAGGCCTATACCTCCTACCTGATTGTCTTCCCAACCGTTAAGAATTCAGCGTCTGCCAACAGCATGCAAATTGCAGAGATTCAGCTGGGCGGCGAGTTCGGGCCGGGTACTCCTCTGCGGTTTGAGATTGAAGGCCTCGGTGACGATCTCATTTTCACCTTCGAAAGCCAACCTGGGAAGGTTTACGACATCCTGACTTCAAGTGACCCGGAAAACGAACCTAATCCCTCTTTGTGGGAGGTCTGGCAGGAGAATATCAACGCGACCCCGCCAGAAAACGTCGAGACCTTCCTGCGGCCCTCTGACCCTAATCGGTTTTTTGTTCTTGTGGAAAAAGTCGCTCCAGCATTCTTCACAGAGGACTTTGAGAACGGAGCCGAAGGATGGACTACCAGCGTCAATGACGTAGTGGGTGCAACCCTCTGGGAACTGGGAAGCCCCAATGCGAGCACCGGTCCGCTCAGTGGCGCAGATGGCTCTGGGAACGCTTTCACTACAAATATTGGTAAATACGAACCGGAGTCAGACATTGCGCTCCGCTCTCCAGTGATCGATCTCACAGCAGAGGGCCTCACAGAGGCCACTCTTAGTTTTCAGCAGTTTCGTGACGCTGATGGTTTCGGCGACAGGGGTAATGTCAGGGTGCTGAGATCGGCGGACCTTAGCGAATTGTTTGCGTTCGACGCAGACCTTACCGCGTTCGATGTTGAGTGGACCGATTTCACTGTACCCTTGCCGGCGAGCGCAATTGGAGAAACCATCGTCATCGAGTTCCAATTTATTAGTGACGATACCGCCGATGACTTCAGTGGATGGTCTATCGACAATGTGGAGATCAACGTGCAGTAGCAAGCCTCGTGCCGGTATTATGGGACGCGCTGATCGGCAGGATACCAATGATTCGATGCCTGTGAGCAAGGAGGAGGAGAGGGCTTCAGTATGATTGCTTCTGTTGTCTTGCGCTTTTCTCAAAGATTGGAGCAACCGTAAGGGGGCCATTATAAAACGGACATTTTTTTGTAGTGCCACTATCTATCGGCTCACTGGAGCGCGTAGGAAGCTTGTAGCTCCCGGTGGAGGCATGGTATGTATGGGATCTAATGAAAAGAGTACTGTTGGTGATTTTGGCGTGTATGACGGTGGCAATCAGCATGGGTTCTGCCCAGTTCACCCCGCCTGAAAATACAATCTCTCTAGGTATTCTTGGTGATGGAACCCGGGCTCTGGATTTTAATACCTTTGGCTCCATCATTGATACGGAGCTGGGTCTATTTGACGCTAATGGAATCCTTCTTGCCCAAAATGATGACATAAACGGTACTCTCCAGAGTCAAATTGTGACTCCTCTCGGACTCCCGAATGGGACTTATTATCTCGCAGCTGGACAGTTTGAAACAATCTTTGAAGATGGTTTCTTTGTGATTGGGCCCATTGGAGGTGTGTTCACGCTGACCTATGGCGGGGGGCAGACCACTGGGGGAACTATTGGAGCAGGTGGCGTTGTGTGGTTTTCGTTTGAGATTGGCCCAGAAACGGAACCTGAGCCGGAAGTGTTGAGTTTGTCGGGAGTGGAGCTCAACAGGAACAGGCTAACGATATCTTGGCAGACAGACAAAGGAGGTAGCTACCAGGTGCAGCGATCGACCGATTTACAAAGTTGGACGGATGTCGGATCCTTGCGAACAGGCAACTGAAATAGATTGAGCCATACCCAGGCTCTGAGCGCCCTGAGAGGCTTCCTCAGAGTAATCATTCCATAGGGAATACCCGGGAGGCTATAAGAGGCTTTTCAGAAGAAGCACTGCTCTCCGATGTCCTCAGGGAACAGGAAGGGATTTCAGTCAGAGGAACACCCCATCGAGGGTTGCCTTTGCCGACGAATCACAAAATCTCGTAGCGTCCAGAGCCGAGCGAAGGGAGACTTCCGGTAGTGTCAAGGGGACTCCTAGAGATTCTCCGCAGAAGTGCTTGTGGGGTCGAGTGACGGATGCCCGTCTGCTCAGACCGCTAGTCTTTTTCCGCGGGCTCTTTTTTAACTTCTTCGGGCAAGACCTTGCCGCGATTTTTCTTTCACGTCCCTGTTCATGTTGCTGCTTTTTTCGGTGGATTATTCCCATCATGGGAATCGCCACAGCTGGACAGCATCAGCAGCAGTGGGAGCGTGATAATAGCCAAGAACGCTTTCACTAGCACTCTGGTAACCCTGTTTTTTTTTCTGTCAAGCTCGAGTAGGGGTCTTACGGATACCTGGGACGGTGTGAGGCTGGTGATTATAGGGATTTCTGCCCCCGTTGCAGAAACACTACGCTCACTAGACGGCTACTTCCTGATCATCTGTGGTCGGTGGCTAGGAAAGGCAGGATCAGTGAATAGAAGGATAATTTTTGGCCGATTATATCAAAGACGACTTCATAGGGAGTCCTTTCGTGGAGTATGTTCGCCCTGAAATGATCTAAGGATTCTTAATCCCGTGTGTTCTATGAGTATGAAGACTCTGATTCCAAGTTTCCTCTTTGTCCTGTTCGCCAGTCCACTCGGCATGGCGGATTCGTCGCTGAAGCTGCAATTATTCGCGCCCAAGGAACCGGTAACTCTCAGCAAAGCCGACTTGGTGAAAGCGGGCACCGGTGCCAAAGGCCCCGTGGAGGGCATTACGCTGCGTTACCGCATCACCAACACCGGAAAACAAGCAATCGAAATCAGGCATGGGGGGGACGAATCCACTAATAGCCTTTCAATCCAAGGCCCCGGTGCGATCAACATTCCCTATCGTGGGCCTATGACATTGGATTATCGCATCGGCGAAAAAGTCACCATCAGTGCCGGCGAGAGCAAGGAGTTCGAGATCAGGGGCCTGGCCCATGGCATACGCAACATGAGCCGCTGGAGCATCACCAAGGCCGGGGACTATAAGGTTGTCATGAAGTTCAATTCTAGAACGGGAAGAAAGCGTACGAAGCTGAAATCCAACACCGCCCAGTTTTCCGTCGTCATCGAGTGATGAGGGAGGCATGCAGTGCTCCAAGCTGGAGGGGGTGCGCCTAACTTCCTATCCTCTCTCCTCGTATCTACGTCTTAGCCTTTGATGCTCCAGTATTTTCAGAAATAGTTCCTCACACGGTTTCGTCGCTGCCCACGTCCACCGTCGTGCAAGCGCGGAGGGTTCCATGGTTACGGGTGACGAATCTTGAATTCCGGAAACGGAGCGGGGGCATTCCCGGGGAATCTATCAAGAATCATCTGCAGGCGCTGGCGTCTTCCAGGAGCAATCTTGTCCAGAGGGCTTACTTCCTGTTCCTGGCGTGGATCCTTCAGCAGATTATGAAAGGCCCCCTTGCTGTCGAGGATGTGGGTCCAATCCCGGATCATCCGGAAGTCTCCGATCTGCGAATAAATCCAGCTGCGCTTCTTGAAGGGGTCCTCATCGCCACGCAACCCGGACACAAAGGATTTCCCGTCCAGCTTGATATCTTTCGGGGGTTCTATCCCGGCCAGTTCAAGGAAGGTCGGGTAGAGATCAGTAAAATCAACGAGATCTCGTGAAACAATCCCGCCGCTGCTCAGAAACGGGGCCCGAACGATGAATGGGACATGGGCGCCCCAGTCTGCCTGCCGGCCCTTGCCCTTGGGGTATGGTTCTCCATTCAGGGTGCCCGGTAAAGCAGACCCGTTGTCTCCCGTAAATATGATCACCGTCCTCTCTCTAAGTCCCAGCACATCGACCGTGCGGACAAGTTTTCCAACGAGATGATCCATGTAAGTGACATTGCCTGCATACAATGCCGGTTTTCCCTCTGGGGCTTCCGCCTTGTTCATTGGTGTGGCGGCATGAGGTCCATGGGTAAGGAGCATCGGGTAGTATAGCAGAAAAGGTCTGTCCTTGTGGCGTTTGATATAATCAACCAGGAAGTGGTTAATCGTATCTGGCCCGTAGGAAGATTTGCTGCGCTTGCCGTTGGTAACCACCAGCCCATTCCAGAAGCGTTCCTGAGTTTCTGGTTGGCCATCTTCGACTCCAGGCCAGACGCAGTGTTCGTCAAATCCATGCTTCTCCAAAGCGTCGGGCTCCTTGCCAAGGTGGTTGATCTGCCACTTTCCGCCGATAGCGGTAGAGTATCCGTCCTCGCGCAACAGTCGGGCAAAGGTCGTAAAGCGATCTGGTCGTAATCCAGCACCTCCCCAACGGGGAACGTCATAGTGCTGGATCCATCCATGATGGAAGGGGTATAGGCCCGTCAGGAGGGTAACGCGGGTTGGGGTGCAAATGGGTGTGCACCACGCCGTTTCGTATCGAACACCCTGCTCCGCTAACCGGTCGATATTTGGGGTGGAATGCGTGGCCCCGTAGCAACTGACCCAGTCCCTGCCCATGTCGTCGACCACGACCAGGATGATATTGGGGCGTTCAGCGGCGTGAACGTGAAGGATGGCAGTCGTCCAGAGGACCAGAAGCAGCTTTTTCATTTCGAGTGAAACGGTTCGCTGGCCACAATCTGCTGAATCAGTTCGCGCAGGCCGTAGCGGTGCTCAGGCATATCCGCTACAATTCGGTCAATATCGTCGCGATCCGTGAAACTGATCCGGCGGCCCAGGGCGTAGACAAGGAGTTTTTCAGTCAGGCAGCGGGTAAACTGTTCCGGTTTCTGCCCGAGGTAATTCCGGATCCCTTCAGGCCCATTGAGAACAGTTCCGTCAGGCATTTTTCCGGAGCCATCAATGGGCAATCGCTTGCCATAACGGTCCCGCCAGCGGCCAAGGAAGTCGTAGTGCTCCATCGAGAGACCGAGCGGGTCAATCCGTCGGTGGCATTCGAAACCGGTGGCATTTT
>PARF01000011.1:50759-52788 GCA_002709915.1 Roseibacillus sp. | reverse complement strand
ATTGTCACCTGCTCCACCTTCGCCCTGCCTTACGACACTGGACTGCCTGAAGAAAAACTGCAGAGCAGCCCCATTCGCAAGATCCACGTTTTCGGCAGCAGAGACGCTGAAGGAAATTTGATCGTTTGCGTCAAAGCTAAGCGCTCCACCTATTCCATCGTCGTTACGCCCCAACGGACTGTCTCTCTCCTGCTCCACATGAACAGGATCCTGATTCCGATCGGAACGCGGGAGCTCCAGCCAGGTGGTCGGATCCCATCCTGGATCCACCTCACGAATTGGGCGATACTGGTTCGTATCTTCGATCTGTGCTCCGCCCTCTGGACCACTCGTTTGTCGCAGAGAGAACACCCGGACCTCCCCCGGTGCGAATACGATAGGTTTCTGGCCGCCGACGAATAATTCAAACCCGGTATGCCGGTCCCCGTTCCCCGCACGAAACACTCCGGCACCATAGCGATCTCTGTTGGTAATCCAGGAGAGTGAAGTAGGCCGGGCGGATTCATATGATCCATTAGCTCCAACCTTTTTCCAGCGGAGGGCAATGGGCAGATTGAAAAAGCGAATCTGGGTCGAGCGCTCCGGACCATGATTCAGCACCAGAGGCACGTTGTAGGGGTTCCAGAGAGTCACCGCAGGAGTAATTCCGACGTGCACTTTGTACCTGCTCTGGTTGGGGTCGTTGCACGCGGGGCGCTGGCGCTGCGTCCCTATATAGCTGAGAAGGAACTGGACCTTCACCGGGACCGGCATTCGGTAAAGATTGGTATATTCCCTTTTAAAAAGGGAGCCTGGGGTAAAATCCGGATTGTTGATCTGGAGCCGATTGCGACCGAGAGGGTTTCGTGCCTCACTTCCATCGTAGTCAACCTGCTCGCGATAAAGCTGATAATAAGCGGCGAGATCCTGCAGCGGAACCCGGTCCGAATTTCTTCCGAACCGGTATAACATGAAATCATCTCGTTGCTCTCGGAGCAGAATCGGCCTTTCAAGGAGCGCATTCAGATCCCGCTTCAAGCCGCCCTCTCTTACGTCGGCAAGCACTCCATGAGAATAGGGTGTGACGTCATGGAACAATGTTCTCATTCCCCTCGAGTCAGCGGCGGGCAGCTCAAGGGAGCGCCGGGGGTGAATGCGCCTTAGATCACTCTGATCCGCGAGCTCCTCCAGCATGTCGATCGAGTCATGTCCCGTCGAGCCGGCACTCATCGCTCTCTCTATTAAATCAGACCGCTGCAGCTCCTCTCCAGCATCAAACGCATCGGGCAGGATCCTCGCTTTTGTCGACTCATCAGCAACCCACCACCCATAGCGTCCGTCCGGGCTTGCCCCCCTGCCCGCCTGTGAACGAATCCCCAGCAATCCGCCCGAAACGAGGTCCGAGTCAGGAGAATCCTCACCAGAGCTGCCTCGCCCCATCAAGATCACTCCATTGCTATCTGCATCAGGAATCGCTTCACCGCGAAGAGGTAAAGTCCGGGCCGTTTCGAGCGCTTCCCTCTGTTCCCGGCTCAGTGAAACAAGCCATGCCCGAAAGTGGTCTCCACGGTTCGCCTCATAGGAGGGAGCCAACCCACTGTTCGAAGCACCTGCGATGGTCCGGTGCTCGCTTGGTTCATCACCACCAAAGCTCTCTCCCCCAGCGGACCATGCATCCCAAACGCCGGTCCAATACGGATGAGATACACCCTCCGCTTCCGCCGAACCTACTGAGGTATCAAGAATCGAGGCCGAAGCTGAAATCCGCTGGTCAGGCCCTAGTTGACCCTGAAGCTCACCGATCGCCAGCATCAGGGCNAGNCGNGCGTTAGCCTGNGCCTCNGACTGNGCGTCGAGAGCACCAGTGGANCGCAAAGTCACCGNGGAAAGGCNNAGAAGGCCTATCGCGATCANCGCCANCAGGGCGAGCACCGCNACCGTCGTCACGAGCGAAAANCCCGGCCGTCCTNCGGTCACCCTGNCNGGGCGCCGCGATGTGGTGCGTTTGANCATNGNGNGGGAATTNNTNCGANTTGCCTAAANNCCNNCT
>PARF01000011.1:0-50753 GCA_002709915.1 Roseibacillus sp. | reverse complement strand
AAGGTCGTTCAAGGTAANCACATTGTCAATGCGTATCTCGCCANGNCNTCGACGATNCNANCTNCNTGAACAGAGCTNTGGAGATTCTGTGACCGGCATTGACGAAGGGGGATATACCGGGCGATATAAGGCTTCATGTCCGTCAAGCGACTCTTCTCNCTTCCTGCCTTTCTTGGNGCCGCTGCTGGTTGGTGCCTCATGGCCTCCCCCTCCGGAGCCGAGGAAATCTCGATCACCTGTATTTCGTTCCCCAAGAAGGCCCCTGCTGCGATCGAGTTACTCGTCGGGCCGGGCAAGACGATCCCTATCACCCTCCAGAGCCATACCCTTACCGAGCCCGTAAAAGTTCCCAGACTGCAATCATGGAGATTCGGTAAAAGTGGAACAAACGCAGCGGGCGAATTCGCGTTCAAAACCTACGGACAGATTAAGCCTGGAGTAACAAGGAACCAGCTTCTAGTGATTGTCCTCAAAGGGTCCAGTCCCGCCGCCGGGCTTAATATTTTGTCTCTGGACGGGAGCACGAGGTCATTCGGTCCCTCTCAGATGCTGTTTGTCAATCTCGCCCGGGAGGAGGTGGCAGGATTGGTCGGCGGGAAACAGTTCCGACTAAATTCTGGGAAGCATGCAATCATCAAGCCGACGGCCGACCGCGGTAACAATCTCTGTTTTGCATCACTGAAGTATAAGCGGGCCACCAAGTGGCGCACGTTCTTCTCCACTAACTGGCCAACTCTGCCGAAGGCTCGTGGCCTCGTATTNCTCTATAACGACCCCAGATCACAGTCCGTCAAAATGCACTCCGTCGTTGACTCTCTGATAAGAGTCACGGTTCCCGAACAGTAGCCACGCATGTGGTCTTAAGCAAACTTGTAGGATCCACCACCAGTTCCAATACTCCGAAAAATGAAACCGCTCTTCTACCGCCTCGCTGCTGGCCTTCTCCTTTTGCTCAGCTTTTCTCCGATCTACGCTGATGACGATGAGCTGCTCAAGGTCCTTTATATGGGGGGCCGGGGACATGACTCTCCCGGTTACGAGAAATTCCTCACCGCCTTTCTGGCCGACCAGGGGGGATTTGACCTCGTGATCAGTAACAAGCTGGATGACCTCAGAACCGGNATTATAGACAAGTATGATGTGGTCCTCTTTTTCGGATCCGGCGGCGACTTCACCGATCCGGCTCAGGAAAAGGGGTTTGAGGATTACGTAAAAAACGGAGGGGGAGTTGTGGGCATTCACGCTACTGACGCCTTCAAGAAGTCCGACGTCTACTGGAAGATCTTTGGAGGCCAGTTTATTGGGCATGGAGGGGGCACATTCCCTATCGAGTTCACTGATACCACACACCCTATCACGAAGGGCATGAAAGGCTTCGAGATCACTGATGAGTCGTATCGGGATAAATTCCACCCGGCCACGATTGACAAACTACACCACCTCGGTCGCATCAACCGAGGCAATGAGAAGCATTCCATGATCTGGATTCACGAATACGGCAAAGGCCGCCTCTTCAGTACCGGCTTGGGTCACGATGAGAAAGCGTGGTCCAATCCAGCCCTCCAGAAACTGACGCTCCGGGCCCTGCGCTGGGTAGCCCGCAAGCCGATCAAGGATCCCCGTTGAGGAACTCGCCTTCTACTCCCGGGGCTTCCCCTGTTCCTGGCGCCAGGCAGGATACTCCGTAGCGAGAAGTTCAGCGGGCCAACGTCCTCCGATCCACCCATGACCTACGCGGTGGGAGTGACTCAATTCTGCAAGGGTATACTTCACGACCCCTTGCTCGATAAACATTGGCTTGTTCGTTCCGATTTCATAGTAGCGCGCCCAGACCGGCTTGGCACCCGCATCTTGGACAATCCTGCGATCCTTCCCTCCCGGCAGTGAAGCATCAGCCACCGTGACAACCCGCACTCCGTTGACGGCGACCTTCCGGAACCAGTCTACTGCGGCTTCTACGGCCTCAACGACCTCAGGAGAAGGCCTCTCAATTGACATGAGATAGCGCACAACACCGACGCTCTCCGCACCAGAAATCGAGGGCAACTCGGATATTCTACCCTGAGCCGGGGCCAGAGTAAGTTCGTTATGCTGCTGACACCACGCGGTCAGCTGCTTTCCATCCCTGATCTGACACCGGAGGATACAGCTTATTCCCTGCTTCACGGCCCTAATGCATTCCTGACGGAGCGATGAGTCGATAATATCGAAGGGGGGCCTCCCCCGAGCCGCCTCATCGAGCACGGAAAGCGCTCCGATCATGGCCCCATCGTTGAAAGTGATGAGACTGGAGTAGCCAGGCCTCAGAGGATAGAATTGGGGCCATCCTCCACTCGGATACTGAGCCTTGAGGAGATAACGCACACCTTTGGCGAATCCTTCTCTGAACCGGGCTTCCCCAGTTGCCTTCCAGACCGCTGCAAGGTAGCGCATCTCGGAATGTGTCGCCCCGTTATCAAGTGTGCAGGGAAACTCCCTCGCGCGCAACGCTTCCCGATGATGCTGCCGCTGTTGCTCCGTCAAATTCTCAGTTGCAGCATGCCCTGAAGGATGAACGCTGTTGTCGTTCTTGTACCAGCCCCCAATCCCTGCTTGGTAGAAGAGAACATTATCCGCAATGCGTCGCGCCTCTGCCGAACCATACCAGTCGGGATCCTCTGCCAGACAGTCCCGCCAAGTTCGTTCCTGAGCCGTAACCCCGATACAACTAATCGCGATTGCAGCCAGAGAGGCAATCACGGCTTGATTCAACGCAACTTGATCGATCACCTCTGAAATCAGCCTCAAACACCCTCGGAGAACCAACCTGCCTCCTTGGGAGATCTGGAAATCTGTATCCTTTCGCAACCCAAATCTTATTCAGGCCACTCAACGCACTTCGGATTACTTTTTGATCTCTAAAACCTCAATGCTCTTGAATTGAGTCGGGTGACTTTCCGCCTGAATTGAAATAGTTCCCTTTTCTATCAGGGTCCCATCATCCAGCTGAGGCAGCTTGTACTCCATGGCCAGCTCTCCATTTACGAAGTGTCGAAGTCCCTCGCTGCCACGGACTTCCACTTCGCAGGTCACCCACTGGTCACCACGGAATGTCTTCGACTTGGAGCTGAGGCAGTGCCGCTTATCAACCCGATCATTAAAGACCACATGCGTTCCTGGGGTACAGAGATTCGCCGTGGTCCGACGGCCCTGCTCAAATCCACCGAGGAGTTGAACTTCAATCGAAGCGGGGAAATCCTGCTTGAGGGTCATACTTTCGACAGTCTGCCCGTGAAGCATAAGCCCATTGTTCCGCCGGGCCCATCCTGGCCCTCCACTCACCTGATCCCCTATGAAACGGTAGACCGCACGAATCCTGTAATGGGAGAACTCCGTTTTGTAGAAAAGATGACCAAAAACGCTGTTGAACTGCTCCCACTGATCATAGCTCACCGTTAAAAGCCCATCCACGACTCTAAAGGTGTTTTTGTAATTCTCTCCGGCCTTGTATCCCACAAACTTCGGAGTCCAGCCCTCAAGATCCTTGCCATTAAAAAGACTGATCCATTGGCCCTCAGCGGTCTTTGCTCCCTCCTTTTTCGGACTCTCTGCCTTTTTTTCCTGATCTGCCCAAGTTGAGCCAAGAAGAATCCCTGCCAAACTCAATAAAAGTCCAATGTGTCTCGTTGCTTTCATCTGCCTTGGTCTACCACACATCGCAGGCCCTCGTCATTCGCGTTTCTGCGAAAACATCCAGTCGTAAACCTCTTTGGTTGAGAATACGATTCGACTAGCACCATGCCCTTCCTCGGGGAAAACCTTGATTTTCGCGTGCTTCCCTCCTGCTTTTCGAATTGCCGTAATCATACGCTCGGAGCGCTCCGCCGGGACTACCCGATCTTTCTCCCCGGCAAAGGCATACACAGGAACAGTGGCGAGATTAACCGCCCAGTCCTCGAGATTATCTGTTACTGCCTTGGGTCCGCCACGACCGATACCCCCGACCACCGGAGCGATTGCGGCAAAGTGCTCCGGAGTGTGCCCGCCCCAGACCCAGCATCCGTATCCTCCCATACTGTTTCCCGTCAGATAAATCCTTCGCTCATCCAGTGGCAGCGTTGCTTTGAGATGCTCCAGAAACACATTGAGATCTGATGGAGTCCAAGTTCCGCGACCCTTTGGAGTATCCCTGAGACACTGAGGGGCTACTACGAGGCATGGCCCTTTGCGAAATTTACGTATTCCGGAAACGACTCTCTTAACCTGCCCTTTTATNTTTGNAATATCNTTACCNACTCCTCCCGCNCCATGCAGGTAAATGANGNCTGGNNCTTTCNTTCCNTTTTTTGCATCGACTGAAAANAGAAGAAANTCCGGGTTGAGGTAGNTTGTTTTCTCNGCCAGCCTTGCNTCCANCGAAGCAANCAANGGNGCGNCTTCCTGCCCNNTNAGTGGGACNACCAGTAAAAGCGCGCAGCAGNCNATGANGAACCGGGANTGCNANANNANNNANCNGNNATNGGNGGNNAANAGAAATCACCCGNGCANGGTAAGCGGNTCNNCNAGGATTCACACNCCTNTTCTCCTCGCACTGTCACTNTCCGNCTATNGCNGGGNNCNGTCCAACNCCAGNCAGNNCCANCCTAGGCTGCGNTNCAGTTNCAGAGAACCGNCGCATACCCACAGNNCTGACATAACCCGAAACGCCCNCAATCCGCNGGGAGNCCNTCNAGNATNCGNTGAAGNTTGCACTGACANGCCCTGCACCCNGTNCCNGCCCTNGTGCNNATACTGACTTCGTCNACCGAGGANGCNCCAGTTTCGGANATCGCCCGNCNAATNTCNCGATCAGTNACGCCNTGACAATGGCACACNACAAAATCGCNNANGAANNNTGAAGNGNTTTGCTGTTTGGTTGATTGGACCCTCAGGCAGCTCATTCGGGCANCGACTCTTCCGTTNCATNTCAAAGTCGTAACTNCGGAAAAATAATTCAATACTTTTATTGCTATTGAGACACAGTCTCAATAAAGAAAGGNGTGGGTGCTCTTAATCCATCCGTTCTTCACGAAATCGCTGGCTTGACCGACGGGCAAGTCGAGCTCTTCGATGGCGAGCTGAAAGCCTCACAATCGTGGGCTTCATCCCTCCGAACTAACAGCATTTGCTTCTGCTTTAACGAATCTGGCGAAGCTCTTTTGATGGGCGAGGGCAATACTCGAATCTATCTACGACCCCAATCTTTGAGCCTGTTCACAGTCGGAATGGATCTTCCCCCGATCGCAACACGCATCGGATCTGGCCATCACAATTTTGTGCTAATCACGGTTCCGAGAGACCATCTGAGCACTCTCTTTGGTTCCGACTTGATTCACCTTCATCCACAGTTTCATAAGTTCATTGAAAGGCAGAACACCGCCGGCTTCGGAGTGGTTCGCCCAATGTGGTCCGACGAAAAACGACTCATGGAATGGTTCCGCAATCCGCCCGTTCCTGAAGCTGCCAGAAACCTGTGGTATCAGTCCAAGATTGGTGAACTCTTCGCTATTCATCTTTTCGCAAGCGACAACGAATCATTCCAGGTTCAGCAAAATCGAAGAAGCAACCAGTTTTCCGATCGTGCCCTTACCTACCTTCGTAAAAACTACGAGGAAACCTTGGATCTTAACGTCCTCGCAGGAAAATGCGGCTGNTCCGGACCCTACCTCAGCAGAAGTGTTAAGAGGGAGACCGGGAAGACTCTTCAGCAACACCTCCGCTCCATACGAATCGATGCCGCCGCCCGGATGCTCACCCGGGGAGCTAACGTAACTGAGGCAGCCTTCGCCGTAGGATATTCCTCCTTGAGCCACTTCTCAAAGGCTTTCGAAGTAGAAAAGGGGTTATTGCCCTCCGAGTTTGTCCGCGCTGACGAACAAATTATCGGGTGATTTTACTCGGCGGCTCACGGGTCTTTCGTACCTGTCCGCGCCATAAACAGGGCCAAAAGTCCCCGGCCAGCCCTGATTGTATTCACTGTAAACAACTGATTATCAGATTGTAACAGTTGGNATACCCCCACATGTTGATTTGCNTTTGGGCATTGAATTGCCTTTGCAATGGACAAACTATCGCTAAGTTTTGCCTTCCAGTCGCAAGCACAGANGGCCAAAGGATGGCACCCTGTGGAGAGATTACCATTATTGGTGCCAGTTCATGAATTACTCCAACATCGACTCCCGAATCAGGACCTCCACTGCGACTAAAAGCGTCACTAAAAGGAAAAGATCCACCTCCGCGCAGAGAGTCAGAATTTCCAAGGAACCAGGGAACACAGGTTCGCTCTCCAGCCAAGCATCGACTCCCACCGCCTCAACAAGAAAGCCCATCCAGGACCAATCCTAATTACCCTGCAGATACACATGAAATACGTATTACACTACCTTACCGCCGTTATCTGGCTGTCTCTTTACACTGTCTCACCTGGCAAGGAAGTTCGTCTTTACACCCAACGCCATTATCCCGCAGACAAGGAATTCTTTGCGCAGTTCACCAAGGATACAGGCATCGAGGTAAAGGTCATCAAGGCTGGAGCCAACGAACTCCTTGCGCGGCTTGAGTCAGAAAAATCGGCACCGCAGGCAGACCTTTTTATCACCACGGATGCCGGCGCACTTGACCGCGCCGATGCCGCTGGACTGCTTGACAAGCTTAACAACAAAACCGTCGCGGAGAGAATTCCCGAAGGACTTCAAGGNAAAAATGGCACCTGGGTGCCTATCACCATGCGCGCCCGGGTAATCGTCTACTCCAAGGAGCGGGCTGGGAAAAATCTTCCTAAGACTTACAAGGACCTTGCCGACAGTCAGTGGAAGGGAAGGATTCTGATCAGGTCATCAAGCAACGCCTACAACCAATCACTCCTTGCCTCAATTCTGGCCGCCGAAGGCAAGGACGCTGCCCTCGCNTGGGCCAAGGGCGTCACGGCCAACATGGCACGTCCGCCGCAGGGCAATGATCGCGATCAAGTGCGCAGCGTTGCACTGGGACTAGGCGAATTAGCTGTTGTGAACACCTACTATCTCGGTCTGCTGGAGAACGCCGACGATCCTAAAGATCGGGCTGCACGGGCTGCGGTTGGAGTCATCTTTCCTAACCAGTCAGGTCGTGGAGCTCATGTGAATGTCAGCGGAGCTGGAATCGTCAAGGGAGCCAAAAACCGTCCCCATGCCGTTGCGCTGCTCGAATTTCTGACTTCAAAGAAGGTGCAAGCTGGCTATCAGAAAATGACTTCCGAGTTTGCCGTCGCCAAGGGTATCAAGCCCGAACCCCTTCAGGAGAAATGGGGAACCTTCAATCCAGATCTCACTTCTCTCCACGAACTCGCGAAACATCAGGAAGAAGCAGTGAAGATCTTTGACCTCGCAGGCTGGAAGTGAGATCTAGATCGGGTGCAACAACCCCCGAAAGCGGGCCCTGATACCTTGGTTCGCTCCCGGAATGAGCAGATCCGTGGTAGTCTGCTGAGCTGGCGCACACTCGCCTGGCTCTGTGCACTCACGCTTTTCGCCCCGGTTGTATGTGTCCTCTGGGAAGCGATTTTCCCGGGCCACGATGCTGGCGCAGGGTCATGGGACCATGTGCGGACCAACCTCCTGTGGCCCGCAATGCGCGATACCACGATCNTGGTCGCAGGNGTTTGCCTGCTCTCTGTCCTCCTTGGGGTCCCTGCAGCGTGGTGTATCTCCACCATGCAGTTTCGAGGNCGGGGACTTCTCTCCGTTCTTCTCGTCCTGCCACTCGCGGTTCCTCCCTACGTTGCCGCCTTCGCGTCGACAGAAGCTCGTGAAGCTTTCATACCAACTCTTGTCCAGATTCGATTGCAAATGGGCGTTGACGCCTATCTCAAGGTTGAGTTGATCCACCGTTTTGCATGGCTCATCCTCATCTTTTCTGCGGTCCTCTATCCTTACGTTTTCCTTGCCTGTCGTTCCGCCTTCTCAGGTTCCTCTCGGCGCCTCGCAGAGGCCAGCCGGGCACTGGGTTCCGGTGGATGGGCAACCTTCCGGAAAATTAACCTCCCTCTTGCGCGCCCTGCTCTTGTTGCTGGACTCTTCCTCGTGGCAATGGAGGTGATAAACGACTACGGGGCGGTTCATCACCTCGGTATCAACACCATGACGGTGACCATTTTTCGGACATGGTTCAGCCTTGGTGAACTCGAAACCGCCCGCAGACTGGCTGGATGGATGCTTCTGGGAATTTTCACTCTCGTCCTGCTTGAGCAGTGGCAACGAGGCCGCCGCGGGTTTTCGTCAGGGCAAGAAGGAGTCCCGCCCCGCCCAAAGTGTGGTGTGTTGGGCTCCATTTTATGCTGGCTGGTCTGCATGCTTCCCGTGGCTCTCGGTCTTCTTATTCCCCTTTTCATCCTCGTCCAGTGGTGGAGAGCGTCCACGAGGCCAGATGCGGCCCAGGAAATTTTCGCAGCTGCACGCAACAGCCTCTCCCTCGGTGTTGGAGTAACCCTAGCCTGCCTGCTCCTCGGCCTTGTCATCGCAGGGGTAGCACGATTCACCAAGCGACGGAGTGATCGGCTAATGGCCCAGGGTTCCGGAATCGCTGGCTATGCCTCCCCGGGAGCTGTTATGGCAGCGGGAGTATTTGCAATGGCTGCAACGCTCCGCGCATGGTTCCCCCCGGAGAGCTGGCTCGGGTCAAGGCTCCTCTCTGACTCCCTGCTCTGGCTAGGTTTTGGGCTGACCGCACGCTATATCGCTATTTCGATTCAAATGGCAAGACAGTCCCAGTCTCTTATCCCGCTTGTCAATGATAACGCAGCGAGCACTCTGGGGCGTAGCCCTCTCCAGAGCTTTCTCTCAATTCATCTCCCTCTGATGCGACCCGCTCTTGCAGGAGCAGCTGTCCTTATCTTTGTTGACGTCTGCAAGGAGCTGCCACTCTGCCTGATGCTCCGTACCTTTGATTTTGAAACCCTCGGAACCTGGACCTGGGGTCTTGCTGACCAAGGGCAGATCTGGGCCACGGCCGCGCCTTCGCTTCTCCTGATTCTCACCTGCCTTCTTGGGCTCACCCTCGTAGAAACATTCGGCTGGCGCCACCAGAGGCAACGCCAGCCGTAGGTCATGTGAGTCAGACGAGCGCCTCACCGAAGTGCGGCTCTCACTTTTGAAGCTAGACGATCCTCTCTGTTCTGACTATCGTTCCATGGACCCGGAAATGACGTTTCCTTGTCCGGGTAAGATCGTTGGTCCCAGCAGGACTTACCATCTCCGGTTCACCATCTACAGCGAGCATAGCGTGAGCGCACAACTTAACCTCGAGAGTCTGAGCTTCTCCTATCCTGGCACCAAGCAGCGCGCCTTGGAAGATGCGACCTTAACTGTTGGAGATGGAGAGCTACTATCTCTCCTCGGAAGAAGTGGAAGCGGGAAATCAACACTCCTTCGTCTTATCGCGGGGCTCGACCGTCCATCCAGCGGTTCGATATCGCTTGGGCAGGAATTGATGGCTGGAGCCAATACTTTTATNCGTCCTGAACGCCGCCAGATTGGACTCGTCCCTCAGGGATGCGACCTGTTTCCTCATTTGAACGTTACTGGTAATATCTCCTACGGACTGCGCAAGTGGTCACGCCCTGAGCGAAGTTCAAGGGTCGAGGAACTTCTCGAGCAGGTTGAACTTGTGGGNTTTGGGAAACGCCTCCCTCATGAGCTTTCCGGAGGAGAAACCCAGCGTATTGCCCTTGCCCGGGCCCTCGCTCCGAGGCCCAGACTGCTCCTTCTGGATGAACCCTTCAGCAATCTTGATGTCGAGCTCCGGGAAACGCTGCGTACGCTTACCGCGGACTTACTGCGTGCTCAGGGTACAACGGCAATATTTGTGACCCATCACAGCGATGATGCATTTTCCATTTCCGACCGTATTGCCGTGATGCAGGGTGGCCGCATTCTGCAGTGCGCCCCCGCGAGGGAGATTTGGCATGCCCCTGCGTCATCGGAAGTTGCTGCCCTGTTCGGTACGATCAACATTCTACCTCCATGTGGAGATGACAGGTCCCGCCCATCTTTTGCACGTCCCGATCAACTCGCTCTTGATTCTGATACGAGCAGGTGTTTCGCCGAGGGAACAATTCGCAGGGTTGAATTCCTTGGAGCCGCTCAGCGGGTCACCTTGGACCTAGGCACCTCAGCGGACCCTCTAAGTGTTGACGTTCCTTCGAGTGCAGCTNTCAAAGAAGGAGCCAAAATGGGAGTCCGCTGGCGAAAGGAGAACGCTAGCGGGTAATCGCCCCGGAACTCAACGGTTTATCTCGCNCCTGTGAAAGATCTGCCGAATACCAGTGATCAGCACTGCCATCTCCCGCCAGAAGAATATCGTTATCAATAACGATAGCATCGCATCCTCCTACGGCTGCGATTCTCCGTTTGTTCCCATCGCGGTCCTGAAATGCCGGGTTCATCGCGATCTCCGCCTCGAACCCGGAAGTGACGATCCGAGCNGAAATCTTACCCTCCCCCGCAGATCCTGAGACTTTCGTAGTTGTGGAGCTTTGCCTTCCGCCAGGCTCGATATGCCCCCNCTCGTCGAGCCATGAGCCCGCCCCTCTGGCAACTAGGGATTCTGCCGGCACCACGGTGTCACCGAACGCTGAGGCGATTCGCTCAAGAATTTCAAGGTTCCTTTGAGTTTCCCTCGGTTGAATGGAAATCCCAAAGCCGTATCCGGTGAAATCGAATTCAAAGACAGGGGAGCGGCGAGACCCAAGGGAGAAAAGATACACCGACTCCAACCGCTCCAGACACAGAACCAATCCGCTATGTGTATCGCGGATCATCCGGGAACTTCTTACACGCTCGTTNGTAAAGACCCCAAAACATGTTTCTCGAACAAAAGACAAGCCCCTGCTCCGAACAACGAGGTGCATTGGATCAAAGTGTAAAAACTGGTTNAAAAGAGCCTCATGGCAATTTCTAAGGCGAAGCGGCTGATCCATGCAGGTTTTCTAACCTAATTATCTGGCGTCTGGCTCAACAGTAATTGACCAAAGATTAACGATGCCTTTCCCCGGCGCCCGATGTGGACAACTCAACATCAAGCCTACTCTTTCAACCATCATCCTGCGATTTACCGCAACAGTCTGTTCAGGGGCCTACCGCGATCAGCTCCCTGCCGACGCGAAGAACAAATCGATTACCAGCGACTGCAAACCCGTAGACTTTGTCATCCTCATTCACGTGGATGGAATTTTCCGATAGAACCCGCGGCTTGTCCCCCTCTGCACCTAAGACCACCGCCTTGCCATTTTTGCAGAAAAAATAGATCCGGTCTCCTGCCGCGACGGGAGAAGCCCAACAGCCATCCGGGAGCCGATACTCCCAACGCTGTTTACCGTCAGCGATGCCCTGTGCCTGCAGCGTTCCCGCCCTGTTAATAAAATAGACCAATCCACGATGGAGCAGCGGCGAACTGAAACTGGAAGTTGCCGATTCCGCACGCCAGGCNACATGACTTTTCGCGATATTACCCTCGCCACCGAGCTTCACCGCGAGACTCTGCCGCGGACTGGATGAACCAATCACAACAATATCTCCATCGCTGCTTGGCGATGCGACGGTATTTCTCTTGATGTTCTCCAACCACCAAATTCTCTCGCCACTCTTGAGGTCATATCCCTCCAGCGCTCCATTGGAGCTGATCACGACTTGTGANTTATCACCCCGATCGAGATAAAGTGGTGTCGTCCATGATACCCTCGACTCCCTCTCTGTTTTCCAAACNGTCTTCCCAGTCTTCCGGTCAACACAAAGAAGGTAGGACGGCCCGTCGTGATCAATGAGCAAAAGGAGTCGCTCCGGAGCTCCCACCAGGGAAGATCCCACTCCGTGTCCTCCTTCGAACTGTCCAAACTCCTTGGTAAGCTTCCGGTTCCATAGCGCTTTTCCTTCATGATCGAAGGCAACAAGATCCCCACTTTCGAAGAAACAATATACCCCGAGTGGTCCCGCTACCGGAGTGGGAGCTCCCTGCGAAATCATCTTGGTTACTTTCTCGACTTTCTCGGAAGCCTCCATCTGCTGCCGCCAAACTCTCTTACCCGAAATGAGGTTGAAGCACTCCAGATAGAGGTGCTCTTTATTTTCGCCTCCCGTGCTGGTGACATAAACCCTTTCACCCCACGTTACCGGACTGGACTGCCCGAACCCTTCCAGTGGAGCCCTCCAGTCAACACCGTCTTCATCACTCCACTTGAGGGGAAGTTTCTCATCGTGCGTAATACTGTTGCCTTGTCCTCGGAATCCTGGCCATGAACCCAATCCTTCACCAAGAGCTGGGCTGGATTCAGCAGCCCCACCGAAGCATAGGCTGAGGAACAAGAGAGAAAAGACAGCTTGAGCGTGCACGTGCCTATGGTTTTCTACTATGATTGCTGANGTCGAGTGTATCTTTCCAACATCAATTGTGTGGGATTTGGAGCCTGTTTACCTTCCGGATCCGGCTTGCTTAGCCATTGAGCTCCAGAGCTCATAGAGATCATCTCCCTCCTGTGAAACAGAGAGGAGAAGATCCCCATATGAGTGATAGCAGTCGATAATCGAGCATCTGGCCTGCTCGACGGTATCAACTCGTGCCACCGCACGGAAAAACTCAGATAGGTCGAGAGTCAGTTTCGAGCGTGAAGCACCAAGGAACATTTTCCCCTCATCCTGTCCGTAATTGAGCGGGTCAAAATGAGTGCTGAAGCAAAAAAGCTCTCCCTCAACGTCGATCCGGAGACCGCNCTCACTGAGGCTGGCTGTCGACAGAAGATGATACAGCGGGTGACTCTCCCCCTCTTGCTGGGTCTTGCGTCGTCGTTCATCACAGCATTTGCAAAGCTTTCGAGAAACACGCTCGATTTCATCTCCATCGTCACCAAGTGAGTGCGTCTGCACTACGTTTCGCGAAAGTTCAGAAATCGCCTCCTCTGCCCATGCGGGCGCATCCACAAGGACCTTCTCCCTGCCAGTGGATGAAGAAATGGAGACCCGCACCATCCCGGCATGAACGGGATGGCGCCGCACTATGACACCAGCGACTTCAAAATCACTGAGAGTCAGGCCCAGTTCCGGGAAGCTCAGACCAGATTCCTCCAAGAGCACAATCGGACACCGGCTGAGCCAAGTGTAGGAAAGTTCCCCATTAGCAACTTGGAGCCAACAGAACGGAAGCTTCTCGAAAAAAGCAACAATCCGACCTAGCTCAGGAGGCAACTCCCAGAATTCATCCGAGAGAGCGCCGGTGATGCTGTTGGGGTCTGAATACACGATCCCCTGAGCAAATCATCGACCATGCTTTCGCGCTAACGGTCCCTTGCCCCTTTGTGATGCCCGAAGAGCTTTATCTCGAGTGTCAGATCGTTTTTGATCGCCGCCTTATCCCCAGAGAGAACCAGAGAGCCAGCGCTGCGAGTCCGAGGGATGTAGGCTCCGGCACTACCATAAAGGCCAGTGAATATTCAACCACGGTGGGGTTAGTCTCCTGAAGCCAGAAAGCGTGTTCCCCAGCTTCCAAGGAAGTCTCACTCACTTCCCCGAAAATATCCTGACGCAACCCCGGGAGCAGATTCCCCGCGTCCGCTGCAAAAATGACATATCCGTCGATATCGCCAAAACCTTGTCCCGTAAATTCCGGACCTTCCCCGTAGGCAAGAAAAGACCCACTCCCTGGATTCCCTCCGCCCGAGAAAGAGTAACCGTCCACCGTAATTGCCATGATTTCAAGGCCGTCAGGGACAAGAATGGAAAAGTAGTCAGCGTCGCTTCCATTGGTCGCACCAAGGTCGCCNGTTTGTCCCATCCGCCCTGCCACCGTATTTACTCCCAGCGAAACAGTCAGAAGTTGGGGAGTAGTGAAGTCGCCTGAAAGGTCCCCCTCGGACGCTTCTGCCCAGAGNACCGCTCCATCTCCCCTCGTAGACATNGCCCAGCACAGAACAAGTAGGCACACAGTCTTTAGGAAATATGACTTTGAATACATGAGGCTTTCTACGATGAATAAGAAGATTAGCGATTCGCTACCATAGCAGAGCGAGGTGTTTTGCGCTAATGCTTTCCTNCAATGCCTCCCTTAGAGGCTCTGAAGGAATGACAGAAGCGCCAAACGTTCTTTTTTGGTAGAATTTAGGAATTGCTCTCTCGAATTCTCCGCCTCTCCACCGTGCCATAGGATGGCCTCGGTAAGATTGCGGGCGCGGCCATCGTGAAGCAGCGTCGTATGGCCATTAACCCGCTCTTGTAAACCAATTCCCCAGAGTGGTGGAGTGCGCCACTCCTGACCGCTTGCTTCAAAGTCTTCACGACCATCAGCGAGGCCCTTTCCCATGTCGTGAAGAAGGAGATCCGTGTAAGGCCGGATAGTCTGGTTGCGCAATTCAGCGAGCTCATGAAAATCTCCCGTCTTGAGCTCCGGGGTATGGCAGGATGCACATTTCATTGCCGCGAAGAGCCTCTGCCCCTGCCTCACAGTCGGGTCACTCACATCGCGGCGCGCTGGAGGCGCAAGTGTTTGAAGGTAGGCCGTCACCCGCTGCAGGATTTTGGCTGTTAGTTCGGGCTGTTCATCATTCGGCATGCTCACGAACTTGTGGAGCTCGGCGTAGGAAGTTGTGTGATTTTCATCAGGAAACAGGGGCGACGTTATCCCTAGATCTCCAACGAAAGCTCCTGCTGTCTGTTGACGGAGGGAGGGCTGGTTCGCCTTCCACCCAAAGCGGCCTGTGACGAGCTTTTTCCCCTCATAATCCCACACCGTGTTCACTTTACCTGAAATTCCGTCACCGTCTAGATCGTTTGGATCGGCCTGAGCTCTCAGGGTCTCGTCGTCTACCGCCGCCAGCAATCCTAGCCCGTGAACTGCTGGAGCTACCCGTGGGCTGAATTTCGTATCTGGACTGAGGGGACCAGCGCCTAGATCAACGATGTCATAAATTGGACGCCGGAGGCTGAAAGGTTCCCCATCGGGGAATGTTCCGCCCAATTCTTCATACCGAACTTGGACGTGCCCTTCCGGCTTGAGGCCCGGAAGGGCTCTCTCGCTCAATTGCAGTCCGTAGGCCGGATCCGGAACCGGCCCGCCCGTTTTGAGACGACCCGGAAGGCTGATTCTCATCACCAGCCCGAGAGAAATTTCCCCTTTCTTNGGCGGCTCAGCACGCCCGTCACGCACATGGCATGCTGAGCAGGAGCGGGCGTTGAAGAGATGGCCCAGCCCGTCCCTGGAAGTAGTGGACGCCGGGGACGCAACCCAGTTCTGGTTGAAAAAAGAATTTCCGACGGTGTGTTGCCGTCTGGTCAGTCGACTGATGTTGGCAAGAGGACGGGCAAATGCTTTGTCGTTGGTGACAAAGACCGTGGTATCTCCTCCACTCAACCGATCGTCACTCCACGCAATCGAGGCCGTAANGAGCCAGATCAGTGCATGAAAAGTCGACCGACGTGCATATATCATCCNTCTTCTTCGCTAATGGGCACACCAAAGCCCATCTCCTCAGCCATGGCAACGAGAAGTTTGGCCTGCTCCTCCAGTGTCTCAATCGTGTGGAGGATTGCTTTCCGNCCGGGCGCGTCATCCTCCCCGAGGATAGCCTGGTCAAATGGAACTGGAATCGCCTTCGCGGCAGCAACCGAATCCTCGATCTTGGAGCCAAGCTGCCCGGCAAGTTCNGGCTTAAGGCCTTGAGCGAGAACCTGCAGGCCAGGACCGCTCAGCTTCTTGTAGGAACCTGTCCACACGTTGTGGATTCCAACGAGGTCGTAGACCATGTCATTGTGGGTGGTGTCGGAAAAACAAGAGTGTTCGTCCTCCTGCGCTTGGGTGTCGTAAGCCACGTTCAAGCGCTCAGCAGCCATTTCGAACCCGCTAAGCATTGACATTCCGGTCATTATCTTTTCGAGAGCCTTACTGGTGGGGAGCTTCAGAAACTCTCCCCGATAGTTGTCCTTTTCAGGCGCCCATTCAGCAACAAGTCCCTCCAGCTTCTCCACCACAAGGTTGGTGACGGCCCGTAGGTAGTCTCCGCGCCTGTCTGCGTTGTCAGCGGTGGTATAATCGGTGAAAGGCCGGTCCCCCGGTCCTTCCGCAGAAAAGTCCTGACCCCAGAGAAGGAATTCGATGGCATGATAGCCGCAGCTGATGTTGGCCTCTCCATCTTTTTCGTTCAGGGACTCTATAAGGGCCGCGTCAATGTTCGGGAACTCGGCCACATTATTAACGACGCCTGAACCCGCATTTCCCTCCACGTAGTCAATNTAGGCCTCATCCATCGGCCATGCGTTCAGGAGCCCCTCTGGCCCATCCTCGTCATCAATGGGGCCCTCGTAGAATCGAAAAACTTCGGTCTGCAGGTAAGGCAGTCGTGCTGCGGTCCACGAGTCACGAGCTTTCTGCATGAGTTCCGCCGTCGGTTCAGCGAGAAAGGCATTCACGTCACCCTGCATCGTCTTTGCTTGTGCGAGGGCGTCTTCGTAGGTCGCGGAAACCAGCTCGGCGTAATGCTCAACAACCTGTGCTTCGGTAACCGCCTCGCCCTTGACGACAGGGTTTTCCACAGCACCAGCCGGTTCATTGGATCCAGTGTCTGCCTGCTTGCAGGACANGAGGGCAGCTGNCAGGGCGGTGAGGAGGGGTAGGAACTTTCGGTTCATGGGATAATAATGACATATTTCAGACGCTCGTCTGCTCTCCAGTTGTACAGGTTTAGCGTGGAATTGTCCCTTTACCTTCCCGAGCTCTGGGAAGAAATCCATGCAAAAAGCGATAAACTTCAGTGTTTGACCGAATAATCAATGATTGGTACACGTATAACAAGCAAGGCGGACGGCAAAAGGTTCGCCACCGAAACCTTAATTCCTGACTGAACAATGAAAGAAAAATTCCTAGGCGTAGTTGCCCTTATGTCCCTTGGCCTCAGCCCTCTGGCACTTGCGGAGAACAAGCTGTGCCCGATTATGATCGAAGACGAGACCGACGAGGAGGAAGTCGTCGAGTTCGAGGGAAAGAAAGTGCTCTTCTGCTGCGGCACTTGTGTCAAGCTGTGGAATCAGACCCCAAAATACTACATCAAGGTTATGGGCGAGCTTCTTCCTCAATTCAAGGGCATGGAAAAAGAGCTTGGCTTGGACGAAATCAAGGTCCTGCCGCAAAAGTTCTGCCCGGTCTATCCCGATCGTGTCGTCACTCCGGAATCTCCGAGTGTCGAAGTTCAGGGAGAGAAAGTCTACCTCTTTAGCAAAGCTGCAGTTCGTCGCTGGAGCCGGAAACCGGAAGACTCCCTGAAAAAGGCGCTTGCCGCCGGTCTGCTTCCCCAGATCGAAGGTAACGCCAAGGTTCCAGGAAAGACCAACGAGGTCTCCAAGTAGATTCTGTTCCTTTTCAATCTCGTCACTCCTTCCCGGAGCCTGAGGACAATTGGGAGTCAAACAATCCCAAGCCGCCGGCAGCAATCAGGTGCCCTGTGGTGATAGGATACTCCCGCACCGAAAGGCTCCGGTCGAGTGACGTAAGACACCAGACTGGGAGCCATTAATCGCACCACGGGCTCCCCGGTGGCACATCGTGAGGAACCCATGCCTCTACCAAGACCGTCGTGCCGGAACTGACGNCTCGCTCCGGGGTCTTCGCCACATCATCTCCTGACCCGGCAGGGAAATGCCCTGGCAACACAGCTTCATTCAGCGAGTGCGAAGAGAATGGCCTCCGAAAGACCACCAAGGGTATCTCCCCCCAAGGAAAAGGCCGCCGGAGCAGCAGCTGTTGCATCGTCCCTTAATCACGTTCTGCGGTCAGCTGGAGCGACGCAGGGGACAAAAGCGCTCCTCGACCTCAATCAGGTTGATGGTTTTGACTGCCCGTCCTGTGCGTGGCCTGACCCGGACGATCACCGCGCCAAGACAGAATTTTGCGAAAATGGTGCCAAGGCGATCGCCTCCGAGACGACTCTGCGCCGAGTCGACNGGGAATTTTTTTCCCGCTATTCAGTCGCTGAGCTGCGTAAGCAATCAGACTACTGGCATGACCAACGTGGGCGACTGACCGAACCATTCNTTCTCAAAGAGGGTGCAACCCATTACGAACCCATTTCGTGGGATGATGCATTCGCCCTGATCGCCCAAGAGCTCAATTCTCTGCCCGGCCCAGATCAAGGGATCTTTTACACCTCGGGCCGTGCAAGCAATGAGGCTGCCTTCGTATACCAGCTGTTTGTCCGACATTTTGGGACTAACAACCTTCCCGATTGCTCGAACATGTGCCACGAATCCTCTGGAGCGGCCTTGAAGGCATCTGTCGGCATCGGCAAGGGAACAGTCGCCCTTGAGGATTTCTACGAGGCGGACACCATCCTTTGTATCGGACAGAATCCCGGCACTAATCACCCGCGTATGCTTTCGGCCCTTGAGACAGCGGTCGAAAATGGAGCCCGGATCGTGGCCGTCAACCCACTCAGGGAAGCCGGACTTCTGGGCTTTGCGCATCCTCAGAAGATAAGCGGCCTCCTTAACAAAGCGACTCCCCTCGCCTCTCAATACCTGCAGGTGAGAATCAATGGAGATTTTGCGCTGCTCCGGGGCCTCGGCAAAGAATTGTTCCGGCGTGAAAATGCCTCGCCGGGAACGGTGATTGATCAAGAATTTGTCACCCGGAATACCCGCGATTTTGACGCCTACCGGAGCATCTGCGAAGCGGCATCATGGGATGATCTGACCCACAAATGCTCAATCTCCCGTGGGAAGATTGAAAAACTTGCTGAAACGATTTTGCGCGGAGAGAAGAAACTCATTACCTGCTGGGCGATGGGCCTGACCCAGCACCGTAACGCGGTAGCCACGATCCGGGAAATAGCGAACCTCCATCTTTTGCTTGGCGCCATCGGCAGACCTGGGGCTGGGCTCTGTCCCGTTCGAGGACACTCAAACGTGCAGGGAGATCGCACCATGGGAATTTTTGAAAGGATGCCAGAACCATTTCTTGCCTCTCTCGACCGAGAATTTGGTATCCGGTGCCCGCGAGAGCATGGCCATGACACCGTCAATGCGATCCTGTCCATGCACCAGAACCCGGGGCAGGTATTTCTCGCCTTGGGAGGAAATTTTCTGCAGGCCGCCCCCGACACGAATTTTACTTCTGCCGCCCTCGAGAATTGTCGCCTGACCGCTCACATTGCCACCAAACTCAACCGCTCGCACCTTCACACCGGAAAGGTCGGCCTGATTCTCCCNTGCTTGGGACGCTCAGAGCATGACGAGCAAAAATCGGGGCCTCAATTCGTCACATGTGAAAACTCCATGGGAGTAGTTCAAAGGTCTCGAGGCAGTCTTGAACCTGCCTCACCTGCATTACGTTCTGAGACGTCTATCATTTCCTGCCTCGCCGAGGCTACTCTCGCCGGTCGGACCTCGGTTGACTGGAAGCGATTTCGTGACAACTACGACCACATCCGGGAAACCATCGAACGGGTGGTGCCGGGGTTTGAAAATTACAATGAGCGGGCGAGAAGAGACGGGGGCTTCTACCTGCCCAACGGCGCAAAAGAACGAATCTGGGACACTCCCGACGGAAAGGCCTCTTTCTCAGCGGCGCCTTTCGAGCAATTCGAGGTCCGCGAGGGCCATCTGATTCTGCAGACACTGCGGAGTCATGATCAGTTCAACACTACGGTCTATGGTCTTAACGACCGCTACAGGGGAGTCGGACTTGGGCGCCGGGTTCTCTTCATGAATCCAGACGACATGAAGGAGAGGGGAATTACGCCAGTAAGCTTGGTTGATATCACCAGTCACTGGCAGGGGGAGCAGCGCACAGTGCAGTCCTTCTACGCCATACCGTACGAAATTCCCCGAGGTAGTGCTGCTGCATATTTTCCCGAAGCTAATCCTCTCATTCCCATCGACTCAACCGCCCGGGAGTCCAATACCCCGACCAGTAAGGCAGTCGAAATTTCGGTGTGGTCCTCATCTGTCTGATCCCCGCGATCGATTACTTAAGACGGATAGAACGGGCGCCCGCACCCACCTCAGCCTTCTTCAGAATGACCGTAGAAGGCTGGCTCTTTCCGGCCTTGATCGTAAATGATCTTCCTTTCGGCGCACCTGGATTGAACGTCTTCCCGTGAGCTCTCACGGTGTAAAGAATCTCGCCGGAAATATCGTCNATGAGCTGAACCACAGGATTTTCGACGTCGAAGGTAATAGTTCCAAGTTTACCCCACGAGGGCGGATTGTAGTTGTCAAACTGCGAGATCGTCCGAGGCCATCCGGCGTATTGCTTGGCCGCAGGATCAGTGAGGTCGACATTTCGAGGCCAGCACTCCATCGTGATTTCCCGCTTCTTTGTATTCAGTCTAACAACACCAAACCCGGCAGAACGGGTATTGAGAAGATTTCCAGCCGGCTTTTTCTCCGGGTTGGCAGCGGCATAGTTCGTGACCTTGTTTGCAAAGCCGTCGAGGTGATCCCCGGTGTAGTCCGGGGCCCCAGCCTCACGATTCGCCCCAGGCTTCAGTGGCTCCCACCACCGCAGGTATAAATTTGCGATTGAAGGGACACAAAACGACCAGATGGCATCTCGGTGGTTCTCCAGCCCGTGGTGGAAAATCGTCGCGAGGTGCTGATCTCCAGCACAATGAAAGGCAAAACCCTTTCGCAGTGCCGAAAGGGCCCGGCTCCGACCCGACTGCGGCCAGCCATTTGAATCCATATCGGCATGGAGTCGTCCATTGGCACCCCCATGAATATGCGCTCCTCCGCAGAAAATTGTAGCCGAGAGTGCGACCTTCATTTCGGCCTTGGTCCAGTCCTGTGACCAGCGATCGAGGAACTTCAGTTGGCGCTCACCCAGCATGATAGCCCCATCCACATCAACGCTTGCAGGATCATATTCCGGATTGCGGATATGGTCTGGTCGAGGGCCCTGCTTGGGAACGCGCCCGGCGGGGCCGGTTTTGAATTTACGATCCTCGAGGATTGCGAAATCAACATTCCCCCAGTTCAGGTTGGTAAACCAGACGCCGATGCCCTGCCCGATCTTATGGGGATCAACGGGATCAGGAAAATGGCTGGTCTGCGCCCTCTCGACCTCCTGAACATAAACCCCAGGCCGGGAATATCCTCCGTCCGATGCACCTCCGAGAGTCGATACCTTGCCACTCTCCCCCCAGAGATTCGGCTGCCCGGCGTCGTGATCGTCGGGAAGGCAAACAGTTGGTCGGTCCTTGATGATCTCGCCAAAATCCCGACCAAATTTCAGCCATCCAGCATAATGCTTGAAGTGGTCGTAAACCTGGTCTCCCGCAAAGAAAAGCACATCAGCGTCGATCCTCTTCACATTTTCGATGATATCCTTTCTCGAGATATCTCCACCATGAGCTGGGTGAATGGAGTTTCCCGTAAAAGCAGCCACCACTACTTCACCCTTATCCACCGGGTTCTTCCGGATCGTTCCCGAGTAGGTCGAACCCGCCGCGTGAACAACACGGTATTCGTGTGCTTTCGAATCATTCCACTTTTCCACCCTGAAGGGGGCCGTCCATCCGGGCTCAATGGCCGCGGTGCGAGCAACTTCGACCCATTCACCCTCCTTCCGGATCTCCAGACGCACAATCCGGCTGTCGCCTGCAGCGAGAGGATAAAGCTGGGCTGTCAGCTTCAAAATATTGTCATGAACCGTATATAGCGCGAAACAGATAAGATCCTTTTTTGCAACTTTCGGAACAGAGAGAACCGCCCGTCCTTTTCTCTTCTGGTTTTTTTGCTGGGAGACCGCGACGCCGGCGATCAGGACGACAAGAACGGATATCATGAGCCATTTAATAAACTTCATCTGAGTGCGTGTTGAATTTCAATCGATAGGTAAACCAGTCCTCTTGCTCGGACCGACCGTCTGGGGCCCATCAGGCCCGGTCCCAGCTTCAGAATCTTCTCTTAACGTCTCAACCTCATCCTGGCGACGCCAGACAAGAAAAAGATAAAGGGGAATAAGATAATGCGGAGCTCTCAAGACCGCCTCGTGAATAAATAGATCTGCACCCCAGTAATTGAGGCTGAGAGACATTCCCGCCACCGGCCGCGCTATCGCTGTCAGAAACCCCCATATGGCGGCATAAAGGGCGCAGGAACGGCGCGAAACCTTGAGGAAGATTCCCACACACACAATAAAGTCGAGTATCCCTGCCCACCAGAGCAAGGTGGTCGCCGTCTCATGCTCCACTCCCAGGATCTCGGTTGTCATCGCTAAAAACTTTGCCGGCATAGGCCAGAGATTCAGCGCGTAGCACCCGTGACCAATAAAAGTCATAATCATTGCCACCATGGCAGCCGCGATTGTCACCCGATGACGGGCTCCCATATGTAACACCAGAATCAAGAGAACCGGCGCTAGAACCTGACCGCCGTGCTCCACCAGCATTGGAAGCTGACGCTGTGTCCCTACGAATCGAGCGTAGGCCAGAATCGCCAGAAGGGCTCCTCCTCCCATCAAGCCCACCATCTGGAGATATGATTTCTCTCGAGCGGTCACGGTGAGTATGGTCACCGCTAGATAAAGCCAGCCTGTCCACCCGATCCACTCTTGCACGAGTCCATCATTGGCTCCTGTTCCAACAAACCTATCCCAGTCAATTCCCAATCGCTCTGCCAGCGCGTGACTTGATTCCTGCCACAGCAACACTCCGTAGGGGCCTTCCCAGTAGAAATGAACCCACGTCCATCCTGCAAGGCACAGGAAGGCTCCAACGCGCAGGAGAAGCACCAAGAGGCTGTCGGTTTTTGAAGGTTTCACGATCGTATCCCGCTGAAAAGGCTTGGAGCGGACTCTGTGTCATATCGAGATCGTCCGGTAGAAAAAAGTAGTTCCCGGCGGCAGTAATCCAGTGCTATCGAGATTGTGGGTTTACATTCCTCCCGGTCTGAACATGATTCCGTAACTATGAACTGTCTGGTTTGCACTGCCTCTGCCCTGATCGTTGCCGTTTCTATATCGGTTGCCGCCCCGGCAGGAAATTATCCCTCTCTTCCAAGTAAGGTCCTCTCGAACTATACGCCCACCAAAGTTGATTCCCATGACTCGGAAACAATGGCAAATCGGGCGAATGCCTTCCTCTCATCGCTCAACAAGAAACTGCGGGCTCAGGCAGCCCTGCCCTTGGACAGTCCCGAAAAATCGAAATGGACGAACGTCCCGCCCCGGGGGCCGCAGGGAGGAGTGCGTCTTGGCGATCTCAACGAAAAACAATTGGAAAGCGCCTGTGACCTTCTTGCCGCAGTTCTCAGCCCACAAGGCTACGGGAAAGCCCGCAACATCCCTCTNGCCGACGACCGACTCCTCCGCAATGGCCAACGACGTCCAGGTTTCGGGGCAGAAGACTATTGGCTGGCGATCTTTGGCGAGCCATCCCCGGACAAACCATGGGCCCTGCAGTTTGATGGACATCACGTCGCCATCAATCTGGCTTTCCACGGCGAGCGTATGTCGATGTCGCCAACCTTCATTGGAACACAGCCGCGGGAGTTTCAACTCGCGGGCAAAAAGATCGTGCCCATGGAGAAAGAGGCCCCAACGGGCCTGGCGCTTTTCCAGGCGCTTACCGCATCCCAGAAGAAACAGGCTTCCATCCGTCCAAAACGGGCCAATCTGGTAGCGGCAGCNGGCAGGGATGGCTTTGTTCCTGATCCTCTGGGACTGTCCTGCAAAAATCTCAAGGATAAGCAGCGCGCGATTCTGATGAACGTCCTGAAATCGTATGTGGGTGATCTCCCGGGCACGCATGCCGAATACCGACTGAAAGAACTTCAAACCGAAATAGACCAGATGAGATTTGCGTGGTGGGGACCCGGAGAAAAGGGTGGTGATTTTTCCTACCGAATTCAGGGACCAAGTGTGATTATCGAATACGCTGGGCAGGATCTTGGAGGAGATCCCCACAATCATCTGCACTCAATGTATCGGGATCCGACCAATGAATACGGAGCTCGGCTTGGAAAGAAGGCGAAGGATTGACCTCATCTCCCAGAGGGCTCCAGCACACTCGAGAGATACTCCGTCACCCTCTCCATTCAAAATACCTGCAGAAAAGTGGATCTCGACGCTTGAGCAGCGCCACCGATGCACTAAAACAAATTTTACCCATGAAAGTTACTATCCTCGGAGGAGGCGGCCGGGTTGGATCCAATGCGGCATTCTGCCTGCAATGTGCGGGAATCGTCTCCGAAATTCAGCTTCTCGATGCCAACCAGAAAATGGCTGAGGGTGAAGCACTGGATCTGCTCCATGGCGCATCGTCGCTTGCGGACCAGCGTATTTACGAGGGTGATTATGACCGCGCCAAGGACTCCGACATCTTTGTAATCACAGCCGGCCTGCGACGGAAACCGGACGAGAGCCGTCTCGATCTCATCAACCGGAATGTCGGTCTCTTCTCCGAGGTCATTGGAAGCATCAAGGCGGCCGGCATGAAGGATGATGCCATCGTCTTTGTGGTCTCAAACCCGGTTGACATCCTGACTCATCTCGCTGTCAGTTTCCTGGATCTCCCTCCTGGACAGGTTATCGGACTGGGCACAATGCTGGACACCGCCCGTTTCCGCTCACTGATCGCTTCCGACCTTGATCTTGCTCCGACGCAGGTCAAAGCTCTCATTCTTGGTGAGCATGGCGACACTATGCTGCCCTTGTGGTCGTCGGCCACGGTCGGAGGACTACCGCTGACGGAAGTCAAAGGCTGCGACGCGAATTTTCAACGCACCATCTTTGAGCGAACCAAGAAAAGTGGAGCGGAAGTGATAAGCCGCAAGGGAGGTGCCGGATGGGCGGTCGGCGCAACCATGGCCGAGGTCATTCACGCAATCGCTCTTGACCGAAAACAGCTCCTTCCCGTTGCCTCTCTTCAGGACGGAGCCTACGGACTCAAGGATGTTTGCCTCAGTGTTCCCTCCGTGGTGGGTCGAACCGGGGTTGAAAAGCACCTCGAGCTGAAGCTCTGGCCCAAGGAAGAGCAGGCACTCAAGGCTTCTGCCAAGGCACTCCAGGCAATGCTGACCTCCGTAGCTACCTGATAGCCTTGGTGTTGGTTCTCTCTCTGGCAGATGAGTGCTGGGCCTGTCCCGATGTGAACCCTGAAAATANTCNGTGAATATCATCACATGGTCGTGGATTTTCCTTTTCCTTTACATCGCGCTAATGCTGGCGATTGGAGTCCTCGGGTCCCNCCGGNTCCGTAATGCCGACGACTTCGCCACCGCTCGTGGCGGATATGGACCGGTATTTCTCGCTTTCGCCTTTGCCGCCACCACCGCCAGCGGCGCGACTTTCCTCGGAGGTCCCGGCCTTGCCTACGAACTGGGTCTCGCCAGTGTCTGGGGCGGCTTCCTTTATCCGATCGGAGTCTATTTTGGAGTTCTGATCTCAATGCGTCTGATCGCAAAGTCTGGAAACCGGCTCGGGTGCCGTTCCATCGCTGAATATCTGGGACGGCGATACCAATCAGATGGNATCCGGATCATGGTCTCACTCTTTTCCCTGGTCCTTTTTTTCTACCTGGCCGGGCAGCTTGTTTCCGGGCTCGTGATGTTCGAGACTATGCTCGGNCTCAGCCCGTTCTGGGCCCTGATCATCACAACCGTAGTATTGCTGTTCTACGTTGTCATGGGCGGGGCGCACGCGGATATNCTCACCGATGGGATTCAAGGCATGATGATGNTCCTTGTTGCCACGACCGTCATTCTACTGGTCGCATTCGGAGCAGGGCTCGATGGNGGCTTTTCCGANCTGTGGAGCAACCTCACGGCACAGGAACCCAGCCTTGTCGAGGCAGTGAACCCCAGCTCCGCACTCACCCATTCCTGGTGGTCGATCATCGCCATCCTTTTTGCATGTATTCCTCTCGGTCTCCTGCCTCACCTCGGGAACAAGCTCTGGGCTCTCCGGGATCTCAGCAGGCAGGGAACGTTCCTCAAACTAGCCTTCAGTTTCGGGATGGTTCTTGGCATGATGGTGGTTGGTGGGCTCCTTGCNCGCGGACTCCTCGGCGGAGCCCTTCTCGAGGAAGATGCCACGACCAATCAGGCTCTTCCCCTTCTCTTNATCGAGGTCTTCCCCACATGGTTGGCAGCCCTCATCGGCATGGGCGTACTTGCTGCCATCATGTCGACGGCTGATGGGTTGGTGGTGTCCACGTCACAAATCGTGGCGAATGATCTCTACCGNCTCACCATCTCTCCCCGCCTCAGAAATCCTCCCACTGGGACACGCCTCGACCGGCAGGTCCTCAAGATCAGCAGGGTAACCACAATCATCGTGCTCCTGCTGACAATGGTGATGGCGTGNNGCCTGATGGATACCAATATTGCCCTCATCATCTGGATTGGTATCGGCGGCCTGATGGCTGCTTTCGCCGGACCGCTTGTCATGGGAGCCCTCTGGAAAGGCGTAACAAGGGCCGGCGCCTATGCAGGACTCGCATCCGGCTTTATTGTCTTCGTTGTCCTGCACTCCCAGTGGATTAATCCGGAATGGTTCGGTCAGTGTGGGAGCATTTATTCTCTGGCGACATGGATTCATAATGAAGGGCCCAATCCCCACTCCTGCGCCGCAATCGGGGAGGCTGTCTCCCTCGCCGCAACCTTCTTGGTATCAAAATTTTCACAGCCCCTCCCCGAAGCTCATCTCCGGAAGCTCTTCAGCGGACCTGAAGAGTAACCAACGAACACGCACCCGAAAGCCGTTAAAAGGTAGACGAGCTCATNCATTTAGTCTGTTGTTGCCGGTATACTCCCCATGAAACTCCGAATTTTCTCCCTCCTGCCCCTCCTGCCCCTTCTGTCCCTTCTGTCCTGCCAGCTGGTCGCCCACCCTGAGCACAAGTTACGTCACTGGGAGCAGGCCAGCCCCGATCCCGACCGAATCATTCTGACCTGGACGGGAAACACCGCTACCAGCCAATCCGTGACCTGGCGCACCGACACTTCCGTCAAGGAGGCCTCAGCAGAAATCGCGCTTGCTCTGCCCAAGGCACGTTTCGACGAAGGTGCAAAGAGCTACAAGGCCCGGACCGAGAAGCTCGAACTTGTCGATCCCGCCAAGGTGGTCGTCCACTACCACTCCGTTGAATTCTCAGACCTGAAACCGGACACCCTCTACGCTTACAGGGTCGGCAGCGGGGACCGGTGGAGCGAGTGGATTCAGTTTCGCACGGCCAAGGCTCAGGCGGCACCCTTCTCCTTTCTCTACTTTGGAGATGCCCAGAACTCGATTTTGTCCTTCTGGTCACGAATCATCAGGGCCGCCTACAAGAAGGCCCCCCATGCCGCTTTCTCGATCCATGCGGGAGATCTTGTCAATACCGCTCACAAGGATCGGGAATGGGCTGAATGGTTCAAGGCGGGAGGATGGATTCACTCGTCGGTGCCCTCGATCCCCGTTTCGGGAAATCATGAGTACACCAATCTCAAGATCGACGGGGTAGACAAGGGAAAGCAACTCGCCATCCAGTGGCGGTCGCAATTCTCTCTTCCACCCGCAGGTGATCTGCCCAATTCTCTGGCAGAAACCGTATATACCCTCACTTACCAGGGAGCGCGAATCATTGCGCTGAACTCCAACCGGGAGATTGAGACTCAAGCCAAGTGGCTTGAAAAGGTTCTCTCCAAAAACACCAGCAAGTGGACCATCGTGACGATGCACCACCCGATGTTCTCGTCAGGGGCCGGGAGAGACAATGCCACCAACCGGAAGGTGCTCAAGCCTGTCATCGACAAATACAAGGTAGACCTTCTCCTCCAAGGCCACGATCACACCTATGCCCGCGGGCATACCCCGGTGCGCATGAGCGATACCAAAAGCAGCAAGATCAAGTCACTTTATGTGAACTCGGTCAGCGGCCCGAAGATGTATGACTTTCGGAAGGACGGGTGGAACACTTACAAGCCTGAAGGAGTCCTCCTCGCCCGGAAGGCAGTCAAGACCCCGTTCTTTCAGGTTATTGATGTTGAAGATGACTGGCTAACCTACCGAGCCTTCATGGCCAATGGAGAACTCTATGATGCTGTGCGCCTGCATAAGCTTGCCGATGGGAGTAAGGAGTTGCATCCGTGGAAAGACGATCTCGGAAAGGAGCGATAATTGTCGCCTCAGGTAAGGTGAGAAGTAAACCGGGAAAGTCTTGAGATGATCGGGCAGCCACTCCCCTGTGACCAGCTAAGGCCTCTTCTGATGCTCTGTAGTTGACGCAGGGTTCTATTTTCATCTTCCACCCAGATCACATGGCGTTTCCTCCACCCAAAACAATGCAGCTACAGCGTAATCTCATCGTCCCTGTGCTACCGGTTTCTCAGGTAGGACTGAGCCAGAAATTCCCCCAGCTGAACGATGCCGTCCGTGGTAATTACGAGCATCTTTTCCTGAGGTGGCAGGTTGAAGGCCTTCAGGTGGACGAGCTTGGGATCTGAAGCCGCGACTGCAGCCACGTCACCTACCACATCAAGCTTGTTGAGGTTCTCAACATCTGTCGGTAGCTGCTGGCTTACGAACCACCTCAGTCCAGGCTCCTTCAGATCCTTGCGGCTCTGGGTGACGATGGCCTGAACCCGGTCTGCCGCCTCCTTCCGGTAGGGGTGGAAGGACATGTCGTTTTCACCCATATGGTAAAAGATCCCTGCAACTTCGACCTTGTGCCCCTTTGCTGAAAGCTCACTGACTGACTCTTCCACAAATTGGATGAACTTCGGATAAAGGTGCCGGCTCTTTGCCATGCTGCCCTCCGGGGTCCAGTCGATGATCTGTGAACCGCTGTGGGCGAACTTGGCGATGGCAATGTTCTCTCTGATGTTTCCCGCAAGCCTCCGGGCAAAACTCAGCTCGGGACCGAAGGTATCATAATAGCCGGTGAGCCCGAGCGGCTCCCACCCCCGTGACCGGTGGTATCCTCCACCGAGATCGTATTTGTAAGCGATCCTCGGATTGTCTTTGAGCAGGACTGCGCCTCCCTTGAGCGTCTTCAGTTCCTGCACGAAGGCACGCTCCCCTTCCATATTGCGGTGACCGGCAAGAATAAAGAGTTTGACCTCACTTCCCTTTGCATAAGGCCATTTTTTCAAGGGTCGGGGTGACCTGACGGCGAGGCCAATCGTACGTAGATAGGCGGTAGCATAGCTTTCCCCATGCTGCAATTGTCCAAGAGTTCCATAGTGGTAGTGCAGGCCGACTGGCCGACCGATCTCTGCTCCCACATGGGAAGTAGCTACATACTCTGCCCGTTGATCGGTCGAGGTAACCTCCCGCTGGCCAAGACTGATAGCATACATGCGGGGCCGAAGGTCCATTCCCCAGATCGTCTTAGTACACAGCTCCCCGATGTAGAACTTGAGACCTGGAGTCTTGAGGTCGCGGCGCCAACTGGCGAGAAACCTCTTTAGATTCTTGCCGTAGGATTCCATGTAATCGCCATTAAACATGTCGTTCTCGCCCTGATGCCACATGAACCCTTCTAGACGGTATTTGATTCCCTTNTCGTCCAGCTCGGCCAAAGCGTTCCGGATGGTCTCCAGCGCGAGGGGATACATCTTAAACCCAATGGGATCATCGGGATTCCAATCTCCCCCAAGATGAGTTCCTCCAGCCGCAACCTTGATGATACCGACAGGGGCTTTGATATGCCTCGTTACCTTACGGGCAAAACTCAGTTCCGGACCAACCACATTATTGATATGCTGAAGTGCCACCCATCCCTCTGATCGCCTTTTATTCTCCCGGCCGATACAGTAATTGAAGAGGACCTTTTCCTGCGGATGTTCCAGACCGGCATACGGTGGGAAGCGCTTGATATCTCCCACCTTAGAATCAGAGCCCACCATGTTTGACTGGCCTGCAAAAATAAACACCCGCAAGGTCTCGTGATCATCATTACTCTGACCTGACACCGACAGCACGGGAGACCAGAGGAGGAGACAGTAGGTAAGAACGGAGAAAGAGTGAGGCCTCATCATTCTTCTCAACATCCATAGGACAGGCCCCACGCCAAGGCCTTTAGGAGAAAATCAAGCCTTTGATAGAATTTCGACCCAACAAAAACAGTGGTGCGCACGAGAGGACTCGAACCTCCACGAGTTATTCACTCACTAGAACCTGAATCTAGCGCGTCTACCAATTCCGCCACGTGCGCCGGGAAATCGGGCGGGAAGAGAAGCACCCGCAAGTGAGGAATGCAATGCATTTTGCACAATCCTCACGCCCGGTGCCGTTTCATCATTGCAAAGTTTTCTGAAGAACCAACCATCATCCCGCAATGAAGAAGCAAATTCTCTTTCTTTCTCTCCTCCTTACTCTGGGAGGAAGTGCCTCTCTCTCCGCAAAGGAGACCAAGTCGGCTTCATGGCCTCATGAGGACAGCGACATCGCGGTCGACCCCGAGGTAGAATTTGGAACCCTTGATAACGGAATGCGTTTTGCGATTCGAAGGAACGCTGAACCTCCGGGCCGGGTCTCCCTGCGACTCCATGTTGCCGCGGGATCTCTTCATGAGGCAGATAATCAACGCGGACTGGCTCACTTTCTTGAGCATATGCTCTTCAATGGCAGTAAAAATTTCCCGGACGTAGAAAACCTGCTTGGCCAAATGCAGCGTCTCGGAATCGCCTTTGGATCTCACGCAAACGCCTACACTTCCTTCGATGAGACAGTTTATATGCTCGATCTTCCAAACATTGAGGAGGAAACGCTGAAGCTCGGTTTCGATGTCATGAGAGACTTTGGTGATGGCGCTCTACTTGACCCTAAGGAAATTGATAAGGAGCGTGGGGTCATTCTCTCCGAGAAAAGATCAAGAGATTCCGTTGAGATGCGCCTCATGGAGCAGCAATTCAGCTTCCTGCTGCCTGATTCTCTGATCACTCACCGCTTTCCTATTGGCACCGAGAAAGTCATTAAGGAAGCCCAGCGAGATCGCTTCACATCATTTTACGAGGGTTACTATACCCCCACCAATATGACCTTCATCGTAGTGGGGGACATTGATCCGCTGGTATACAAAAAACGGATTATTGAGACGTTTGCGTCGATGAAGAATCCGGAGCAACCGGGAGATGCGCCAAACTTGGGAACAATCCCTGAGGGATTCAAATTTAAGGCGGCAGTATTTTCGGATAAAGAAGTTAAGAGTGACGACTTAGCACTAGGCTTCGTGCAGGAACTTGAGACTGAGTCAGACAGCGTCTCAAACAGGGTGGAGCGCTACCCTCTAAGCGTTGCAAACTCAATCATTGGTCGCCGATTTGAAATCCTCGCCAAGGAGGAGGGTTCACCGATCTCCTCGGGTAGCGCAGGATGCTTTGAATGGTTCAATGCTATCGAATTCGGTTCGATTGATGTCACCGCTGTAGAGGGAAAGTGGAAAGAGGCGGTTCCCGTCCTGGAGCAGGAGCTCCGACGAGCCTTGGAACACGGATTTACCACCGCAGAACTAGACGAGACTAAAGCAGCCATCATCAATCAGGCAGAGCAGGCCGTCAAGAGAGCCGATACCCGCCAGTCCTCCTCGTTAGCCATGGGCCTCGTTAACAGTATCAATGAGAAGCGCGTCTTTAACAGTCCATCGGAGTCCTTGCGTATTACCAAAATTGCTGTTGAGTCGCTCACGCCAGAAAAGTGCCATGAAGCCCTGCGTGATTTCTGGAAAAACCGGGACCTGACGATCACCCTTACCTCAAAAAGTGCTCCTGAAGATGGGGCCAGCATTCTGACCGCTCTCTACAAGGAAAGTCAGGCAGTAAAGGTTGATCCGCCGAAAAAGAAAGCAGAGGTATCCTTCGCTTATACTGATTTTGGCAGTGCTGGAACAATAACGTCCAGACGCGAGGTTAACGATCTTGGGATTACCCAATTGATCCTTTCCAACAATGTCCGAGTCAACCTCAAGACCACGGATTTCCAGAAAAACTCCATCAGTGTGCATGGCAGGTTCGGGAACGGCAAGCTGACCCAACCCGTCGATAAGCCGAGTCTGGATATGTTCTCGACGGTTCTTCTCAACGCCGGAGGTCTTGGGAAACACAGTAGTGACGACCTCAAAAGAATCTCTGCGGGGCGGAATGTAGGAGCAAGCCTCGGAGTCGATGAGGATGCCTTTACCGTCGATGGAAGCACAACCCAGGAGGATCTTGAAATGCAACTACAGCTTGTTTGCGCGAGAATTACTGACCCTGGATATCGAGAGGAGGCTCTGCGGCAATTTCGTAAGATGCTGCCCATGATGAGCTCCCAGCTGCAGTTTACAATCAGCGGAGCGATGGCCGAGATGCAGGAATGGTCCCGTGGTGGTGATGGGCGCTTTGCCAAACCTGACGCCAAGATCCTCTCCAAATATACAGCTTCCGACGTCAAGGCATGGGTCGACGAAGAATTTGAGAACGCCTATCTCGAAATCAGCCTCGTCGGGGATTTCAATATCGAGGAAACAATTCCTCTTTTGCTCAAAACGGTTGGCGCACTCCCCGCGAGATCCAGCACCAAGCCGGCCCTGAGCAAGGAACGAGAGATTCAGACTCCCTCCCTGCCGGTCACCAAGAAATTCACCTACACCTCTAAAATTCCACAGGCAGCCTCCGTTGTTGGATGGAAAATTCCTCCGGTGCGGGAAAAAATCGGAGAACTGCGTCGCCTGAACGTGCTCGCTACAATCCTGGACGACCGGTTGAGAACCAAGCTCCGGGAGGAACTTGGAGCAACCTACAGCCCACAGGCTCATGCGAGTTCGAGCATGGTCTTTGACTACGGGAACCTGATGGCAATGTCGATAGGCGCTCCCGAAGATGTAGAAAAGGTCACGGGACTGATTCACGAAATGGGCCTCCAACTCGGATCCGAGGGGGTAACCCAGGACGAACTGGATCGAGCACTGAAACCCATTCTGTCCAATCTTGAAAAAACCCTCAGGGATAACGGTTACTGGCTTAATACCGTGATGGCCCAATCTCAATCTGAGCCCTACCGGCTCGACTGGGCACGCGAGCGCGATAAGGACTATGCCTCGATCAAGCTAGAGGAGATAAACGCCTTGGCGAAAAAGTATTTGGCAAAAGCCAATGCGGCCCAAATGGCCATTCTTCCCGAAAAGACTCCTGAGAAGTAGACTCTGTCTGCCGCTGAATCCTAGAGATTCTTATCTGTAACTGCCCCTTCACTGGCAGAGGTAACAGAGGCTGCATATTTCGCCAGAACTCCGCGCCGATAGTGGGGTTCAGGACGTCTCCAGGACGCTTTACGTCTTTCCATTTCTTCGTCACTGATATCCACTGTGATCTTGTTTGCAACTGCGTCGATCGTAATCTGATCCCCTTCCACAAGAAGCCCGATAGGACCTCCTTCGAAGGCCTCGGGAGTGATATGGCCAACTACGAAGCCATGACTTCCCCCGGAAAAGCGGCCGTCGGTTATCAGGGCCACACTATCGCCCAGTCCTCTGCCCATGACAGCCGCAGTTGGGCCAAGCATCTCACGCATTCCCGGCCCCCCCTTGGGGCCCTCGCGCCGAATGACGATCACGTCCCCGGCAACAATTTCTCCCTCGAGGATCGCCTGCATTCCACCTTCCTCTGACTCAAATACGCGGGCACGCCCTGTGAAGGCCTGACCTTCCTTCCCTGAGATCTTCGCCACGGACCCGCCGGGGGCCAGATTGCCATAGAGGATCCGCAGGTGACTGTCCGCCTTTATGGGATTATCCAAGGGCCGGATAATGACTTGGTCGTCAGGATACTCGATGTCTGAATTAGCCAGATTTTCTGCCATTGTGCGACCGGTCACAGTGAGGCAGTCACCATGAAGCAAGCCTCCTTTGAGCAGCATCTTCATCAGAGGGATGGTGCCGCCAATATCCACCAGAGGGGCCATCTCGAACTTACCGCTGGGCTTGAGATCTGCGACTACTGGCACCCGCTTTCCGATCTCTGTAAAGTCATCAATGCTCAACGGCACCTCTGCGGCATGCGCCATCGCGAGAAGATGCAGAACGGCATTGGTAGAACCCCCGAGCGCAATGACCAGAGTAATGGCATTTTCAAAGGCCTTTCGAGTCATGATCTGACGCGGAGTAATGCCCTTCTCAAGCATTGTGAGCACGGCCGCTCCTGCATCGAAGCAATCCCGCATCTTGTCTTCTCCGACGGCAGCCTGCGCCGAACTGTTTGGGAGACTCATACCGAGAGCCTCAATCGCACTCGCCATGGTATTTGCAGTATACATGCCTCCGCACGAACCTTCCCCCGGGATAGCACTCTCCTCGACCGCTTGCAGATCTGCATCCGAATACTCGCCGCTGGCGTGTTTCCCCACTGCTTCAAAAACTGAAACGATATCGAGCGATTTCTCTTCCCCCTGAACCACTGAGCACCCCGGAAGGATGGTTCCCCCGTAGACGAAAATTGAAGGCCGATTTAAGCGTGCCATTCCAATGATACAGCCCGGCATGTTCTTGTCGCAGCCCCCGATCGTGATCACCCCGTCCATTCCCTCACAGCCAACCACAGTTTCAATCGAGTCTGCGATAACCTCCCTGCTGACGAGCGAGTACTTCATTCCTTCAGTCCCCATGGAAATACCATCCGAGATCGTGATGGTGTTAAATATCACCGCTTTCCCACCAGCCGCGTCTACGCCTTTCGCCGATTCGCGAGAAAGCCGGTCAATATGCATGTTGCACGGGGTCACCTGACTCCAGGTGGAGGCCACTCCAACGAGAGGCTTATCAAAGTCCTCCCTCTTAAAGCCAACCGGATATAGCATCGCACGGCTGGGTGCCCTGTCTGGGCCGTCCAGTACTTTCGAGGAATACTGTCGTCTCTGGTCGTCGCTCACAGGCGGGACTCTTCCAGACCTCCCACCAGCGTCAAGCGAGGAGGCACCCAAGCGAGAAAAACCCATCGGCCTTCATCTGGGACGCCATGGGCAGATCGTGGCCGCTCACCTCGCCCAGTTTCGTGATTTCACGCGTCTTTCTAGACCAAAACCGGACCGCAGGAGTCCTTAAAGCCGGAAGAACCGTCATGTCCTTGCCTTTCCGTGCTGTCTGGCATAAGTCCACCACAATCCAATGGCCAGTCACCGTGTCCTTGTCGCGGACCCCATCAGCGAGCATGGGGTCGACCTCTTGAACGACCACCCCGACATTTCTGCCGACTTTATCCCCGATCTAGGTTCCCAGCCCGACAAGCTGATGGAAATTATCGGGGACTACGACGCACTTATCGTCAGATCCCAAACCAAGCCGAATGCCGAGGTCATCGCTCGTGGCTCCCAGCTCCGGGCCATCGGCCGCGCAGGAGTCGGTGTTGATAACATCGATCGGGAAGCAGCAAGTGCTCATGGAGTGATTGTCATGAATACTCCTACGGGCAATACGGTATCGACAGCGGAGCACGCCTTTGCCATCATGCTTGCTACCGCTCGTAATATCGCACCAGCTCATGCTGGCGGTCTCGATGGTGATTTCAAAAGTGCAAGGAAAGCCTTCTCGGGTATCGAAATGAATGGGAAACGCCTTGCTGTGATCGGTATGGGCCGGATTGGAAGTGAGTTTGTTAAAAGAGCACAGGGATTCAACATGAAGGTTGTCGCTTTTGACCCTTTTCTCACGCAGGCGAGGGCCGATGAGCTAAAGATCGAACTGGCAGATTCGCCCGATGCAGTGCTCGATGGAGCTGATGTGGTTACCCTCCATGTGCCTCTGACCGATGACACCAGGCACATCATTAACGCCGAGCGCCTGGCTCTGATGAATAAGGGTGGACTGGTAGTAAATTGCGCCCGGGGAGGACTTATCGATGAGGATGCCCTCAAGACCGCAATCGATACCGGTCACATTGCCGGTTGCGCTCTGGACGTCTACGAGAACGAACCTCCATCCGAAGATCACCCCCTGTTTTCCTGCGAAAAGCACATCGCATTTACCCCACACCTTGGCGCCTCTACAGCAGAAGCGCAGGAGAATGTAGGTATTCAGGTTGCTGAGCAGATCCGGGACTTTCTGACAACCGGGGAGATTCGGAATGCCATCAACATGCCATCCCTCGATGCCGCAGCCTTGGCCCAGATCGGACCGTATCTGAATCTTGCGACTGCACTTGGCAAAGTCCTCGCCAAGCTGGGACCGGCAAGCCCCGATTCCCTGAGGGTCTCGTATCATGGAGCCCTCGCCGAGCAAGACACTGGACTGGTTTCTCGCCATGTCCTCACAGCCCTTCTTTCCGCAGCATGTAACGAGGGACAGGTAAACATCGTTAATGCTCCCGCAGTCGCAAAAAGCATGGGACTCGATCTCACGGAGTCCACAATCAGCGCGGCAACGGAATTTTCGGAGCTCCTCGTGGCGGAACTGACGAAAGGTGATGCAAAGTTTCGCCTCGCCGGCACCATCATCGGGAGAACGCCACGAATCGTGGAAATCGACCATACGTTCGTTGACACAAATATCGAGGGACATTTCCTCATCGTTTCAAACGACGACAGGCCCGGAATCGTCGGGGCTATCGGCTCTACCCTCGGGAAGGCTGACGTCAATATCGCTAACATGTCTCTGGCTCGCAACAAGCAGGACGGGAGTGCGCTCACGATCATTGAAGTCGACCAACCTCTTGCCGGTGAGGTGATGGATGACCTCAGGGGAGTTGGCGGCATCCTTTCGGTAACAGGTGTAACTCTGTGATAACGAGCCGCTGTTTCCAATATCGCCCTAGCGCCGGTTGAACCTTGCTACTTCTCGATCGGCCTCTCTCATTTCTGCGCGCTTTTTCAAGTCGTGCCTCTGATCGGAATGGCTCTTGCCCTTTCCCAGGCCGAACTCGACCTTGACTCGACTTCCTTTGAAATAAAGCCGGAGACATGGAAGCGTATATCCTTTCTCATCAGTGGCCTGAGCGAGCTTGAGGATTTCATTCTTGTGAAGAAGTAATCGTCGAGGACGCTTCGGTGCATGCTGGAAATACTCTCCCGCTGCCTGCCACGGCTGAATATCGCAACCGTAGAGAAAGGCCTCCCTGCGCTCGATACGGACGAAGGCATCTGAGATATTTACCTTTCCCTCCCTTATAGACTTAACTTCAGTGCCCCTGAGCTGAATCCCAGCCTCGAGAACGTCTGAAATAGAATAATCGCGACGTGCCTTTTTATTTCTGGCAACATCTCGACTCATGACCCGGACTCCGCTACAGGCGACCCCGCCCGGTCACTAAGCATTGGATTCCTCGGCAATCTTAATCTTGCCCTCAATAATTTCCGTCAGCGCAATATCGGCAGCGCCCATACTTGGCACGGTATCAATTAAGGGAGCACGCCCGGTGTTCAGTTGTTGAACCCGCTTGGAAACCATATTGATGAGAATCTGCGGATCGGGGACGAGTTCTGCTGCCTGCTCTACGAGATCACTTTTCATGGGTCTACCGGAAAATCCAGATACCGGCTTCGGCTGCTCGAAGGGAATTACGTTATCAGCCTCCATCAGCACGTTCTGGTTCGTAATATGGGAAGAAATAAATCTTCCCGCTCAAGAGTTTGGAAAGATCACACTTCAAGACTTCATACAAGAAATTTTGCGCATTGTCCCGTAATTCTCAAAAATAGAAGGGTTTTATACGAGTCCTGATAGCCACTGCCATCTATTACCGAGCCCCTGTAACATCTCTGTGATCAAAAAGAATGTCATCAGCACTACACTAATCCCAGCCCGCGAGGCGGAATCTTGTGGCTTCCAACACCGGAGACCCTCGTTTGCAATATGCTGCTTTGGGATCACCAAAACCCATGCTCTCCATGCCACTCCTCATGGTTAAAAACCCCTGCAGGCTCAAAAGAATCGGCCCATCGAGTAGATGGGATTCGTGAAAAATGCTTTAACTTTTCCGGACTAACTACACCTCCCTGCTATCTCCGGGATTCCGGGTCACGAAAGGTCCGGATAGATAGCGCCCCTTCTCCCTGACTCACCTTTGCGCGAGCTATCTCAAATTCAAAATTTCAAGGATACCAGCATAACTGGAAACTCACATCAGATTGATACCAACTCGCTTGAGAATGGCTACCAGTCCCAGGAAAAGAATCACGGTCACAAGACAGTTAATGACAAGTGCGTTTCCAAAGCCCCAGCCATTACGCAGCATCCAAGGAAGCAGGAGAAACATGGGAAGGGTCGGAAGGACAAACCAGAATGTTCCCTCCGCATGATTGGCAATACGACCGGCGTCCTGACCTTCCACCCGCATCCAGATCATTGCTAGGAGAGAAGTCAGAGGGAGGGCTACCAGTAATGCAGATATCCGGTCATGGAAAACCTGGACCTTGGTCACCATCAGGATCACGAGCGCTGTCAGGAAAAGCTTAGCGACATCCATCCAACTGAAGCTTAACACTTGATCCCAAGGAACTTTACTCATTTTCGGCTCGTAGTTGCTCAAGACAGATCCTGCACGTTATAGTAACCCATGCAAGATCTGCTGATACTACTCGCTCTCACCTTTCTCCTGGGATCCTGCTCGCCGGGAAATAAGCTCAATGAGACTCAGGGCACGCCGCCCAAAAATTTTCCACCGACAGTCCGGGCTCAGTTTCAGGCTCCACGAGCCGCCACCTTAGATGGAAACCAGAAGGCACGTATCGGCATGAAAATCTGGAAAAACGAATCCGGAGGCAAGGAGACCGGTCTGACACACTGGAATGTTGGCGAGGAATTTCCCTCCCTGGGGATTGGGCATTTCATCTGGTATCCACACGGATTTGATGGCCGTTGGACAGAAACATGGCCCGAATTTATCAAATTCGCACAGGCAAGAAGATCACTGAATATTCCCGCGGTCGCTCTCCTGTCTGATTGCCCTTGGTCTAGCCGCGAAGAATTCCAGCGGGAATTTAATGGCTCCGCACTCTCCGGACTTCGACGCTGGCTGGCTACCACAATTGAGCTTCAGACCGATTTCATCATGGCGAAGTCCCGCGCGGCTCTACCGAGAATCATGAACGCTGCCCCGGCCTCTCGACGAGGCCATATCAAAGATTGCTATGAAAAGGTCGCAGCAACTGCCAATGGCGCTTACGCGTTGATCGATTACGTCAATTTTAAGGGAGACGGAACAAACCCCCGGGAACAATACGGGGGGCAGGGCTGGGGGCTGATGTGGGTGCTGATGGAAATGCGACCGGTGTCAGGCGGTCAAGCGGCCGCCCGGGAATTCGCAGCTGCGGCCAAGAGGTGCCTCGATCGCCGGGTTCGAAACTCTCCCCCCGAGAGGGGTGAGCGACGTTGGACAGCTGGCTGGCACAATCGCTGTAATACCTATGCGGCTCCCTTCTGAACCCCATCTCTTGCCTATTCCCTTTGACTTGACCCTCCCTCCTCGCGATGCAAGCTGCCGCAGATGGCTACTGAAACTACTCTTGTTCTCTTCAAACCCGACGGCATCCAGCAGGGCCTCTCGGGGATCGTATTGGATCGCTTCCTTAAAGAGGGCTTCCGTATTCGCGGCCTCAAGATGCTTGAGGCAAGTGATGAGCTCATTAATGAGCACTACTCTCATATCGTGCAGTTTGACTTTTTCCCTGCGATTCAATCCTTCATGCAGGAGACCCCGATCATCGCCCTCGCGCTTGAGGCCGATAATGGCATCAGCAGAGCAAGGAAGCTTCTTGGGCCGACCGACTCCAAAGAGGCGGAGGAAGGGACGATCCGTGGCGATTATGGCTGCAAGGATGAATCCTCCAAAACGCGGAATATCTGCCACGCCTCTGATAGTCCCGAAGCAGCTGAGGCCGAGCTCCGCCGATTCTTCAGTGAAGGAGAGATCTTCGCCTGAAGCAGGGGCCGCCTGCAGGCTTGGGCCGTGGTGAGTGAACCTCGGTATCTCCGGATATATTAATCCTTGCGGAGTACCACCAGAAAAGGTCCGGCTTCGGATCCTTCCAACCCGTAGGTATCCATCACGGCTCCCCGCAAAGCGAGTTTTTGAGCAGCTCTCAGCACAGCGCTGCTTTCCTCCTGCCCACCTGGGTGACCGCGGTAACAAGCAACCGTGAGAATTCCCTTTGCCCGAATTACCGCCCAAGCACTCTCGAGTGCGATCACAGTTTCTTCACATCGAGTGCATATTTGATGATCACCACCCGGAAGATATCCAAGATTAAACATCACGGCGGCAACCGGATTAATGACGTGATCGCCGAGCCCGACATGACTCTCCCTGATAAGGGATACTCTCTCACTCGGAACTCCGGCCGCATCAAGATTCGCCCGGGTGGCTGCAAGGGCTTCCTCCTGAATATCAAAGGCGAAAACCCGCCCACCAGCACCGACAAGTTTCGCCAAGAAGACAGTATCATGGCCATTTCCAGCAGTGGCATCAACGACCTCCTCCCCTGGTTTCACCGCTGTTCGCACCGCCAAGTGCGCTCTCTCGGTAATTCGCATGGCTGTGGTTCTAGCCCAGGAAGGCGCCAAGGTTCAAATCTTCCTCAATTTCTCGCCTCTCACAGAGGTAGGCCGCCAATCGGTCAGCTACTCCCGGGGCATAAAGCACTCCCTTCGACCCAAGCCCGTTAAAAATAAGAAGGTTATCATTCTCCGGGTGAGATCCGATTACGGGGCGACTCTGCCGGATGATTGGACGGACTCCTGCCACGTGCTCCACCGTCTCAAACGGGAGCGAAGTAAATGAGCCTGCTAGCTTCTCAAGCTGACTCCGGCCGTAACTCGTTACCGTATCTGTTAGATCATTCCAGCTGTAGGTAGACCCAACCCGAAAAAGACTTTGCCCAAGCGGAACCATCCAGCCATTACGGCTAAGGACACGATCTTCGGATTGCCCCGGAATTCGAACGGTCAGAATTTCACCTTTTGCTCTGCGCTCGGGAAGAAAATCGAATGGACCCGCACCAAGACCCGCCGCCCCCGTGCACATGACGGTGGCCTGCTTAACGTTCAGCGCATTGGCAGGGTCAAAATTTTCGGTCTTAATCAGCCCTAAATCCCGGAAAAACACACCGGATGCCTCGAGAAACCGCCTGGTATCCAGACGGCCCCCACCTTTCCATATCACTCCCCCGTAGGGTGCTTCGCAGGGACAATCCTTTTCAGCGAGAACAGCTTCTGTCAAGGGACGCAATAGCTCGTTCTTACGATCGAAGATTTGACGCTCTTCTGAGTTAGCGAAAAGCCGCAAGATCGGAATCTCGTGAAACACCTTTTCTCCGAGAGCACCTTCCACCTCGCGATAAAAACCAAGGGCTTCGTCAAGAAATTCAGCAATTCGCCAGCTTGGATTCAGATTTCGACCGGTCACTGGGGTGAGAAGCCCAGCTGAGATTACAGAAGTGCTCCGTCCCTCACCAAGATGCAGAAGCCGGAAATTTTGCCCTCTGCTCCAGACACGCCAAGCAAGACAGGTTCCAGCCAATCCCTGCCCGACGATAGTAAGTTGTCCTCGCATGGAGCCTTGTTCTTCTTCTGAAACCCTCGGAAAATTCTCCGTCAGGTAAGAGGCCAAATCAACGGGATTAGTAGACAGGCAATCACTCCTACAAGAATGTTAAGTGGCAATCCAAAGAAGACAAAGTCACGGTAGTTGTATCCTCCTGGCCCGTAGACCAGAAGATTTGTCTGATACCCCGTGGGCGTGGCCATCGCAGTAGAGGCAGCGAAGGCGACGGCCGTGATAAAGGGTTCCGGCTGACATCCTAGCTTAGCCGCAAGTTCAATTCCCAGCGGAGCGCAAAGGACAGCAGCAGGCTTGTTCAAAATTAAAAGACTCAATGCCGCTGCCATGAAATAAAACACCCATAGTGTCACTCCTGGACCCCACCCTCCTGTGGCCTTGTAGAGCTGCCCTGCCGCAATCTCGAGAGCACCGGTTTGATCCATGGCTGTACCCAGAGCGATCATTCCCGCGATCAGAACCAGAACCGACCAATCGATAGAGCTGTAGGCATCCCGAGCAGTAACCACTCCCGACAAAACGAGAAACGTAGCTCCTCCAAGCGCCAGTACACTGATCGGAGCGAGACCGGTGGCAGCAAGCAGAACCACCATGAGAATGGTTCCCAGCGCAAGAGGAGCTTTATGGGGCTCAACGACCTGATCATGGACCCCCTCAAGCAAGATGAACTCATTCTTTCTCCTTAAACTCTCCAGCGCATCGGAAGTGCCGCGAACAAGTAGAATATCCCCCATCCTTAGTTCGAAGTCAGCAATTTCACGCTGATGGTGCCGCCCACGCCGCTGCAGAGCGAATACCGAAACATCAAAGCGCTGGCGCAACCCAATTTCCCGGCAACTCTGACCAATGAGAGGCGACTCCGGTGCAACCATCAGTTCAAAGAGGGTCATTTCTACCCGTTTCACCTCCGAGCCATCGTCCTCGAGATCAGACGCGATACTGATGGAGTGCTGCCTGTCAAGTTCGAGAATCTTGTTCAGTTCACCACGGATCAGGAGAATATCACCCTCATGAAGAAGCATCTCTGCCTCCAGACGCTGGACACGATCACCTCGAATGAGTTCGGCCACCTTGATCCCCGCTGATGCAAGCGGTGTGTCGGAGAGGTTCTTTCCGATCAGATCTGAATCCAATCCTATGCTTACCTGTGTAATATATTCCTTGGCTTCATCCGCCGACAGTGTTGAGGCAATCGTCGTATGATTGGGCAGAAAGCGCCATGAAAACATAAGCAGGTATGCCATCCCTACCAATACGATAAGGATGCCTACCCCGGTAAACTCAAACATCCCTACGCCAAAACCGATCTCGGCAGCAAAGGAAGCGATCAGGATATTCGAAGAGGTCCCAATCAGGGTGCAGCTGCCGCCCAGCATTGAAGCAAACGAGATAGGCATGAGAAACTTGGAGGGACTGGCACCAAGACGCGCACAGACAGTCAGTACTGCAGGTATGAATACAACTACTACCGGGGTGTTGTTAATGAAGGCAGACATGAAGCAAACTGCACAAAGAGCCATCACCATGAACCGCATCGGGCTACCGCGTGAAAAATCTGCCAATTTTGCCCCAAGAGCTCGCACCAGACCACTCCTCATCAGAGCGGCACTCAGTACAAACATAGCCGCAATGGTCACCAGGGCTTCATTACTGAATCCTAGTAGAAGATCCTTTGGCTTTAAGATACCAAGAGCGCCTAGTACGACGATAATCAAGAGACCTACAATATCTGTCCTGACCCGGTCGGTGACAAATAACACAACCGTGAGCAACAATATCACGTATACCACTATTACTTCCCAACTCATTCGTACACCGCTAGGAATGCATCTCCTGCCGTAAGTGGTCAATCTGAACCGCAGCCCACTGCATCATGTTGTGAGAAACGAACCACGCTAGAGCGTGAAATTGGGACTCTGCCTGAGGAAGCTCCGTGGATTTTCGTAAATCACTTTTTCGACAAGCTCACCGGCATGTTGGCGTTTCTTCATCTCCAATGCACACTTGATGACGGCCAGAGGATCAGAAATTCCCCAGTCACATGCCGAATTCATCCAAATGCGCTCCATCCCAAATGTCTCGAGAATGTCGATGGCCCTCCCTGGCGTGCATTTTGACTCAGGATACAGCGTCATCCCCGCCCAGAAGCCCGCATCAAGAGCAATGGCCGCAGTATGCTCTTCGACATGGTCAATAACCACACGATCAGGATTGACCTGAGCGTTTTTCAAAGCGTCCACAATCAAACGTGTCCCCTTGAGCTTATCCTCCAAGTGAGGGGTATGAACGAGGATGGGGAGATCACGTTCCTTTGCGAGAGCGATGTGCTCCTCCAGAATCGTATGCTCGTTTTTCGTATTCTTGTTCAGGCCAATCTCTCCAATCCCGAGCACGGTAGGCTGATCAAGGAATTCCGGAATGATCGACAAGACCTCTCTCCCAAAACCAACATCATCGCTTTCCTTTGGATTGATACAGAGCCAGGTAAAATGAGGGATACCAAATTTTGCAGCTCGGGCAGGTTCATACTGAGTTAACTGACGAAAATAATCTTTGAACCCCTCTACTGATCCTCGGTCGTATCCTGCCCAGAAAGCAGGTTCACAAAGAGCCTCACATCCGGCCTGCGCGATAGTCTGGTAGTCGTCTGTGGTCCGACTGACCATGTGAGCGTGCGGTTCGATATAACGCATGATGTTCTCGGGTGTGCAGGTAAAATTTGAGGCAGTGCTTCCTAGTCCTGCGGTGCACCGTAAGCAAATTGGATCGTAGCGCTTTCCACCGGTTCTGTTGAATGATCAGAAAGTGATTCCAGAACGGCCTTGGCACGGGGTTGATCCCCCGGATTCAACATCGCATCCATAGCCTTGAGAAAGCCTGAATGGCGAAAATCACTTTCTCCCTTGTGACGATCGAGCCGGTCAAGAAACGCGGCAATGTCGATTAACTTGTAGCGAGCATCCATGAAATAGAGGTCGAGGATGTCAGTCTTGCTGGGCATGAGGAGAATGTAGCCACCCTGAAAAGAATTCTGAAGGAGTAATTTGGCATAAAATCTACTGGCTCATTGTCGTTTCCCGGGGAATACAGGTTTGCACATGGGAGAACGTGATTTGGGAATACAACCTTTTGACCTTCTGATGGAGGCTTGGGGGCTCACGAATACGAACTTGGTTGAAACTTCACCAGAGCAGCTCACCCACAAGCAGGTAAGGCGTGCCAGGTCGGGACGCAAGCTCACCCTTAAGATGATGATGAAAATCAACCGCACCTTCAATATCGCCATCTGGTCAAAGCTCGATAATGAGCAGAAGGAACGGTTTATCGAATATGGACATCGAGATCTCTTCTCCTATGCGAAGGGCCACGAGGGCGGATCTCCGGACCCCAACAAAGACCTGGCCGCCGAGATTCGGGGTTGACCACGGCTACGGCCAAGCTTCACTCGGTCCTCCATTCGTGCTTTTATGAAATTTTTCTAATGAAGCGAATCTTGTCATTACTTCGTTCGTACCGTGCATCTTGATCACAACCACCACCTCTCCTACTGCACGAACATTCATCCAGCTGAAACGTGGTCGGAAACGCTGGGCGTGCTGAAAGAGCACACCTTGAAAGTCCGGGATGAGATGTGCCCGGAAGACCAGCCCTATGCGATCGGCTTGCGCCTGTCCGCAGGCGCAGCCAGAGAACTTCTGGAGGGCGAGAATCTTCCATTCTTCAAGGCGTGGCTCTCTGAGCATGGCTGCTATGTCTTCACCATCAATGGATTCCCCTACGGATCTTTCCACGGAACCCGCGTGAAGGAGAACGTCTATCGCCCGGACTGGTCTTCACCGGAGCGACTACTCTACACGAACAACCTGTTCGATATTATCGCTCAACTGGCACCCGAGGGCGTGGAGGGATCTGTTTCAACCCTCCCCGGTTCATTCAAAACCTTCGAAGCTGACGAAGACGCCATCTTCAGGAATCTCGAGGCCTGCGCGCAACATATCGACCTGCTGTCGGAGCGAACTGGACGAGATCTTCACCTCGGGCTGGAGCCAGAGCCTCTCGGCCACTTTGAACACACCCGGGACACTATGGCCTTTTTTGATCGCTTGCTGAATAGCTCTGACGATCCAAACCTGCTTCTCCGCAGAATTGGGATTAATTATGATACCTGCCACTTCGCCGTAGAATTCGATGATTGTCACACGGCTCTCGATACCTTCAGGGGGGCTGGATTACGGATTTCCAAGGTTCACCTTTCCAACGCTCTCGCTTTCGACCTTGAGAGCCCCGGCTCCCTTGAGGCAATCGCGCAATTTCACGAGCCCACCTATCTGCATCAGCCTATAACCGCTGGAAACGGGAAAAGTCTATATTTTACGGACCTTCCGGAAGCTCTTACAGCGCTCAGACAACCTGCATTCGCAACCCACGGACAGCAGGAAGCTCGAGTCCATTTTCACATACCGTTGTATGCCGAACCAGAACCGCCCCTTCGATCAACGAAAGATCATGTCGGGGATCTCTTTAGTTACCGAAGAGCCCATTCGGGATTCTGCTCTCACTTCGAGATTGAAACCTACACCTGGGGTGTCCTCCCGGGAGACCTCCAGAAACCAATCGTGAGGCAGATTGCTGAGGAATATCGCTGGGTCCTTTCTCAACTCTAACTGCGGCCGAACTGGACCTCCTGCCTGTGAGAGAAAAGAGTCAGCGTTTTCTTGATCTCCTTGCCATTGGGCGAGTATCGAATCTCCCTACGGTCTGGTCAAACGTGCTCACGGGTTTTCTGGTAGCAAGGTGCTTCCATGAAATTCCGGAAAATATGGGCGGGGAAATCGGCCTTATCGCTCTTCTTCTGGGCTCCACCAGCTGTGCCTATCTCTTCGGCACTTTTCTGAACGACTGGAAGGATGCCCATTTTGATGAGCAGTACCGTCCCGAGCGTGCGATTCCTAGTGGTCGCTGGTCCCGCCGTGCGATTGGTCGTATAGCATTCGCGCTTTCAATACTCGCCGCCGCCCTGCTTATACCCCTCAGCCTGTCTTCCGTCATTGTCCCCATTCTCGGGGGCGCACTTCTCACAAGCATCGTCTGCTATACTGTTCTTCATAAGAAAACCCCGGTAGCAATTATTCCGATGGGACTATGCCGGGGCCTCCTCTATCCGCTTGGCTTTTTCAGTGCCGAAAGCGGGTCTCCCGAACTGGTGCAATCTATTCATCCAGTTCCCATCATCGTCCTAATCGGCGTGGGAGCTCTCGTCTATGTGGCCGGACTCACTCTCGCGGCCCGTTTCGAAAGCGGGCCCGCTGGAGGAGCCATTCCCCGACTCACCCTGCGCCTTCTCCTTTTCGCCTGCCTTCTCACTCACAACTGGTGGTGGATCATTGGGAAATCCGGAAACCTTGGAGGAACTTCCGTCTTCCTGTCTGCCCTCCCGGCTATCGCCGTATTCGTCCTCTGGACCACACGTAGTCTATGGGTTCTTCGAAGATCAGTCCCAGCATTCGTCTCGCGCTCACTTGCGGGCATTTGCCTCGTAGATCTGCTGGCGTTTCCCGGGATCACGATCATGTTGCAGTCATCCAGCGCCTCCGTAATGCCATACCTCACCCTTCTCCCCGCTCTGCCCTTATCATGCATGGTCCTTTCCCTGATTCTGCAGCGAATTGCACCCGCAACCTGAGTCCTTACGGAGAAACCAAAAGGAATGCCTCACCTTTGATCCTGGTTTGACAATGCACCCCGATAGCAGCGAGAACGGGAATCCTCCCCCGACCCTTCCCGAGCGATATTCCCATTTCCTGCTCCGACGCAAAAGCTGGTTCCTTACCATTCTTGGCATCGCGACCCTCCTCGCCCTTGCCGGACTGACTCAATTGCGTTTTGACGGTGAACCCCGCGAAATTTTCAAACAGGGGGACAGGGAATTTGCCCTTCTCGAAGAATACTTTGAGCAATTTGGACCTGATGACAACGGCATCGTCGTCATTGTGGATGGAGAAATTTTCAACAGCGCATTCGCGCGGGCCCTCAGGGGCTTTACCAAGGACGCGCAGGCAATGCCTGAGGTGCTTTCGGTTCTGAGCCTTCTCGATGTTCCAGGGCCTAACGAAGAGCCGCTCCTTCCGTCTCCAGATTGCTCTCCGCTACTTTTCGAGCAAGCGCGAGCCTCTGCGCAGGTTCATCCCTTTGCCTCCGGCCAGCTCGTTTCAACCGATGGCGAAACGATTCTGGTTAACATTGAGCTGGTTGAAGATGGCCCGCAGACCATGACCCGGGTGGCTCCGATCTACGAGGAACTGCTTCAGCTCCGTGAGCAATGGTTCGGACAACTCCCCTGCACAGCAAACTTTACCGGGAGTATTCCAGTGAGGGTTGAAACTCTCGCAAGCCTTCCGAAAGAATTTTTTGTGACCAGTTCTCTCGGAGCGCTCCTCGCCATGCTTGTCGCCCTGGGCCTGTTTCGAAGTCTGAGGGTCACCCTGGTGGTCGCTGCAGGGCCTGGGCTGGCCGTGCTGTGGACTCTGGGACTAATGGGATGGATTGGACTGAAGATAGATGGAATCAGCATTCCCCTACCAGCAATCGTATTTGTCGTCGCCTTTGCCAATGCCGTTCATATCATGATCGAAATCCGGCGTACGAGAGATTGCTCGCGCTCCGAGGCAGCGCGGCGGGCAATCAGACTCCTCGCTACGGCATGCGTCCTCACAGCTCTCACAACGACCATTGGATTTGCCTCTTTGACTCTCGCAGAAACCGGTAGCGTCCAGAGATTCGGACTTGCTACCGCCGCCGGTTCTATTCTCGGGCTGATTTCAAATATTACCATCGTTCCACTTCTTGCTTCCATCATTCGCCTGCCCAAAGGGCGAACCGCCCGACAACCTGAAGGCGAGAGCGAGCCTCGGGAATCTCTTACTCTTGTAACGCGGCTGGTAACCTCTCTCTCCCGACCACTCGCGGTGCTTACGCTGATAGTGACCGCGGTGCTCATATGGACCGCCACCCAGTTGAAGTCAGATATCGTCTGGACGGAGACTCTTCCTCTCGACTCGGAGATCAACCGGGCCTCCAACCTCGCTGATGAAGCCTTCGGAGGTATCATGCAAGTACCCATCATAGTGACCTGGGACCAGTCCCTTTCCTTCAGTCACCCTCGGACACTTGATCTCATTGCCAAGATCCAGACTCTTCTCAAGGCAGATCCAACCTTTGGTCCCTCGCTCTCCATTCTGAATTTCATGCCCGAGTCCCTGCGTGCTCTGCCGGCAGAGGCTCGCGAACAGATATTCATGCAGGCGATGCCAGCTGCGCTTTCTGCCCGAATGCTGAATCCTGATCTGAGGCGAACCATAATCAACGTCCGGCTGCCAAACACCGGGGCAGCTGCGACTCGCCCCGCAGTAAAGGCTCTTCAGAAGGATCTCCAGAGCTTGGAGCAAGGGAATCCGGATTTCTCTCTGCATGTCACGGGCTCCGCCGTGATTGCCGCAGAAAACATGTCCAATGTGATCAGAGATCTGGTGCGGAGTCTCTCCTTTGCCTCGATCACCGTTTTTCTTGTGCTTACTGTAGCGCTGCGCTCACTTACTCTGGGACTTCTAAGTGTCATTCCCAATGCCTTCCCCCTGCTCTTTAACACCGGTCTTCTCTACTCTCTCGACAAGCCTCTTCAGATCAGCAGCGTCCTCACCTTCAGTATCTGCCTCGGAATTGCGGTCGATGACACCATCCATTTTCTGATTCGATTTATCCGGGAGCGTCGGGAAGGAGCCGATGTTCGTCTTGCCATCGACCGATCCTTCCGAACCGTGGGGGTGGCGTTATTGATTACCACTGCTGTAATTTCAAGTGCCTTTCTGGCAGCTACCTTCAGTTCGATGCCGGGAATCTCTTTCTTTGGAGGCCTTGCCTGTTCAGCCATGGTGGCGGCCCTGATTGGCGATCTGGTCTTCCTCCCAGCTCTCCTGGACTGGGTCATGGGCCGAAAAGAACGGCAAAGGCAGGAAAGAATGCAGCGGCGGAAAGGTCTTCGCCTGTAATCGCGCGAAGCGAGGCTTTCTTAAGGACTTGGGGAGTAATGCTCACAGAAAGACGAGGGCTGACAATTAACGAGATCCGACTAAAGTTCCCGGGTGCTTTCACGAATCTTATTCGGAATTTCCGGAGGGCTATGTCTCGCGCTCGCCAGCTGCATCGAGGGTGAGGAACAAATCTGGTTGAATGCTGATGGCTCAGGACGTGTCGAGGCTCGTTACAAGATGCCCTCTGCCGTAGCAAAAAGGATCGGGGAGCCCGCCGAGCTCGTTCGGGTCCTGCAGGAAGCGGCAGAACGTGATCCTCATGTTGAAATCACGCACCTCGCACACAATTCCGAGGCTGGAGGAATTACCCTTGCGTTTTCCGGAACCTTTGACGACCTGAACAAGCTTGCCTCCTTTCCTAAACGACAACTCCGGGACACTTTAAATCCTGACAAGCGGGTTCAAGCCGAAGTTCTTTTTGGGGAAGCATCCATGTTCGTTGCCGATGGTATCATTACCTATGACAGGGAAGTGGATATCAGTTGGCTTCTGCAATCAAACCCGGCTACAAAATCGATTGCAAAAATGCCGGCTCTCTTTGGCAAATCCAGCCTTACCTTCATATTAAATCTTCCGGGAGAAGCCGAGGAATCAAATGCCTCCTCCCAGTCCGAGGACAAACTCCGCCTCGAATGGAACTTTCTGCTCAAGGAAAACACCAACGGGCCCATGCCTATGACGGCCAAAGCAGCTCTTGAAGCATCCAACCCTCCCTGGTTGTTCCTGCTCGCCATCGTGCCTCTTGTGTTTTTCGTTCAGAATGCAAGAAACAGAAAAAAACTCGAAAGGTAATCCTGCTTTATTCCTGTTCCCGGCAGCGGAAAGAGAACTTCTGGTGTAATGCTAATCGGATACCAATCAAGGCATGGGTGAGTCATGCCTTGAGAACTATAACAACAGGAACCAATCCGTCTCCACAACGGTGGAAATATATGACACTGTTTCCCCGGTGAACAGAATCGGTCCATCCGCACCGGGACGATCTGCATCAAGCCCAACTGACCGCAGACCATGATCGATCCAGAATCTCTTCCTCGAATACTCTCATGCGGGACCGGACCGGGGGCGTCCTCTATTACGAGTTCTCTCAAGAATTCCCCCGAGGTTGAGCATCTACGTCAAGGAGAACCCAAAGCAACAACACTTCATGCGGGACCCTCTCTTCTTTCATCGCCTGCATCGGATCCCGAGTGTTCAT
>PARF01000010.1 GCA_002709915.1 Roseibacillus sp. | reverse complement strand
TCTCGCGAGTGCAGGTCATGCCTTGGGCCCAGAAACCGCGGCCAATCTTCAGTGGTGGCATCAACAGAAAGAGCTTTTGGAGCATTGTGGAAAGTGAGGCGTTCAAAATCCTCAGGTTCGGTCGCACTGAGTGCAAGTGATGCTCCCGTCACGATCAGGAGGCCTTGGGCTAATCGAAGAATCATTGTTCAGGGGTGTTTGTCTCACAGTAGGAGAATACTCGACGAAGAGAAATATTAACTTCATTTCTTCATGGGAAGATATTCCCGGATTCTGCCACTTCCCCCTCCCGCAAGATGATTGCGACTCGCAGGAGCGGGCATGACCCGGTATTGTAACTGTGCCCCGACGCTCCTCGCGAATCCAACAATATGCCCGCTCCAGCACCGGCACCTGACCCGGAACGCCTCCCAGGCTTCGTCCTTTGCCGTGGAGGCTTGGAAGAAGTAGTCGACGAAGAGCTCCGGGATTTAGATATTGAGGTCGTTAGCAGACACAAGAGGGCTGTCGAAATTACCACCAATCTGGCAGGTTTTTATCGCGCGAACATGGGCTTGCGATCGGCTCTGAATGTGCTCCGCCCGATTCGGAGCTTCAACGCAAGGAACTATGATCTCCTCTACTACCAGTCCCGGAAAACCAACTGGCACAAGCTTTTCCCCGTGGACGCCCGCCTGCGAATCGACGTGAAGGGGCATTCACCGAAGATCACACACACCCGGTATGCGATCCACCGCGTAAAGGATGGGATCACGGATACCTTTCGCAAGCTTTGTGGCGGCGTTCGCCCCTCGATTGAAAAAAGGGACCCGGACGTCCACATCGTAGTGTATCTCGAGAAACACCGCGCTACTTTGGCCCTCGATATGTCAGGTACTCCCCTGTTCAAGCGGGGATATCGGATCGAGCACGGCGAGGCCCCGATGAAGGAAGACCTCGCTGCCGGTATTCTTTCTCCTTCAGGGTGGGATCGCCGCAGTCCACTTCTTGACCCCATGTGCGGCTCAGGAACGCTCCTCTTTGAAGCTTGGATGATGGCTGCAGGAATCGCTCCAAATCTTAATCGAGGCTTCGGATTTGAAACCCTTCTCGACTACGATGAGGCTCTACATGTCGCCGAGAAGAAAAAGCTCGAGGCACGCGAGAGTCATCCTGAGGGCCTCCGCTTACTCGGGATCGAGCTCGACCATGGGACAGGCTCTACCATGGAGAGAATCCGGGACAGGTATTTCCCTCGATCCCCAATCCAGCTCAGGCGGGGCAAATTCCAGAATGTTAACCCGGGGCCGGGTTTTGGAGCTCTTGTCTGCAATCCTCCATACGGCCTGCGCAGTGGAACTGAAGCTGAAATCACCCCTCTCTACNNCGANCTGGGAACCTTTCTCAANACNNATCTGNAAGGNGGNTCNGCNGCAATNTATACNGCCAACCACGATGCCGCAGGNTCNTTNGGTGGGAGTCAGTCNTCTTCTATNCCACTTCTGAATGGTTCCCTTGAGGGAAGACTATACCGCCTGAGGCAAANNCAGAATGATCCAGCTCGGACAGGNTAACGCNCCNATTTNTANAAACCTTGAATCCTCANAGGCNACCTCGCCGATTCTCCAAACATTTATCGTAAAGAGAAAATCTACCGTTTGATTGAGTTGTCGAAGGACTACAAACATCATCGGGCCTCCTTCAGCGTCAGAAAGAGACTCCGGACTTGANCGAATCGANAAATGGTCAGCGGCCCTAAGAATATCAGCGAACCTCACAAGGAGATCCGATTCACCCGAGGAGCTCAGGCATCTTTTTTCGCAATTCTTGCTGCGGTCTTTGGAGGAAGCTCTGTCTTTCTCCTTATCTTCTCTCTTAATACCGGTGGCACCTCTCTGACCTTTCTCTGGGCTCTCGCNCCGGCTTTCATAAGCCTTATCTTTTTCCGCCTCGCCCTCAGATGCGTACGGCACGCATACTTGATTATGACCCCTATCGGCATCGAGATCTTNCCCTTTTTCAAGCCGCAGGATAATCTCCGGGTCATTTACTGGTCCGAAATCGTACGGGCCGAGATCGATGAATTCAACAGGCTTCGTATCTGTCTCTCCGGAAATCCGCCCTCTGGAATCATCGCTTCCTTAAAGCCCCTTCTTCCCCGACAGCGCGACCTGCTTGCCGAGGCTATCNACGGGAGAATAAATCAAGAGCCTGNAAAAAATGAATGACGCCCGGCAGTATGGAGGAGAATAGGAATTGATGCTTGCAGTTGCAGGCTTAATGGAACTTTTGATGCAAGCAATTTTCAACCCTGATGGAATCACCTCCTTCTCTCCAGCTTCAGTCGGTGGCCCAAGCCTTTGGCCAGCAGGGGTGGCACTGCGAACCCGTCGAAGGACGGGAAGTCCTCGAGGCACACTTTGAGGCGCATCATACCCACATTCAGCTCCACGCCCAGGCGTTCGCGCAACTTAACGCATTATCCATCGTCGCGGAATGCCCCCTGACCNCCGAGCCCAGTCACTTGGCCGCAACACTTGAATTGCTGATGAGGGCCAACAAGCAGTTGACCCTNGGAAGTTTCGAGTTCGATATCGACCGCCAACAGCTGGTTTTTCGTATCACGAATCTATTCGACCGGGAGCGCTTCGATGCCGATATTGTCTCATCAATGGTCCATTGCGCTATTGCCGAGCTGGACCGAATCGTTCCCCTCGTCGGAGTTTTGACGAAAACTCCGGCCGATCTTCTGGAAGATCTCTCGCTGCCTCTTTTGCTTGAGAGGGAAGACCTTCTTCCTCCTGTTCCGGAAGAGCACACCCCAGATTCTCTCGAAGGCGGTTGGGAAGAGGAGCTCTAGGGCTTTCGATTCGGGTTTTCGTACCAGATCAACCCCAGTCCCGCTACCTCCTCACAGGTCACGACATCGAGGTCTCCGTCCTCGTCCAGATCGATCAATTCGATCAGGTCGAATTTGGAGCCCTCGAATCCACCAATATCATGCTCTTCCCACTTTCCATCGGCTGGCGACCCTTCCCAGGNTTGCCATGCCACACACCTGGCAGGTTCAGATCCCCGATTCGTACTCACCAAATCCACTCTGCCATCGAGATCGATATCACCAACCGCGAGTGATTTCCCGAGTGGCATCCCGAAGGGCAGGTCGAAGGTATGATTTTCCCACGTAACCTTTTCACCTGCCCTTCTCCTGAACCAGTCCATATGCCCATTACGATTTGTACAGATCACATCCTCGAGACCATCTCCATCGAGGTCTGCCACTTCAAGGAACATAACCTCTTTCCCTTTTGACCCAATCTCATGCTCCTTCCAGCGAACACCTTCCGCGGCAGCGGACGGACCCGGATGCTCAAGCCATTTCACCCCGGCAGCACTTCCCTTGCGATCTGATAAAACGAGATCCATATCTCCGTCGCTGTCGAGGTCATGGGGCGCGATGGACATGATCCATCCTGCATCATACAAAGGGTAAAACTTCCAATCCTTCAGGGATCGAGGTTTTTGGGGAGCTTGTAACCAACCTACGGAAGCGCTGGTCCCCTTGGACCCGATCACGAGATCGACTCCATTCATTCCATCTACATCAAGGGCAGAGGCGAACATCCAGCTCTGCTTTTTTCGAGTGGCAGGGAAATACGAAGTCGTCCACGCCTGCGCCTCCAGATATTGGTTTCTCTGTCGAGGCGCCCAGTGCACAAATACGCTCCTATTGGAGCCCTCGCAGCAACTCACAACGTCCACGGCACCATCCTTATCCAAGTCGACGAATACCGCATCTTCCGGAGAGGTAACCTTGCCCACCGTCACCGAGGGCCAGCGCTCCCTTACCGCCACTGGACCGGGATTCAAGGTGACTCGCACAACACCACCCTCTTCCCACCCCGTGGTAAGGTCCAAGTAGCCGTCCCCGTTGACATCCCCAACGCGGACTCCATCCGCACCTCGTGAGGAGTCATCAATAATATGGCGCTTCCACTGGGCGTCCGAGAAGACGGAAAAATGGACGGAAATCACAATGCCTAGAAAAAGCCCGCGAGTCATGGCAACCGATTGCCCTACCTTTCATGACGACTTGAGCAACCAAAAACACAATCAATATACATGAATCAGCCTGATTTGTGGTTCACCCGTGCTATTGAGAAATCTCCACATTTAGGCTATCAGTTCCCTGTCGGATGTCTCCCCGCTACCCATCACTCCTGTTTCTCCTGACTCTGCAGCTTCTGGCGCCGGCCAATGCAGATCCTCTGGACTTCAATCTGGACGTTCGCCCGCTTCTATCGGATCGCTGCTTCAAATGCCACGGATTCGATAAGAATACTCGTGAATCCGAATTGCGGCTCGATGTGCCGGAAGGAGCCTTCGCTNACCGGGACGGGAGCCAAGCGATCGTCCCCGGCAATCCTGAGGAGTCCCTCGTCTGGCAACGGATCACTAGCACTGATCCTGACGACGTCATGCCACCGCCGGACTCTCACCTCAAACTCAACGAAAGCGAAAAACAGCTTATCCGTCAGTGGATCACAGAAGGCGCGGAATACAAAAAGCACTGGGCCCTCATTGCTCCGAAGCGACCGGACATCCCCAAACCAGTTAACGCCACAATTCATAACCCGATTGATGCCTTCATCGCCCACCGCCTCCTCCGCGATGACCTCAAGCAATCACCAGCCGCAGATAACCGCACTCTCATTCGCCGCCTATCTCTAGACCTGCGGGGTCTTCCTCCCACGCCGGAGGAAGTCACCNCCTTCCTCGACGACGATAGTCCTGACGCTTACTCAAAACTCGTTGACCGATTCCTCGCCGATCCCTCATACGGCGAACGGATGGCGTGGCCCTGGCTCAATGCCTCTCGCTACGCAGACTCTANTGGCTACCAGGGCGACGGTGAGCGCACCATGTGGCCGTGGAGGGACTGGGTCGTCGACGCATTCAATCGCAACATTCCCTGGGATGAGCTCACCATCTGGCAACTCGCAGGTGATCTCCTGCCCAACGCCACCACTGAACAGCGCCTCGCTACAGGTTTCCTCCGCAATCATCCCATCAATGGCGAAGGTGGACGTATCGCCGAAGAAAACCGTGTTGACTACGTTATGGACATGACGGAGACCACCGGGACTGTCTGGCTGGCCCTCACCTTCAATTGCTGCCGTTGTCACGATCACAAATATGACTCCCTCACCCAGGAAGAATACTATCAGCTTTCCGCCTTCTTTAACCAGACCCCTGTTAACGGCAGTGGCAGAGACCCCCGCACTCCCCCTGTCCTAGCTGTGGCAAGTGGTGCCCGCAAGGCCCAGGAAGTCGCCCTGAAAAAAGAAATCTCCGCTCTTCGGGAAGACTTAGTCAGCTTCGAAAAGGAACTCATCGCCAAACAGCCGACGTGGGAGAAGTCTCGCCGCACTGAAAATGCAGAACTCGATTGGGCTGTTCTCTCCATTAATTCGGCCAAAGCGGACAAACAAAAGCTCGGAGTCCTCAAGGACGGCTCGGTCTTGGCCAGCGGTGATAACCCCAAAAACGACGTCTACAACCTTTCTACGGAAACTAATCTCCGATCCATCGCAAGCATCCGCCTCGAGGCTATCCGACACGAGAGTATGACCAACGGATATCTTGCTCGGTCCGATAGCGGAAACTTCGTCCTCACCGACTTCAAGGTCCGGGTTCAACCTCTCGGAGGAACCGCTATCCATTCCAAGTTTAAGTCCGCTATTGCGAGCTATGAGCAGGGCGATCACAAAATCACCAAGGCCTACGACGGCAGGACAGATACGGGGTGGGCAGTTTATGAAAACAACCAGATTAACCGCGACCACGAAGCGATATTTCACCTCGAAAAGGCCATCGAAGTCCCAGAGCACGCTTCCGTCATCGTCACAATGCGTCACGACTCCCAGCACGCCAATCATAACCTTGGCTGCTTCCGCATCTCCGTCAGCTCGACCCCGGATGCCAAACTCTCTTCGGGCGAACGCCGTCTTCAGGAAGCCCTCGCCATCGAACCTGCTAAACGCAGCAAGGAGGAAAGCAGCCTGATTTCAGCCGCCCACCGCGAAGCCACCCCTCGTCACGCTGAACTCGAAAAGCTCATCGCTGACAAAGAGAACGAACTCAATTCGAATCGCAAAGACCTTCCCAAGGTCATGGTCATGGAGGACATGGACAAGAAAAGGAAAACCTATATCCTTGACGTTGGCGTCTACGACAAACGAGGCAAGGAAGTTGAAATCGGCACTCCGGCCGCTCTTCCGGCCTTTTCCAAAGACCTCCCACAAAATCGCCTCGGCCTCGCCCGATGGCTTACAAACGGAGAGAACCCACTCACCGCCCGAGTCACGGTCAATCGTTTCTGGCAGCAACTCTTCGGTGTAGGCCTCATAAAATCACCCGAGAACTTTGGTGTTCAAAGTGAGGTTCCAATCCACCCCCGCCTCCTAGATTGGCTCGCTGTCGAGTTCCAGGAAGGCGGATGGGATGTCAAGCAACTCATTCGCACCCTTGTTAACAGCCATACCTATCGGCAATCTTCCCGCGTCTCCGCCGATCTCCTCGAAATCGATCCTGCAAACCGCCTCCTCGCCCGCGGTGCCCGCTACCGCATGCCCGCTTGGATGATTCGTGATCAGGCACTGTCAGCCAGCGGACTTCTGGTCGACAAGAAAGGCGGGGCCCCCGTCAACAGCTATCAACCCGAAGGAATCTGGGCCGAAGCGACCTTCGGCAAGAAACGCTACAGCCGTGGCAGGGGAGACGACCTATACCGCCGAAGCATCTACTCCTTCTGGCGCCGCATCGCAGCTCCACCCATGTTCTTTGACAACCCAGGACGAGAAACCTGCTCCGTAACAATAAGCCTAACCAACACACCTCTTCACGCCCTTAGCACTCTTAACGACACTACATACGTTGAAGCTGCCCGCGCCCTTGCGGATCGCGCCGCCTCATTAGCAGGCGTGGACAGCAAGCCTGCCTCCCAGATTGCCCACGCCTTTCAGCTGGTAGTGGCCCGCAACCCAAGTGAGCAGGAACACGAAATCCTTGAGCATATCTACAACCGTGCTCAAGTGCGCTTCACCGCTGACCCCGGCGCTGCCGCCAACTTCCTCAAGAACGGAGAATCCCCCCGCAACTCCGAACTCCCCGAACCTCAGCACGCAGCCCTCGCCACCGTCTGTCTGGGCATCCTCAACCTCGACGAAGCACTCACAAGGGAATAGGCTCTGACCAACTTTTGCGAACTTCCAAGGCCTACTCGATCCAACGTCGATGAATCCGCTTACACAACACCAGCTGAACATCAACCGCCGCCATTTTTTCGGTAAGAGCGCCACTGGTATCGGCACTGCTGCCCTCTCTACTCTTCTCGGTAAAGAGGGCCTCTCTGCTCCTCCACAGGGCAACAACCAGATTCCCGACTACATTCGTCAGATCGCCCCGAAGGCCAAGCGCGTCATCTACCTATTTCAAAACGGCGCTCCGACCCACTGTGACCTCTGGGACTACAAGCCCAAGCTCAAGGAACTTCATAACACCCCGGTGCCGGAGAGCTACGTCGGCGGCAAGCGCTTCAGCACCATGACCGGTAACGCCAACGGTAAGCTCCTTCTCGCTCCAGTTGAGCCTTTCAGACAATACGGCCAGAGCGGAGCATGGGTCAGCGACTTCATGCCCCATATCGGCGGAATCGCGGACAAGGTCTGCTTCGTGAAGAGCATGCATACGGATGCGGTTAACCACGCCCCCGGCATCTCTTTTTTCATGAGTGGCGCAGAGCTACCCGGGCGACCCACGATGGGGGCGTGGCTCAGCTACGGACTGGGTACCATGAACGACAACCTTCCTGCTTTCGTGGTGATGACCTCGGTCAGTAAGGGAACTACCTGCGGACAGATCTTCTACGACTTCTATTGGGGATCCGGGTTCCTCCCCACTCGCCACCAAGGTGTCAAGTTCCGCCCCGCCAGCGACCCTGTTCTCTATCTCTCGAACCCTGAGGGAATGAGTAAACCCATGCGGCGCGAACTCCTGGATGACATCGGTCGCCTCAACGAGATGAAACATCAGGACTACGGCGATCCAGAGATCGTCACCCGTATCGCGCAGTATGAAATGGCCTACCGGATGCAAACCAGTGTACCGGAACTTGCCGACATCTCTGACGAACCACAGGAAGTTCTCGACCTCTACGGCCCGGGAGTCCACGAATCCGGCACATTCGCCCGTAATGCGCTCCTGGCCCGTCGTCTGGCCGAACGGGGCACACAATTCATTCAGCTTATGCACGCAGGCTGGGATCAACACCGTTCACTCACTACCGAGCTTTACACTCAGTGCAAAGACACCGACCAGCCTAGCGCTGGTCTCATCCGTGATCTCGAACAGCGCGGCATGCTCGATGAGACCCTTGTCATCTGGGGTGGTGAATTCGGCCGCACCCCCTTCCTCCAAGGCAATATGAAGGACCGCAAAGGCTGGGGCCGTGACCACCACCCCTACGCGTTCACCACATGGATGGCTGGAGGCGGAGTCAAACCCGGCATCACCCATGGAGCGTCTGACGACATCGGCTTCAACGCCGTGCACGACAAGGTCCATGTCCATGACTTTCAGGCGACCATCCTGCATCTTCTGGGCATCGATCATGAGCAACTGACCTTCAAGTTCCAGGGTAGGCATTTCCGCCTTACAGATGTCCACGGCAAGGTTGTTAAGGATATCGTCTCGTAGGGATTTCGGATGCCGTCAGACCATTTTTTGTCGGCCTCCGGCTTTTCTCCCTCGCAAAATTGCGCCCATAAGAAGAAAACCCACTGCAGAAGACGCTAAGGAAGCCTCAGCCGTGACTCCCGCAGCCTCAGCGCCGCACGTCTCATCAGAATAAAGATCGCCGTCTCTCCGAACCCGGATGGGGCGCCGGCCTTGAAAGATCTAACCTCCCTATCATTGTATGACTGAAGACCAATCCAACTCCCCGGAGAGCCCACCGGAATCAGGATCCTCGGAATCCGAGCTCATCGCTATTCGTCGAGAGAAGCTTGCACGCCTGCGCGAACTCGGCGTCGATCCTTTCGGAAGCAGATTCGAAACCGATACTACTGCATTCGATCTCAAGGAGGCTTTCGTGGATGATCAAGAGGTTAGACTGGCCGGCAGGATCCTCGCTATACGAGACATGGGCAAATCGGTCTTCTTTGTCATAGGTGACGTGCACGGTCGCATTCAGGGCTACTTGAACAAAAAGGGGGTTTCCGAAAAAGACTGGGAGGTCTGGCAACTGCTCGACAGGGGAGATTGGATCGGAATTGAGGGTGTCACCTTTACGACCGGGAAGGGCGAGCCTACCGTCAAAGTGGGCTCCCTGCAGGTCCTCTCCAAAGCGCTCCGCCCCATGCCTGATAAATGGCATGGAGTTGCCGACCGGGAGATCAAGTATCGCAAACGACACCTAGACCTCATGGCGAATCAGCGGAGCGCTGATCTTTTTGTACTTCGGTCCCGCATGCTGGCCGAAATCCGAAATTTCTTCCATGAGAGGGACTTCCTCGAGGTCGAGACGCCCATGCTTCAGGACGTGGCAGGAGGAGCTGCAGCCCGACCCTTCGAGACCCACCATAACGCGCTCAATATGCCCCTTACCCTGCGTATCGCTCCCGAGCTCTACCTCAAGAGGCTTCTGGTAGGTGGATTCCCCAAGGTTTTTGAGTTAAACAGAAACTTCCGTAACGAGGGGATCTCAAGGAGGCACAACCCTGAGTTTACCATGCTTGAGGCTTACTGGGCATTCGCAGATTTTGAGAAAATGGCCGAACTGGTCGAAGAAATGGTCTGCTCACTGGCGGAAAAGTTCTTTGGCACTCTGCAAATCGAACACAAAGATGAAGAGGGCGAAGTGATAAGAACCATCGACCTCTCGCGCCCTTGGAAACGTCGTCCATATCGCGAACTTGTTTGTGAAGCGGCTGGCGAAGACTGGTTTGATCTCAGCCCCGACGAGCGAAGGGTACGTGCCGAAACGGACTTCAACCTCGAAATTGGAGCAGAACTCGAAGATTACGAGGTCACTCAGCAGGTCTTTGAGAAGCTAGTGGAGGAGCACACCTTCGACCCCTGTTATGTCACTCATGTCGACGCTAAGCTGATTCCACTCGCCAAGCTCAATGAGGCGGACCCTGGCACCATCGATGTCTACGAACTCATCATTAACGGTCAGGAAATCTCCCCTGGATACTCCGAGCTCAACGACCCCGACTCTCAACGATCCCGTTTCGAGGAGCAAAGCGGGGGGGAGGCTCAGGAAATCGATGAAGATTTTGTCGAAACTCTCGAACACGGCATGCCACCGGCAGGAGGAATCGGAATTGGTATTGATCGACTGATCATGCTTCTGACTGGCGCTCCTACAATTCGGGACGTCATCCTCTTCCCCCAGTTGAAACGTAAGGACTGATTCTCTTCGAGGCATTCCCCCGGCTGGTGATCACTGGAGATCTGACTCCCAGCTTCTGACTCTCTCAACACCGCGGCTCCACCGCGCCTTGATTCCGGAGAAATCTTCCTCGGAAGGGGCAAAACAACGATCCATTTTCCACTGCCCCCGGAAATCACCTCGATCCCTCCAAACTCCAGTAGCAAGCCCGGCCAGAGCGGCGGCACCAAAGGCGGTTGTTTCAACATGACTGGGGCGCAAGACCTGTCGCTCCAGAAGGTCACTCTGAATCTGCATGAGAAGGTCACTTTTTGAAGCACCTCCATCGACCCGCAATTCCAGTAATTTCATTCCTGCATCTCTTTCCATGCACCCAAGTAATTCAACACATTGGAGGGCCACTGCTTCCAGAGAGGCTCTGCAGAGCTGGGCCTGCGACGTTCCCCGAGTGAGACCGAATACCGCTCCCCGAGCGTAAGGGTCCCAGTGGGGAGCACCAAGTCCTGCGAACGCAGGAACTACAACGCATCCGCCACTATCAGGAACCGTAGCTGCCATTGCGTCGAGATCGCTGGCCGTCTCTACAAGTTTAAGCTCGTCCCGGAGCCACTGAAAGAGCGCCCCGGCGACAAAGACAGAGCCCTCGAGCGCGTAGTTCACCTCGGAACCAATCCGCCACCCTACGGTGGTAAGGAGACCATTTTCGGAACGAACCGCCTCACCACCAGTATTCATGAGCAGAAAGCATCCCGTTCCGTAGGTACTCTTGGCCATACCAGGGTCAAAGCACGCCTGACCGAAGAGAGCGGCCTGCTGATCACCAGCGATTCCCCCGATCGGTATACCCCGCCATTCGCCTACCACACCACTGGAGTCTACTACCTCAGGAAGAATCGCCCTTGGGACCCGGAACATCTCCAAAAGAGTCTCATCCCAATCGAGGGCATGAATATTGAACAAACTCGTTCTGGAGGCGTTGGAGACATCCGTTACGTGAACTCTCCCACGGGTCAACTTCCAGATGATCCATGAGTCGATCGTTCCAAAGCAGAGCCTTCCTGCCTCTGCCCTCTCCCGCGCACCTTCTACATGATCCAGAATCCACTCGATCTTGGTAGCGCAAAAATATGGATCCAACCGTAATCCGGTCCTCTCCGTAACCTCTCCCTCCATTCCGTCATCTTTCAAGCCCCTACAGCGTTCCGCAGTCCGGCGATCCTGCCAGACGATAGCATTATAGACCGCCTCTCCGGTTTCCGCATCCCACAGCACGGTAGTTTCACGTTGATTGGAAATTCCCATCCCTGCGATACATCCCCCCTCAGCCTCAGATACTATTTCTTCGAGAGTGTCTCGCTGGGATGTCCAGATTTCCTCCGGGTCGTGCTCCACCCATCCTGGCTCAGGATAATACTGAGGAAACTCCCTCTGAGCAGACCGGGTGATCCTGCCCTTCTCGTCGAAAAGCAGACTACGCGAACTCGTGGTTCCCTGATCCAGAGCGAGGACAAACTTCATTCTCCATTCAGGGGATCGCACCTCGAATCGCTTTTCAAGCTGTCTTCCCGTGAAACTGGATGTGTCCTTTTCCGCTATCAACCGCTGAGATCCCCAAGAATCCTCCAACGAGGCACACAATTTCTCTCCTCTCGCAAGGCATCCAAAATTTAAACAATAGGTAGGTTAAGAGCCGGAAACAACGATCTTCAGCATCTTCCCTCCTGTTCCCTAATATCGCTTAACCAATAACCCATTGACCACAGCCAATCCATTTCGTCCGCTCTCTCAAACGAGTCCTTGGAATGAAACCTACAATTACATCACTCTCCCTCATCAGTCTCGCTCTCTCAGCCTGCAGTCCAAGCTCGGACGACGGCAAAGGAAAGGGCGCCAACTTCAACCCAAGCAACGAAACCAAAGTGGAATCCTACGGTAAACTCGCAGATGGTTCAGAGGTGAAACTCTTCACCTTCGGCAACAAGAACGGAATGATCGCTAAGGTCACTGAATACGGCGCTATCCTTACCAGTTTGGAAGTGCCTGATAAGGACGGCAACGTGAAGGACGTCACTCATGGTTATGACGATCTGGCCGGCTGGCTTACCAACAGCTCCTACTTTGGCGCTACCGTAGGCCGCTATGGCAATCGTATTGCAGGAGGCAAATTCGAAATCGATGGCGAAGTCTATGACAAGTTGGCCATCAACAACGAACCGAACCATCTGCACGGCGGAGAAAAGGGCTTCGATAAGGTCCTCTGGAAAGGCGAGGCAATTGAAGGAGGAGTCAAACTCAGCTACACCTCCGCAGACGGCGAGGAAGGATATCCCGGAAATCTCGAGGTTACCGTGAGCTACACCCTCAATGACAATAACGAACTGAAATGGGTTTGCACCGCCACAACCGATAAAGCGACTCCGGTCAATATTGTCCAGCACGCCTATTGGAACCTGAGTGGAGACCCCACGACTTCGATCAACGATCATATTCTCACCATTCCAGCGAAGTATTTCCTCCCCACCGACGAGAACCTCATCCCTGACGGAAACCTGGCCGAAGTCGAGAACACCCCCTTCGATTTCAATACTGCAACCGTCATCGGAGATCGGATTGAGGCAGAAAGCATTCCCCTCCAGTTCGGCAAGGGCTATGACCACTGCTGGGTAGTAGATGGCGAAGGTCTGCGTCGGGCCGCTATTCTCCGGGATCCAAAGACCGGTCGCGCCATGGAACTCCACTCCGACCAACCCGGCGTGCAGTTTTACGGAGGAAACTTCCTCGATGGAGAAACTGCCGGCAAGGGTGGAGTGAAATACGGACACCGCACCGCATGCTGTCTGGAAACTCAGATGTTTCCCGACTCACCGAACAAACAGGATAACCCAGCCTTCCCCAATTGCATCATCAAGCCAGGTGAAACCTACACTCACACCATGGTAAGCAAGTTTTCCTGGTAACCACCTGAATCAACCCATTGATCATCACCAGCAGAATGGGGGATCGCTATTTGCGGTCCCCTCCTGCTATCGACTAAGTCAACCTCTGAACCAAGACCGCCATGGACGCCCCAACCGTGATTTCCTTCCTCTTCTTTACCGGCCTCGTGGCTTTTCTAACATGGCGTCTGACACGGGGGCGCCTCGATAATACCGAAGAGGGCTACTTCCTTGCCGGACGCAGTCTGAGTGGCGTGGTTATCGCGGGATCCCTCCTCCTGACCAACCTCTCCACGGAGCAACTTGTTGGTTTAAACGGTGATGCCTATGCTAACGGACTTGCAGTCATGGCATGGGAGGTCATTGCCGGCGCCTCCCTTGTGGTCCTCGCTCTCTTTTTCCTGCCGCGCTACCTCAAGTCTGGGATCGCGACTGTCCCGCAATTTCTGGAAGAACGCTATGGTCCAGCTACCAGGGCTCTCACGACGTTTATCTTCATTGTAGCCTATATGTTGATCCTCCTCCCGTTCGTCCTCTTCCTCGGCGCCAAGGGACTCGGTGGAATGCTGAATCTGGAAGAGATGCTTGGCCTCGGCGAGGTCGGAACAATCTGGGCGGTTGTGGTCTTCATTGGGGTAGTGGGTTCCGCCTACGCAATCTTCGGGGGCCTCCGCGCGGTCGCCGTCTCTGACACCTTCAATGGCCTCGGCCTTCTTATCGGTGGGTTGATGATAACCTTTTTTGCCTTTCAGATAGCCTCCGGAGACGGCGGAGTCTCCGAAGCTTTTGCCAAGCTTAAGCAAGAAAAGCCCGAACATCTGCGTTCGGTCGCCACTGACGGAGGGCACTACCTGCACTGGTCTACCCTCTTCACCGGAGTCCTCCTTCTCAACTTCTTCTACTGGACCACCAACCAGCAGATCATCCAGCGCACCTTTGCAGCCAAAAGTCTGGCGGAAGGGCAAAAGGGGGTTCTTCTTGCCTCTTTCTTCAAAATTCTGGCTCCTCTTATACTCGTTGTCCCCGGGTTGCTCGCTTGGCAGGTTTTTGCGAACAAGGGCATCGATCAGGCCAGCATGGAGCAGGGCGAGGTTTACGGACAACTCGTACGCACTGTCCTTCCAACCTGGCTGACCGGCTTCTTTGCAGCCGTTGTGATGGGATCTATTCTCTCTACCTTCAACTCCGTGCTTAACTCCAGTGCGACTCTCTTCTCACTCGGCGTTTACAAAAAAATCATCCGCCCAAATGCCAGCCAGCATCAACTTGTAATGTCGGGACGCATCTGCAGTGCTGTTGTAGCAGTGCTCGCCGTCATCGCGGCACCCCTCATCTTTCTTAATGTTGATGGTCTCTTCGAAAAATTTCAGTCTCTCAACGGGATTTATTTCATCCCACTTCTGGCCATAGTCCTCTTCGGCTTCTTCAACCGAACCGCGAATGGAGCCACTGCTGTGATCACAATTGTGGCAGGACTTGCCGCTATGGTGCTCGGCACCTTTTTCGGAGGGGCCGAAGCCCTCGACCCGGAAACAAACAAAGTCATTTCCAAGGGTTGGATGATCGATACCTTCCGGTCGGGATTCCACTATATGGGCGCGGTCTTTGCCGTCCTGCTGCTTCTCCAGTTTCTCCTCAGCGGGTTCATGAAGCGTCCTTCTCCATACGTTCAACAGGACGCAAAGGTCGTTGACCTTACCCCTTGGAAACACGCCAAAGCAGTAGGAATCGGCCTGATCGCTATCGTCCTTGTCATTTATCTGATCTTCGCATTTTAGAGACCTTCGCCCACCACTCGGCTGGCAGGAAACTTCGCTTCAGAGAAGGGTTGTCCCGGTCCCTTATTGCGATGATCATGAACAAGAAGCGGCATCCACGACTACCTTGCCATCATGTTCCACCAACCCGTTAACGCCGCGCCATGATCCCACGCATCCCTCTGCTCGTTTTCCTGCTTGGGAGCAGCCTGGTATCCGGTGCGGATTATCGCTTTTCTTTGGATGGCAGCACGCTCGATCCCGGCATTCTTCCCGTCGCCGGAACTCGCAAGGGCGACCTTGTTCCGGGTGATATTGGCCGGGTTGGGCCCTTCCCCTTCGTGCTGGGGCCTCCCGGACATTATCAGTTTCAATTTGGAGGAGTCGATAAGACCAAGCTCATCTGCCGTATCGATAAAGCCCCTCCCCGGTGCGTGGCTGTAAAAATCACTGAATCTCAGGACCATTCTGGCAGAAAACCGGTTCTCATTAATCCTCTTGCCGCCATGACAGTGGGGGAACGTTCTCAAATCCGAGGTATCCTCATTGATACGGACACCGCGGAGTGGCATTCAATCCTCAAAACGGAAGGCCTCGATTGGCATCGGACGGCCCTGAAGCTTAACTACCAATATGATGGAAGAGACCATCGTCTCCTTCCCGATCTCCCCAGTGATTTGCGTTACCTGTCCATCTTCTGTGAGGGAGTCACGAGCTTGAAGGAGATCGACAGTCTGAGGAGAAACAATAAGCTCCACTTTCTCGACCTGCGACTCTATGACCAGAGCGTCGATTTGTCCTCGATCTGCACCAATCCTGATCTCGTCAATCTCAGTATCTCTGGAGGCTCTCTGGAGTCTGTCAATGAGCTCGCCCGGCTATCCGGCATCAAGTTCCTCAAGCTTCGGAGAACGGAGAATCTCCACTCTATCGACTTTGTCTCCGCAATGCCGGAATTACGGGTATTTAAAGTGGATTCCACGGCGGTGACCGACCTACGCCCGCTTTCCGGGTGCTTGCAGCTCCGTCTTCTCTCGGCATCCAGCACCTCAGTCAAACATCTCCCCGATGGCAGGAATCTTGCCTACCTCCGCGACGTTCGGGTCCTCGATACCCCTCATGCTACCAGACAAAACGAGGCTGCGACACTCCAGAAGGCAAGGCCTGCCTCTACCGTGCAAGCCTCATGGGAGGACGCCCTACGGGCCGGACTTGTCCGCGCCGACAGGCTTTCCCTCCGCACGATTTCCGATCAACGGCAGCGCGACCGTCATCGAGACTCCCCTGTAGAGATCCAAGGAGCTGAAAACGTCCAGAAACTGATTGCCAACATGAGAATCACCCCTCGTAACTCAGGCTCGTATCGCATGTCCCATAGCGACTACCAGCTGGATTTCTATGAGGGGGAGAGGCTGGTCGCCACCATGGGACTTCACCACGGCAGGTTTCTTCGCTGGCACCGCGGTCGGTGGCCCGGGGATGCCGAACTCACAATTCCGGCGGCCAGACCCCTGTGTGATCTCCTTGCCAGTGGAGGGCACGAGGAGCCTCAACGAGAGCTCAGACAGGCTATTGCCCGGAAGCGAGCACGAGTGAAAAACTGGGAGCCCTCCATCAGGTCCTTCGAAAAAGCAGATCAGGAATTCCCTCCCTCAAAAAATTCCATTCTTCTCACTGGAAGCTCCAGTATTCGCAAGTGGAACCTGAAAGAATCGTTCCCGGGAAAACCCATGATCAACCGGGGCTTCGGCGGGTCGGAACTATCAGATGCCATCCTCTACTTCGATCGGATTGTCCTGCCTCATCGCCCCAGGGTGATCTTTCTTTATGCAGGGGATAATGACATTGAGCGAGGAAAGTCCGCTCAGCAGGTTGTCGAGGATTACAAGGCCTACGCTCGGCTCATTCGGCAGAAGGTTCCGGGCACCAAGCTTGGATTTATTGCTATAAAACCCAGCATCAAGAGGTGGCACCTCTGGCCCGAAATGGCTTTGGCAAACCGAACCATCCAATCCATTTGTGAGACTGAGGAGAACACCTACTACATCGATATTGTCAGCCCGATGCTGAATTCAGAGGGCTTCCTGCATGGAGATCTTTTTGCCAAGGATAACTTACATCTCAGCGAAAAAGGGTATCAAGCTTGGACCAGAGTTCTCTCCCGGTGGCTTGAAGAGCACGACCCGGGCTCCTGAGGTGTCACAAGGTAGACCACGCACCCCGCATTCAGCGGGTATGAGTGCTTCAATACGCTCAGGACAACAGCTCTGAACTCCCTATTCGGCAGCGACTTCCATCTGCGCATACATCTCGGAAGCGCGCTGAATTTCTGAACGAGCAGGAAGCTCGCCCTCCACAATGGCAAAAGCGTAATTGACCGTGAGGGACTCCCCTTTCTTTATTTCCTTTTCAAAAAAGGATCCGAACCGTCCGTAATCACGGTAGGCGGAGTGCACCGTTCCCTTGGGATTGGTAGGATGATTCAGCTGCACCACGCTATGCGCCTTGTCCCCAAGCCAGTAGGTTTCCGCAATCCAGGCCAGATCTTTCTCCTTCTTGACGTTTGCAGTGGTGATCTCTTCTTTAGGGAACAGATAAACCGTCTTCTTGCGATCTACCTCATCCGCTGGTCTATACTGAATCCCTGCGTGCTCAGGGTCTCCCTTCAAGGCGATATCACCATAGGATGCAGTTAACTTACTCTTGAAGAAAATCACCGTTCGTGCCCAGCCCTCTCCCGGAGTCCAGACCGTCATCGTCCGCTCCTCATCAAGAATAGGCTTCTTTGCAGCATCCTGCCACTCGGTCACCGATGTAATCGACGCCGTGTTCTCCTTCGCTTCCTTATTCTGGAAACTCTGGTGAACGATCGCGCCGTCCTTCATGTGCCAACGGTCATATTTTTTCCCGTTAAACCCGATTTTGCTCCATCCGATGAAGATTCCCCGGTGATGAGTGAACTGTCCCCCAGGGCCCTTTGTGATAAGGGTTTTCCCGTCGGCATCGAAGACATGGAGATACGGCTTATACGTCGCATGCTTGGTCTTCTCCGTTGAGGTATCATACTCATACATGTAGCGAACAAGAGACTTACCTCCCGATACGATATCGAGGCTCTTCCCCTCCACGTCCTTGATTTCCAGCTGCGCTTTCAGGGGGACAAGGAGCCCAGTCACAAATGTCAGGGCAAGGAAAAGGACGTTGAGTTTCTTCATGCTCCTTTCTCTATACCCCGGAAGCCTACCCCCTGATCAAGCTATTCCCTCACCCCGTCCCCAAACTCTCCGTATTTAGACAGTTTTCCCTGAAGGCGTCCGAATCAATATGGACGAATAGGCGATTAGGGCGCAACCTGTATCCCGTGACTACACGGCGCAAATTCATCACAACCACGGGTTCAACCATGGCTGCGGCCTCAATAGCTCCTGCAGCTGATGCCGATAAGGATGCGCCCCTCCTCTCATTCGGACTCATTGCTGACTGCCAGTATGCGGATGTTGATCCTGCCGGAACACGATTCTACCGGCAAAGCGCGGCGAAACTGGATCAAGCTGTGAGCCAACTCAATCGCCATAACCTCAGGTTCTCTCTGCATCTGGGAGACTTCATCGACCGTGACTTCAAGAGCTTTACCGAACTCAAGCCCGTCATCACCAAGCTCAAATCTCGACTCTATCATGCCCTTGGAAATCACGATTTTGACGTGGAAGAGCACCTCAAGTCCAAGGTTCCTGCGGAATTAGGCCTCACCAACACTTATTACGCCTTTCACCACGCGGGGTTCCGCTTTCTGGTCCTTGATACCACCGAAGTCAGTACATACCGCTATCCCGGCAAAGATGCTGCTACCCTGAGCGCTCAGGAAGAGCTCCGCGCATTGGCTGCCGCTGGCAAGCCTTACGCTCAGTCGTGGAATGGAAGAGTGAGTGACCGGCAGTTCCTGTGGCTCACGGAGCAACTTAAACAAGCAACTGATGCAGGAGAATCCGTTCTCGCCTTCGGTCACCACCCTATCTTACCCGAAGAGGCTCACTGCACTTGGAATTGTGGGGCTCTTCACAAGCTGCTATCCCAGTTTCCCTGCTGCAAGGCCTACCTGAATGGCCACCGCCACTCTGGTGGGCATCAATTCAAAGATGGCATGCACTACCTGACAATGCACGGCATGCTGGATACTCAAGACAACGCTTTCTCTCTCGCACACCTCCACCGCTCATGTCTCGAGATAGAAGGGTTTGGCCGCCAGCAGTCCCGCACAATCTCGTTTCGCTAGTCACGAAACCTGCCCAGCTCCTTCCCGCCTCCAACGACGATCCTTCTCTGGAGATCAGAACCTACTTGAGGGGATGCACTGTCATTCGCAGAAAACGGCTGCTAGACTCTCGTAATCCAACCCGGTCTCGCACGTAAAAGGCTTCCTCGTCATCTCTGAGAATACTGCGCTCGGACCGATTCCAGTCCTTGAGGTTCCCACTCACTTCAGCATCAAAGTGCAGTCCGCTCCCGGGACGCTTGTCAATTTGGAGCCGTAATGAGCCTCCCTCGAGTGAGGGCACCGGCATCAGGTCCAAGCCCCAAGGCGTTCCGCCAGTTGCATACTCTCTGAGTAAGCCCTGCCCGTCTCCGTCGGGATCAAGAGTCACTCCGGTCCTCTGCCCGAGTTCAGACTGCAAGACCCAGCCTGTATATTTGGAAAAGCTGAGATTATCCAGATAACCAGTGTCCCTCCTTCGCGACTCGGTTTCATCTTTTTCGTACGCCCAAGTGAGTTTGTGCCATCCGTAAGGCAACTCACCGGTATACTCCTGCCACCGACTATTACCCGACAAGGATGCTACTTGCCGCTCGTTAACCTCGAAGACCAGGAAATCATAGTCCCTTTCCGAGGAAGCGCGCCAAGAGAAAGATACTTCCCCAGGACCAAATACCCAGGTGCTCAGCGCCGCTCT
>PARF01000009.1 GCA_002709915.1 Roseibacillus sp. | reverse complement strand
ACGATGGGCCTGGCGACTCGCTACCGCCCGCTACCCCACTGAGGAAGAAACCCGAATTGTGCTCAATGCTCTGCAACTGCACCAGAAGCGCTATTTGGAAGACGCAGAGGCGGCTACCGCACTCATCAATTTTGGAGACAGCCAGCCAGACCCCGGCATTGTAGCAGGAGAACTGGCTGCATGGACTATGATCGCCAACCTGCTCCTCAATCTCGATGAGGTAGTTAACAAGAACTAAGCTCTTCCATGGATCCTGACCTCGAATACCACTTGTGCCAGTCACGCCGTCAGTTCTTCCAAGGGACTGGCCTCAAAGTGGGGGGTATCGCGCTTGCTCAGCTCCTCGCAAACAAGGCCCCAGGTCAGGAAGCACCTGCTCGGACCGATATCCATCCTGCCCTACCCGGCCTTCCCCACTTTGCCCCCAAGGCAAAGAATCTCATTTACCTGCACATGAATGGGGCCCCCGCGCAGCAGGATCTTTTTGATCATAAACCACAGATGGAGCGATTCTTCGACAAGGAGTTGCCTGACTCTGTCCGGAACGGCCAGCGAATCACGACCATGACCAGCGGGCAAAAACGCTTTCCTGTCGCGCCAAGCCGATTCGCTTTTGAACGCTGCGGCCAGGCGGGGATCCTTATGAGCGAACTTGTTCCTCACATGAAGGAAATCGCCGATGAGATCACCATGATCAAATCGGTGCACACCGAGGCAATCAATCATGACCCTGCCTGCACCTTCGTAATGACGGGCAGTGAAGTCCCCGGCAGACCGAGCCTCGGTTCGTGGCTGAGCTACGGACTGGGTAGCGAGAGCCAGAATCTACCCGCATTTGTTGTCTTTACTCCAACTGTGAAGAATCCAAGCCAAGCGCTGTTCAGCCGCATGTGGACCAGCGGCTTTCTGCCCTCGAAATATGACGGCGTCAAACTGAGAAGCGCGGGAGACCCTGTTCTTTATGTGAAGAATCCGCCAGGGGTATCTTCAGGCGACCGGAGAACCATGCTCGACGCCCTGGGGGAACTGAACGAAAAGGCCTTCGAGCGTTTTGGAGATCCGGAAACCCAGACCAGAATCGCCCAGTATGAGATGGCATTTCGAATGCAAAGCAGCGTACCGGAGCTGACTGACTTGAAGGGAGAAAGTAAGGCGACCTTGGAGATGTACGGACCAGATTCGAAGAAACCCGGCTCATTCGCCCACTCTGCGCTCCTTACTCGACGGCTTATTGAACGAGGGGTCCGAGTGGTTCAGATCCTTCACAGAGGCTGGGATCAGCACGGCAACCTGCCAAAGGAAATTAAGAATCAGTGTCTCGATGTAGATCAACCAACCGCCGCCCTGATCAAGGACTTGAAGGAGAGGGGAATGCTTGAGGATACCCTTGTTGTCTTCGGTGGTGAATTTGGGCGTACTGCCTATTGTCAGGGAGAACTCACCCGGGAGAGCTACGGCCGGGACCATCACCNACGCAACTTCTGCATGTGGATGGCCGGAGGAGGGATTAAGTCCGGAATGACCTACGGCGAAACCGATGATTTCAGTTACAACATCACTGAGAATCCTGTGCATCTCAACGAGCTCAATGCAACCATCCTTCATTGCATGGGTATCGAGCATAGCCGCTTCACTGTTCGGCATCAGGGTCTCGACCAACGCCTTACCGGCGTTGAACAGGTTCATCCTGTCACACCGATTCTTGCATGATTAGATGGCCCTCGGAGCGGGGACCATTGGCCGCATAAAGACGCGATTGCACGGTCCGGATGGTCCGCTATTGTTTTTCGAGGTGAAGTTCCACANCATCTACCTGATCTTTGCCCTTCTGCCATCGGTTGGCTGGGCAGGGCAGTTCGATGAAATCGCCCCGCTGCTGAAAGAGCATTGCATCAAGTGCCACGGAGGCGCTACGAAGAAAGGTGGTCTCGACCTCCGGTCACTCAAAGGCCTTCTCGAGGGTGGAGAACGCGGTCCCATTTTCGTGGCTGGCCATCCGGAAAAGAGCCGGCTGATCTCTCAACTACATCCCGGGGCAGATACCCACATGCCCCCGAAGGGCCAGCTTAGTCAGGCTGAAATTATCCGCATGNAGGAGTGGGTCACCCGCTTTCGCTATCAGGAGGAAACCAGCGAAGACCAAGGTTCGGAATATCTTGCGGAAACACTGCCTTCAGACCTTTCACCTGACCNAGCAATTGTTGGAGCGCTGGCAATGGCGAGGCGGTGCCGCTGAGCACGTTGGAAGCCCCAACGACAGCGAGATCGGACAGGGCCTGATGGAAACCATTGCGATTCACCCCGGCAGAGAGATTTTCGCGATGGCCGGGAGATTATTCAAGGGGCAGTGGAACACGGCAGTTTTCGATCTGGCGACCGGATCACTTCTCGCNGCTACTGACACGAAGATGCGAGTAAGCAAGGCCATCTGGAATGAAGACGGGACCCAGCTTTTTCTCGGTGGCGGCTCGGGGCAACCCAAGGAGATNAAGGATATCGAAAAGTCCGATTGGGGTAAGGTCAAGGTCCTTAANGTTGAAGTCAGNTGACTCCTTTCATCAGTCCTCCATTGCATCGCGCTGGTAGGAAGCTAACCTTGCAGTGATGTTTCGTAACCCACCGGCTGTTCAACTGGTCACCGCTGTCCTTGCGACCGGTGGGCTTTTTGCCGAGGTCGATTTCAATCGGGACATCCGGCCTATTCTTTCAAANCACTGTTTCGCCTGCCATGGCCCGGACGAGCACGACCGNAAGGGNGAACTGAGACTTGATACCGAAAAAGGAGCCCTCCAGAGCGGTGACATCGGCGATGCCCTTGTTCCTGGTAAGCCCGATGAAAGCGAGATTATTCATCGCATTTTCAGCGACGACCCGGAGGAAGTCATGCCGCCGCCCGACGCGAACAAGGCGCTCAGCGCGGAGNAGCGAACCCTCCTTCGCCAATGGATCGAACAGGGCGGAGGTTACGCTGAGCCCTGGTCCTATCGTCCCCCGGAAAGGCATCCCGTCCCCAAGGCTCAATCTTCGGATTGGCCCGCAAACTGGATTGACAACTTCATTTTGGACCGTCTGCGACGTGAGGGACTGGAGCCCGCCCCGGATACTGATCCTGTTACCCTCGTCCGGCGCCTCCATTTTGACCTTATTGGTCTTCCCCCCTCCCCACAGGCGGTCGAGCGTTTCCTGAAAGAGTGGAAGAATGACCAATCCGCCAGCGTGGAAAAGACAGTGAAGGGTCTTCTCTCCTCTCCTCATTTCGGTGAACGTATGGCGATGTACTGGCTCGACCTAGTGCGCTACGCGGACACCTGTGGTTACCATGGAGATCAGGACCACAGTATTTCACCCTACCGGGACTACGTCATTGATGCTTTTAACGACAATCTGCCCTTCGATCAATTTACCCGGGAGCAATTAGCAGGGGATCTTCTCGACTCGCCTACGATCGACCAGAAAATTGCCACGGGATATAATCGTCTTCTCCAGACCTCACATGAAGGCGGCGTTCAGGCCAAGGAGTACCTCGCTATCTACTTCGCAGACCGCGTTCGTAACCTCTCCAACGTCTGGATGGGTGCAACCGTAGGGTGTGCCCAATGCCATGACCACAAGTACGATCCCTACACCGCCAAAGACTTTTACGCGTTGGGAGCCTTTTTCGCGGATATCGACGAAGCGCAGCATTTCCGAGTAGGAACCAATAGCCTGCCAACGAGTCGCCCCCCTGAAATCAACGTTCACTCTAAGCGGGAGCGCTTGCGCCTCACCGAGCTTGAGACACAGTTATCTTCTCCAACGTTTGCCAGCCAGGAGGAGCAGGAACACCTCAAGGCGGAAATCGCAGCCCTAAAAAAAGCCCAAAGAAGAACCATGATTACGGTCGCAACCAAGCCCCGCACGATCCGTGTTCTGCCACGGGGAGACTGGCTAGACGAGAGTGGTCCGGTGGTAGAGCCTGCCTTCCCCGCCTTTCTGAAGAAACCGGAAAACTCCAAAAAATCAGGGCGGTTGAACCGGCTTGACCTCGCGAACTGGCTCACGAACCCAGCAAAGGGGACAGGAGGACTGACTGCCCGCGTCATGGCTAACCGGTTCTGGTATCTCGTGTTCGGCTCAGGAATTTCCAAACGGCTCGATGACTTCGGGGGGCAGGGAGAGGCTCCCGTACATCCCGAGCTCCTCGATAATCTTGCTGTTGAATTCTACCAGTCTGGTTGGGACATTAAGCATATGATGGCCCTTCTCGTCACTAGCAGGACCTACCGGCAAAGCTCACTTGAAACTGTGGCTCTCCGGGAGCGCGACCCCTACAACCGGCTCGTGGCGCGACAATCACGTTACCGCCTCCCTGCGGAAACCATCCGCGATAACGCGCTGGCAATTTCGGGTCTGCTACAGACGAGCTATGGTGGCCCAAGTGCGAAACCCTACCAGCCATCGGGCTATTACAAGCACCTGAACTTCCCTGGTCGCAAATATGCCCATCATGCTGATAACAGACAATGGCGCCGCGGGGTCTATGTCCATTGGCAAAGACAGTTCCTCCACCCCATGCTGCGCGCGTTTGACGCGCCGACCCGTGAAGAGTGCACTGCCGAACGCCCCCGGTCCAATACTCCCATTGCCGCAATGACTCTTCTCAATGATCCATCCTTCGTTGAGGCTGCCCGCGTTTTCTCCGCGAGGGCTCTTGCCGAGGGCGGTCCGGGAATAGACGACCGCCTTGAGTTCATCTATCGTGAGGCTCTTTCACGAAAGCCCGATGAAAAGGAACGCCTGATCATGAAACATCTTATTTCGATGGCAACGCAGGACTTTCAATCCAATCCTGCTGCTGCAAGGAAGCTAGTTTCTACCGGGGCCGCCCCACTGGCCGAAGGCCTTGATACAGTCCAGCACGCGGTATGGACTACCGCCGCACGAGCCATCCTGAACCTCTCTGAAACCTACACCCGGAACTGAGCAATTTCTCTTTCCCCATCAGCTGATGACGCCTTCTGAAAAACTGGGAAACTACGTGAATCGTCGATCATTTCTAGGGTCAGCAGGTTTCGGGCTGGGGTCAGCCGCCCTCCTCTCCTTGCTCGGTCGGGACGCTCTGGGAAATGCGATTGATACATCCTACGATGGGATTGCAGGCCTCCCGCACCATGACGCCAAAATCAAACGAGTGATCTTCCTGACGATGGCCGGGGGCCCTTCACATCTTGAGACCTTTGATTACAAACCAAAGCTGGATGAGCTCAACGGGAAGCCCATGCCTGAGTCCTTCACCAGGGGCCAGCCTATCGCCCAGTTACAGGGTCAGCATCTCAAGGTTCAGGGTCACCTCACAAAATTCCAAGAGTTCGGCAAAGGACAGTTCATCTCCGACTTCCTTCCCTACCATAGAAAAATGGCTGACCAGATCTGCGTAGTAAAATCGATGCTCACCGAGCAGATCAATCACGACCCGGCGCATACCTTCATGAACACCGGGTCTGCCATCAGTGGTCGCCCCTCTATGGGCGCTTGGATCAACTATGGCCTCGGCAGCGATAGTGAGGACCTTCCGGGATTTGTGGTCATGACGAGCGTGGGGGGGCGTAACCCACAGCCCATCGCCGCCCGGCAATGGGGAACAGGTTTTCTCCCCAGCCGTCATCAAGGTGTAGAATTCAACAGCACTGGCGACCCGGTTCATTATGTTACCCGTCCTTCCGGAATAAGCGGCAAACACCAACAAGCCCTCGTCCAGTCCATTCAACAGCTTGACAGTCGACGCAACGAGCTGGTCGACAACCCTGAAATCAAGGCCCGTATCGCGGCCTACGAAATGGCTTTCCGCATGCAGGCTAGTGTTCCGGAGCTCACTGACGTGTCAGACGAACCACAGCATGTCCTCGACATGTATGGCGCCAAGCCGGGTGATGGATCTTTTGCCTCGAACTGCTTGCTGGCTCGCAGACTTGCAGAGAAGGGCGTCCGGTTCATACAGCTCTACCATCGCGGATGGGATCATCACGGCGGGTTGGTAAAGTACATGAATACCTGCTGCGGACTCACGGACAAACCAACGTGGGCCCTCCTCACCGATCTGAAACAGCGTGGAATGCTGGAGGANACCCTNATTGTGTGGGGTGGGGAATTNGGAAGGACCCCGATGTTTCAGGGAAAAGGCGGAGCTGGACGGGATCACCATATGAAAGGATTTTCCATGTGGTTGGCGGGCGGGGGGATCCAGGGCGGAACGGCGTATGGGGAGACTGACGAGCTTGGATATGCCTCGGTGAAGGACATCGTTCATGTCCGTGACCTGCATGCCACCATGCTTCATCTGCTGGGAATTGATCATAATCGGTTTTCCGTAAAGTTTCAGGGACTGGATATGCGACTTACCGGAGTAGAACCCGCGAGGGTCGTGCAGGGAGTTTTGAGCTGACCAGAGCACCAAATAATACCCGTAAAGACCCTGGAGCCGGTAGTGCTCCCACGAAAACAGGACCGCCCGGGGAAACCCAGTTCTTGCGAACTTCCGCGGCCCTCGTTACTAAATAGGCGCCATGCGCCTAACCATCATTGCGCTGACCTTTCTGACCTCCCTGACTGTGGTGGCCGCNCCCCTGTCCTACAACCGGGACGTTCGGCCCATTCTGGCTGAAAACTGCTTCTCGTGTCACGGTCCCGACAAGAATTCCCGCGAGGCTAAGCTGAGACTGGACGTCAGGGAAGATGCCTTGGCGTCGGAAGCATTTGTCCCTGGCGATCCAAAGGAATCAGAAATCATTCATCGTCTCTACACGGAGGACACCGAGGAAATCATGCCTCCTCCCGAGTCTCACAGAATACTCACCTCCGCTCAGAAAAAGATCCTTTCTGAATGGGTGGAACAGGGCGCAGAGTATGAACCACATTGGGCCTACATAGTCCCCAAGAGACCAGAAGTCCCCAAGGCGGGAGCCACTCATCCTATNGATAACTTTATCCTCGCCGGAATGCCNGATGCGAAGCGCAGGTTATCTCCTCGGGCGGACAAGGACACTCTGAGAAAAAGGATCTCCTTTGACCTTACCGGCCTTCCCGCATCCTTTGACGAGATCGATAATCTGGATGTGCAAGCCTCCGTTGACCACTTTCTTGCCTCTCCTCATTTTGGAGAGCGGATGGCGGTCATGTGGCTCGACCTCGCACGATACGCTGACAGTCATGGTTACCATAGCGACAAGACCTGGAGCATGACGCCCTATCGAGATTACGTCATTCGCGCCTTCAATAGCAACAAGCCCTACGACACCTTTATTGTGGAACAGCTCGCAGGGGATCTTCTCGAGAAACCCACAACCGAGCACTACGTTGCCACCGGCTTTAACCGGGTGAACCAGCTTTCTGAGGAGGGAGGTATTCAAGATGCCGAATACATCGCCAAGTATTATGCCGAGAGAGTACGGACGACCTCCGTCGCTTTCCTCGGATCGACCATGGGATGCTCCGAGTGTCATGATCACAAGTTTGATCCTTTTACCGCCAAAGACTTCTATTCCATGGAAGCCTTCTTCTCAGATATCTATGAGAAGGGAGCCTATAACGGAGATGGCCGCTACAACGCCGGTGCAGATATTAAGAAGTATCCGGGATTCAAACTGGACAAGTGGGGTCCAGCCCTCGACGTCCCCGAGCCCAGAAACACGGAAGAGTTGACCCGGATCGAGAAAGAAAAGCGAGTCCTCGAAAAAGAGCTAAACGCGACAGGGCCCGAGTTGGACAAGGAATTTCTCATGTGGGTGAATGACTTACGGGCAAAGATTTCAGCCAGCGAACCAAAGGATCTGACCATTCTTGACGACAACGAGCTCCCGCTCGGAAACGTCCAGACGGTCACCGCTAATGTGCATTCAGGAAAAATTGCCCGTCAACAGACAAGCAATGGTCTCGTGCAGCACATTGTGGACGCAAGTAGCAAACCGGTCAGCCTTGGCAACGGCGAACACCTGTTTGCCCATGTCTGGCTCGACCCCAAGAATCCTCCGCGCCAGATCATGCTCCAGTTCAATGCAGACAATTCTTGGGAGCACCGAGTCTGGTGGGGTGAAGATCTCATTCCTTANGGCAAGGGAAGTGATGGACCAAACCATCACCGAGGGGGCGACCTTCCCGCAAAGGGTAAGTGGGTTCGGATTGAAGTCTCCGCCGAAAAAGTTGGCCTTCCTGCTGGAAAAAAAATCACCCAGCTCGCCTACACTCAGTATGGAGGGACCGTCCTGTGGGATCTGGCAGGAAGAACGACAAGTGACGCCAGTGCCGTGCTTGCGGGTATTCCAGACAACCTCCGAAAGCAGTTAATTACGACTGGCAGCAACAAGCTCGATGCCGGTATTCGTAAGCCATTACTGGATCACTTCCGAACGGTTGCGCCTTCGCTTCAATCAGTACGGGACAAAATTGCCAAACTGGATCAGCAGGCAAAANGCGCCATGGGATCCACCCGTATGACGCTAGTCACACTCTCCGCCAACCCTCGCGAGATCCGGATCCTGCCCAGAGGAGACTGGACGGACCGGTCGGGGCCAGTCGTACAACCAGCGCTCCCCGCTTTTCTTGCCGGTGGACAGCGCGAACCCACATCCAGCCAGGATCGGCTGACGCGGCTTGATCTCGCCCAGTGGATCGCATCCAAGGAGAACCCTCTAACCGCCCGGGCCTTCGTCAACAGGGTATGGGCTCTTTTCCTTGGAACAGGACTGTCACGGGACCTGCAGGACCTCGGAAACCAGGGTCAATGGCCTACCCATCCCGAGCTCCTTGACTGGCTTGCTGTAGAATTCATGGAGAGCGATTGGGATATCAAGCACCTCGTCAAACTGATTCTCACCTCGGAAACCTACCAGCAATCCTCCAATGCATCCCGGGAGCTCACAAGCTCAGATCCCTACAACACTCTCTACGCAAGACAGAATGCGCGCCGACTGCCTGCCGAGTTTATTCGCGATAACGCTCTTGCGGTCTCGGGGCTCTTGAATCCGATGATAGGTGGTGAAAGTGCCCGTCCCTACCAGCCGGCGGGCTATTACCGGGAATTAAATTTTCCAAAACGAACCTACAAACAGCATAATGACCAGAATCAATATCGGCGCGGCGTCTACATGCATTGGCAGAGAAGCTTCCTGCATCCCATGCTGGTCGCATTTGATGCGCCACCCAGAGAAGAGTGTACTGCAAGCCGCGAGAGTTCTAATACCCCTCAGCAGGCTCTTAACCTTCTCAATGATCCCACCTTCGTTGAGGCAGCCCGGGTTCTCGCCGAGAAGCTCACCGGAGACAGCCGGCCNTTTGATGAGAGGCTGGACCTTGGCTTTCAGGAGCTCCTCCAACGTGAGCCTCACCCGGAAGAGCGTAAGCTCCTGAGGACTCTCTACGATAGACAGCTGAAGCGTTACATCCAAAGCCCTCAGGAAGCGAATGAGCTTCTGAAAGTTGGTCTCCACCCGGCTGGAAGGGAAGCCAACCCGATGGACCTTGCGGCTTTCACCTCAGTGACGAGAGCCCTCCTCAACCTGCACGAAACCATTACGAGGTATTAATCTGGAGCACTCCCATCATTCTGAATCATGAACGAACAGCTGATCAATGTGATTAACCGGCGGACTTTCCTCAAGGGCTCATCCTACTCCGTGGGCAGTGCGGCGCTCGCCTATCTCCTGAGCCAAGAGACAAANGGNGCACCCACGTGGAAAGGCGTTCTCGACGAAAAACTGCATTTCCCACCAAAAGCCAAGAGGGTCATTCATCTCTGTATGGCTGGCGGACCCTCGCACCTTGAAACTCTGGATNATAAACCCGAGCTGTCCCGTCTCAGCGGCAAGCCTATGCCAGAGTCCTTCACCAAGGGACAGCAGCTCGCACAGCTCCAGGGAANCCGCAACAAACTCAAGTGCCTCGGGCCGCAACATGAATTCAAGCCCTACGGGGAATGCGGGAGACTCATGTCCTCCGCTTTTCCTAATATCGGTTCGATCGCGGATGACATCGCGGTAATCAATTCGATGTCTACCGAGCAAATCAATCACGACCCGGCTCACACCTTCATGAATACCGGCTCGGTTATTCCAGGCCGACCCTCAATGGGGTCGTGGCTGCTCTATGGCCTCGGCGCAGACACCGATGAACTTCCCGGCTTTGTAGTGATGACTTCCTCAGGGGGGGGACAGGACCAGCCCATCGCCGCCCGCCAGTGGCATAGCGGCTTCCTTCCCTCTCGATTTCAGGGCGTAAAGTTCAACTCCAAGGGAGATCCGGTTCACTATGTCAACAACCCCGCGGGAGTATCCCGGGACAGTCAGGGAGACCTCCTGAATACCATTAACGGACTGAACAATCTGCTGGGACAGAGACAGAATGATCCAGAGATCGCAACTCGGATCGCCCAGTATGAAATGGCTTTCAAGATGCAGGCCTCAGTTCCGGATCTTGTCGATGTCTCTAAGGAGCCAAAGCACGTTTTCGAGCTCTATGGCGCCAAACCTGGGGACGGATCCTTCGCCTCCAACTGCCTCGTCGCGCGCCGCCTTGCCGAGCGGGGAGTACGCTTTATCCAGCTCTATCATCGTGGCTGGGACCACCATGGTAACGTCAAGGGTGCAATCAATACCGTTGCGGGTCACATTGACAAGGCCACGGCGGCCTTGGTCAAGGACCTCAAGGAGCGTGGACTACTTGAGGATACTCTCATTATCTGGGGAGGAGAGTTCGGGCGGACCCCCATGGCGCAAGGCAGTGGACGAGATCACCATATCCAAGCCTTCTCGATCTGGATGGCTGGCGCCGGTATCAAAGGCGGAGCCAGCTGGGGAGAAACTGATGAACTCGGTTACGCGGTCGCCAAGGACCACGTCTCAGTCCACGACCTTCACGCCACCATGCTCCGGCAACTTGGAATTGATCATGAAAGGCTCACCTACCGCTTTCAGGGACTGGACTTCCGGCTCACTGGAGTTGAAAAGGCCCGAGTAGTGGAGGAAGTGCTGAGCTGAGGCGAAGCGATNCTGTGAGACTATTTATTCTTGGGAATCTGATTCCAATTGGTCAGTGAGGGCGGTTCTCACTGCTCTAACCTTGGGAACCAGAGACCACGAGGCCGGGCCGGGCGCTTCAGAGACGAAGTCCTCGAGAATTGACCGTCCGGGAACACCAGATGCCCAAAAGGCAGGGGTCCCCATACTGCTCTCCCCATGGAAAGTATCAGCCAGTGAATCAAGGAGGGCTTTATACCCCCCTACCAACCTGCCCCCTTGGTGAGGGTCTTGATCCGGCATACATGGAAATCGGCTGTCATATAAAGGGTCGATCCATCATCACCCCAATTACAGTTCGCAGTGCGCTGACCAGTCAGAATATGCCCCAGAAGCTTACCGGTCGGTGAAATCACGAGCACTCCCCCCGGTCCAGTGGTCCAGATGATACCGTCCTTGTCGACCTTCATCCCATCGGGAGCACCTGGATACTTTCGGGCCAACGTGGAGCAGTCGAACAAGACCTTCTGGGGCCCGAGGGTTCCATCGGCCTTGATGTCCCATGAGAAGATGTAGGGCTTCGGNCCATGAGACTGAGCGACATAGAGCTTCTTCTCGTCGGGTGAGAGCGCGATCCCGTTAGGGCGGTCACACTCCTTGCTGAGAAGGGTCACCTTTCCGCTTGTTTCAATGCGGTAGACGCCAAACCAGTCAGTTTCACGCCGGGGGTCATTCTCCCTCCGCGGAAGACCGTATGGGGGATCCGTAAAATAGATGGCCCCACTTGAATGAATTGCCAAATCGTTCGGNCTATTAAATCTCTTACCGTCATAGGTGTCGGCAAGGGTCACTTTTCCGCCTTTCGGAGTAAGCATGGCTACCCTCCTGTCACCATGTTCACAGGAAATGAGTCGTCCCTTGGCGTCGAAGGATAGCCCGTTCGAACCCGGCTCCGGGTATCCCGCTGTCACTCCGGTATATCCGGACGGTGTCATAAATACTGAATGCCCTTCCTTGTCTTCGGTCCATTGGTAAATCGTGTTCGCAGGAACGTCAGACCAGAGGAGTCGGTTGTTCTTCCTGTCCCAGACAGGCCCCTCGGACCAGACAAATCCGGAGGCCAGAACCTCAATTTCGGCATCTTTCGCGATGAGGTTGTCAAAGGCCGGGTCGTGTCGGATGACCGATCCTATCTTGGGACGTTCCGCCCAGAGAACCGAGGAGCCCAGAGCGATGGAAATAAGAAGAAGNGAGTAGTATTTCATAGTATTCAGATGGATATCGAGGGGATCGCGGTAACCCCGGAAAAGATNGTCTAGTTAAACTTACGCCTCGGGAAGATCCCGCTTGGGGCCCGGAAGTATTGAGGCCAGTCGATCCATGTTGCCTCAGTCGTAAAAAACTCTTTCTCCACGATATACCAGCGGCCTCTTTTATAACGTAGAAGCACCCAGAGAACTTCATCGGCCTCCTCGATCCATTCCTCAAACATGGTTCCCGTGTAATCAATCCTCTTACCCTCCGTGGTCAGCGGAAGCGCATCAACAAAGGCCCAGTCCTTTTCCATCATAATATGATTAATGCGAAATTTCACCTTCTGGTGCACCGCATCCTCTACCGGGTCCGCAACTGCAGCCATGATCTCGCGGAACGCCTTACTCCCTTTTTCCGGTACTACCGGCGAAGCCTCAAGGCTGGAGACCCAAATCAGGAAAAAGAAGATAAGACGCATTATGTGAAGTCTTATCTTTTCCTGCCCCCAACCGCAAGAACAGCATTCTAGCATATACCAAGCAGGAAAAGCCAGAACGCCTTGTAGAAATGACTGCCACCTGCCATTCCGAGTTCTTCGTTTGATCGCAGACTTGCAGAGACTCCAGGATTTTACATCAATTGTCAGCCATGAGACTCACTGTGTTCAGGTTGCTCGTCAGCCTTCTCTTTTTCTCCCAGCTCCTGACTCAGGCAGGCACTATGAAAGTTTACCTTGGAACTCAGGGAAGAGGTCTGAGTAAGGGTATCTACCTCTGTGATCTTGATTCTGAGACAGGCAGACTCTCTCAGCCAAGGCTGGCAGCCGAAATTTCCGGAGCCGGCTTCCTCGCTCTTCATCCCAGTGGTAAATATCTCTACTCTACCGCAAGAGGAGATGAAAACCAGGTGGCTGCGTTTCAAATCGGCAAGGACTACACCCTCAACCGCATCAACCTTCAACCTTCGGAGGGCTCAGGACCGTGCCACGTTTCCGTGGACCCAACAGGGAGATGCCTGATGGTCGCAAATTACGGCAGCGGCAGCGTAGCTGCCCTGAAAATCGATGAGGACGGATCCCTCGTGAAATCAACATCAACTCACCAGCACGAAGGATCCAGTGTTAACCTCAAGCGTCAGAGAGGGCCACATGCACACTCGATCTACCCTGGTCCTGACAATAAATTCGCCTACTCCCCGGACTTGGGAATCGATCAGGTAGTCATTTACAGCCTCGATACCGCAACAGCGACCCTCAAGAGGGCAGGCTCTGCCCCTACCAACGCTGGTGCCGGACCGCGCCACATGAAATTCAGCAGGGACGGGAGATATGCCTATGTCCTCACCGAATTGCACCTGACTGTTGCGGTATACAGCCGAAACCCTGAAAATGGGCTTCTTGGTAAGGCCCTACAGGAAATCAGCTGTCTCCCTGCAAATGGCAACTCCGAGGGAATGAGCTGCTCAGAGATCAGGGTGCACCCTAACGGCAAATTTCTCTATGCCGCCAACCGTGACGTGGAGGGGGAAGGTCGGGATTCCATCTCCGTGTTCAAAGTTCTCGGAGAAGGCCGGATCAAGAGAATTCAGACCATCCCGGCAAGGGTAGAGATTCCTCGGAATATCGGAGTCGACCCTGAGGGGCGTTGGCTGCTCGTCGCGGGACAAAAATCAGGAAACGTCCCCGTCTTCCAGATCACGAGTGATGGCACCTTGAGGAAGACCGAGAACGAGGTGAAGGTTGCCAACGCCATGTGTATAGAGTTCCTGAAACCCGGGGATTAATTATATCGGTTAATGCTCCTTTGATTTTTCTGTTTGAGAGGCATACTCCGGGCCTCCCCACTTTTGTGTTTTTCGTCACCAACGCATAAGAAAAAACCGAAGACAGGCGTGGAGCCGATATCTACAATGAAGCGGAGTCGCAAGGTGACCTCGCTGATCCAAAAAAATACCTTCGCTCAAACACTGAATCAAAAGCATCTCCCATGAAACACACGCCTCTCATCCTTACCCTCGCCCTTGCGGTGGCCGCCTTTGCGGCCCCGCTGATTTCACCCCGAGAGGACGCCCGACGTCTCGAAGTCCTGTTTTTTGGCGCTCCTACAAAGAACCATCCCGGACATGATCCCATCACTCGTTATCGTGTGCTGAAAAAGCACCTCGGTGATGATGGAATAAACCTGACGTATATCGAGGATCCCTCCGAGGCCCTTCACCCCCTTACTCTGGCCCAGTTTGATGCGGTCCTCATGTATGGCAACTGGGCCCAGCGCGGGCCAATGCCTCCAGAGCAGGAAAAGGCTCTGGTCGATTTTGTCGAAAAAGGAGGCGGGTTCCTCCCCATCCACTCGGCCTCGGCGTGCTACGGAAAATCCGAGGCCTTCGTTAAACTGGTAGGGGGCGTCTTTAAATCTCACGGTGGCGCCGAGTTCTCTCCCCGGACGATCAACACAACTCATGAGATTATGAACGGTTATGAGGGCTTCACTGCCTGGGACGAGACCTATGTTCATGAACGTCATGGTTCCGATCGAACCATCCTTCAGGAGAGAGACGGGGAGCCATGGACGTGGATTAGAACGCAGGGCAAAGGCCGCGTCTTTTACACCGCGTCAGGACACGATCACCGTGTCTGGGATCAGATCAACTTTCACGATCTTCTCAAGCGAGCAATTTACTGGACGGTGGGTGACGAAACCCGGGGCAAGCTTACCGCTCTCAAGCTGCCAGCATTCGAAATGATCGACGTCAAGCTACCTGGCTATATTAAGCGGAAGTTGGTCACCAAGGTTCCCAAGCCCTTCTCCCCGGAGGAGTCCATCAAGCTCGCTCAGGTTCCTCCGGGCTTTGAACTATCCCTCTTTGCTTCAGAGCCTGACATCGTCAACCCGATTTACATTGCATGGGATCAGAAGGGTCGGGCCTTCGTTGTGGAAACCATTGATTATCCGAACAACTTGCAGGCAGGAAATATTGGAAATGATCGAATCAAGATCTGTGAAGATACCGATGGAGATGGGCGGGCCGACAAGTTCACAGTGTTTGCGGATAAGCTCTCAATCCCCACCACCATGGTCTTCGCGAATGATGGAGTCATCTGTACGAACGGGTCAGATGTTCTTTTCCTTAAGGACACCGACGGGGATGACGTAGCGGATGTGCGCGAGGTTCTCTTCACCGGTATTCGTACAGGCGATACCCACGCCGGAACCTCCAACTTCCGATATGGGGTGGATAACTGGATCTGGGCCACAACGGGGTATTCGGGATTCGGAGGAGAGGTTGGTGGAAAAAACCATGGTTTCGGTACCGGTGTCTTTCGATTCAAACCAGACGCCAGTGCAATGGAATTCCTCCAGAACACCACGAACAACACATGGGGTCTGGGTTTCTCGGAGGAATTTGACATTCACGGATCAACCGCGAACGCAAACCCAAGCTTCTATCTCACCTTTCCTCGGCATCACTACGAACAGGCTGGGCTCAGCCAACCACGTACTCCGAGAGCGGATGACAACCCCCTCTTCTTTCCGAGTTCTACGGATATCCGTCAGGTAGACGCTCACCACCGCTACACCGCCGCCGCGGGACACGCCTTCTACACGGCCCGGCGGTTTCCTGAACGCTATTGGAACAATATTGCCTTCATCTGTGCACCAACAGGAAAACTCGTGGGTCAGTGGACCCGCCACGCAAAGGGCGCTGGCTTTGAATTACGACAGCAACCCAACAACATTTATAATTCTGCAGATGCCTGGTCAGGGCCAGTATGTGCCGAAGTTGGTCCCGATGGGGCTCTCTGGATCTGTGACTGGTACAATATCGTAATCCAGCACAACCCAACCCCTAATAAGGGTTCCTCCGGGCTTGACGCCAGACGGGGCAAGGGCAACGCCTACGTGACTCCCCACCGGGACAAGCAGCATGGAAGAATCTACCGGATCTACCCCAAAGGCTCTTCCAATGATCCCTACCAGGCCGATTTCGCCAGTAGTAACATGTTCTGGCGAATGGAAGCTCAGCGGGCAGCGGTCGAAAGGGGAAAGCGCATCGAAAGCGTAAGCAATATCCACGAGTTCTACGCCAAGGCTGGCAATGGTTCTCTCGACCTTGAGACGATCAAGACCGCTCTCTCGTCGAAAAATGCCGGACTGCGGAGGGCCGCGCTCCGCAACGCGCCGCTGGATGACACTCTGGCGAAGATGTTCATCTCGGATGGAAAGATCACCATCAACGAACCAAGGGTCCTTCTGGATCTCCTCCTTGCCTTTTCAAGTCTGGGAAACTCGGACTTAATTGGAAGCGCACTCGTACAACTCATCAGCACAGACTCGGCCGTTATCATGAACGATCCCGTTCTCTATGATGCCTTCCGAGTGGCCGCTCGCCGACACGGGGGGGCCTTTGTAAAAAGTGCTCTCGACACTATCAGGCCCACGGAAACCAAGGGCCCCAGAGACATCCTGCACAACGGCAATATTGAAAAAATGCAGGGTGATCAGCCCGATGGCTGGCAACCCCGCTTCCACGGTGGATCCCGGAATGCGATATTCTCGTCCGTCAAAGAAGGTCGGAACGGGAGCCAGTGTCTCAAGGTCACTAGCGACCAGAGCTCAGATTCAGGGTGGGCTGCCACGATCAAGGTGAAGCGCAATACCCGCTACCGCCTTGGGGGCTGGATAAAGACAGATAACGTGCGAGGAAGTGGGTCCATGTTCAATGTCCACGGCGTCGGACACAAGACCAAGGCCGTCCGCGGCACGACAGGGTGGAAAGAGTATTCAGTTGATTTTGACTCTGGCAGTGCAACGGAAATTATCATTCATGCTCTCTACGGAGGCTATGGGGGGCAAACGGGTACGGCTTGGTACGACGATATCTATCTGCAGGAGACCAGTGAGTCCGGGTTGGGTGGCACGGTGATTTCCATCGCTTCATATTTTGGAAAGAATGCTTCGGGAGCTGCCAAGGCGACGCTCATCAGCCACCTGAGTGACCGGGTAAAAAAGGGCGATCAGTTTGCACGAGTGCTTAAAAACTGCATCGAGGATCAGGAAGGAAAAAATGAAATCCGGGAAACGGGAAAGCAAAACGAGGCTGTTACGGTAATACTCAAATCCTTGAGAGAACAAATGCTGTTTGACAGGAAAGTCTTCGACGTCCCTCCCGGAAAAAGAATCAGACTGATTTTTGAAAATACCGATTCCATGCCTCATAACATCGTTATAGGCAAACCGGGCTCTCTCGAGAAGATGGGAACAGCGGCAGATCAGATGCTGGCGGACCATCCAACTGCAGTGAAGCTGGGCTACGTCCCGGATATTCCGGAGGTCATAGCCGCAACCGGTCTTGTTTTTCCCGGGGAAACCGAAGCCCTCGAATTCACTTCTCCAGACCAACCGGGGCAATATGACTTCGTATGCACCTTTCCCGGACATTGGCGAATCATGAAGGGAATTATGAGGGTAAAATAGTCATCTTGAAGGGGCTGGCCCCCTGCTCCCATGACCCTGACAGTGAGTATTCCGGTTATTACCCCGGATTTCACGGACAGGTTGCAAACTACTTTCTGATAGGATGTAATGCGGGTTACCATGAAAACTGCAACGAGCGTTCTTTTAGCTATTCTTCTCCTGGCGTTCACGGGGCCGGCCCTGTTTGGAGATAAGGAGGGCAAGGCATCAACCGATACCGTTGATAAAAAGAAAGTGGTCTTCATGGCTGGTCACCGAAGCCATGGATACGACCAGCATGAGCATAAGGCGGGATGCCTGCTTCTCGCCAATCAACTGAACAAGCATATGGGTGATAATCTTGAGGCTGAGGTGCATCTCGCCAAAGGATGGCCGGCCAATGCCACCGAGCTAGAGGATGCCGACTGCATCATTTTCTATTGTGACGGCGGGGGCCGCCATATGGCAAACCAGCATCTGGAGGGACTCGACCTGAAGCTCAAGGACGGATGTGGGCTGGTCTGCCTCCACTATGGAGTCGAGGTGCCAAAGGGCAAATCGGGTGAAAAGTTTCTCGACTGGATCGGCGGCTACTTTGAAGGAAACTGGTCAGTCAACCCGCACTGGGATGCGGATTTCAAGGAGTTGCCAGAACACCCCATCACCCGCGGAGTGAAGCCATTCAAGATCCGAGATGAATGGTATTTTCACATGCGCTTTCAAGAAGACATGAAGGGGGTGACCCCTATTCTCTCTGCCCACCCTCCTGCCAGTACAATGAAAAGGAGAAATGGGTTTCACTCTGGCAATCAACATGTGAAAGCCGCCCTTGAGCGTGGAGAAATACAACACGTGGCATGGGCCTACGAACGTCCCGACGGTGGTCGAGGTTTCGGTTTCACAGGAGGACATTTTCACCGTAACTGGGGCCACGATGACTTCCGGAAGATTGTCCTGAACGCGATCACCTGGTGCGCGAAGGCGGAGGTTCCCACCGATGGGGTTCCCTCCGATCAGATTACTGATGCAGACCTCGACAAAAACCAGGACTATCCAAAACGGTAACTCGTGATTTTGGGGATTTCCATCCCTTGTATCGTCAGGCCACCCCGACGAGGACGGCCTTTAGATCCTTCAGTTATCCGGTTTACAGCTTCTTCCCCTTGATCTGGAGATCGTGAATCGACCAGTGCTTGCCGTTCGCGCGACCCTTCTGAGTGATCCGAATAATCTTGGTGTTAACGAGCGGCAGGCCAATCACCGTAACAGGACCGTCTCCCCTTCCTCTGGCGAGGACCTTACTCCATTCATTGTTTTCCATTACGACAACCTCATACTCTCTCGGGTAATCGTCCGTTGAAGGCGCGGAATCGAGTATGATCTCACTTACCTTGGACAACTCTGGCAGCTCTATCTGGAACCACTCTCCGCCCCTCTGAGTCCTGCCCGAAGTCCATCGACTGCTCCCATCGCTATCGATTGCATTCTTACAACCGTCGGCTCCGTTACTTGCAGTGAGGGTCCAGTCCCCGCGATTGACCAGCACGGGCGGATCGAGAGCTTCCAGCTCTGGAAGGGTAAAAGGTGTCGTCCGGCCCTTATTCTCCTCCCGAATAGCCGCCACAAAATCCTTGGTAATTGGAGCTGCCTTGTTCCCAAAACTGTTTCGAATATAGGTCGCGATATCCGCAATCCACTGGTCATCCTGTGAATTCATGGGAGCCATCAGACCGGGGTAGGTCTTACCATCGAGTGGCCCGGTGAGACCGTGCAGGATCGTACGCACCATAGTGCTTCCGCTCCCAATAATACGCGGAGCCTGTACCATCGAAGGTGCAAGAAGTTGGCCAGGCTTACCATCAGGCACTGGCGTCCCCTTTCCGTCCGGACCATGACAGGTATAACATAGCTGGCTGAAGATCACTTTACCTTTCTCCATGGAACGGGCCAGCTGTGCATTTTTTCTGCGAGCCTCAGCCGCAGCTCTGGCCTGGGCCCGCATGCTCGCGCTCTTGCTGACCACCGCCTTCACTGCATCGTTTTTCTCGAAGGACCTGGCGACCTCATCTGAAAGCGCCAGCAAGTCCTCATTCTGCGTCCCACTCAGGACGATGGAATTGATGAGCTGAGTTGCCACCTCAGCGTTAGGGCTCCCACTTAATTCTCCCAGTTGCAGAATGGAGGATACGACCGCCTGCTCGCCCTCTCCCATCAGCGCTTCGCCAACTCTGAGTGCCTGAACCTTCACCATGATGGAATCATCGCCCAGCGCTGAGGCTATGGTGACTGCATCTACCGCCCCAATACCTTCCAGCGTCCACAGGGCATTTGCCCGGCCGAGTTCCGTCTTACCCTTGAGAACAAGCGCTTTTAGATGAGGAATGACGGATTCGCGATCCTTGCGAAGAATGATCAACTTCTTGGCGGTATCCCTCCACCAGCCATTGGGATGAGCGAGGTGCTTCACCAGTTCCGCAGTGGTCTCGTTCAACATCCGGGGCTGTGGGCCCGGTTTGAAATCCCTGTGCACCAGACGATAAATCCGTCCTTTGCCAACATTCTTGTCGAGACCCCACTTGTCGATCACGCCCCGCAGATAACTTCCCGGACGCGTCCAGTTCCCCTGCTGGATAATACCCCGGTGCATATCGACAAGTAACATCCGACCATCCGGAGCAGTTTCGGCCCATAATGGCCTGAAATTGGCATCACGAGTCCGAATAAACTCCGAACCTGGATAGGCATTAGTCAAAACCGTCTTGGCGTCTTTCCTTTCGAGAGAGGCTCGTCGAATCAATCGTCCTACCGGCTCAGGAATGATCAAGTCCCCCCTGATGTCCTCGGGAAGGCGATCTCCCCGGAAGATCCCCTGACCTGCACATCCAGTCATATTGTTGAGGCCGCCGTTGGAACCAACCCGGCCACGACCGCCCTGCACGTCGGGAATCTCTGCAATCGGAAACACGCGGCGGAAGTCGCGTCCCGTCTGTCCCGGTAGATCGAGCATACCGTAGACCGGAGGCTGCTGGAAAAAGAATGCAGGATTCTCCCCCCCCGCCGTGGAATAGTAGAGTCGACCCCAGTCATCCTGCGTCAGTCCCCACTGTCCACCTCCACGGGGGATACGCTCCATCTCCAATTTACCATTGGTGTAACGGTAACGCCGATTTTCGTATGTAATATAAATCCAGTTATCGAGTCCCCAGATCAATCCACTCGGCTGGTGCTCCATGTTCCCTCCTCGTCGCCCACCGTCATAAATCTTTTCTTTTTCATCAGCCACTCCGTCTCCATCGGTGTCCCGGTAGTTCCAAAGGTCCAAAGTGTTGGTTACATGCACCATCACGCGGTCATCGAGTGGTAGAACCGCCCGAGGAAGAAGAAGGTTATCAATAAAGACACTGTGCTTGTCATAGACTCCGTCTCCATCCGTGTCCTCATGCCGTGAAATTCGGCTTCTTGGTTCCTGCTCTCCCGTCGCATCAGCGGTCTGCATGTAGGTCCGCATTTCCACGACGTAGAGAACGCCGTTTCCATCAAACGCGCAGGCCACTGGTTCCTCAATATTCGGGTCACTGAGTACGAGTTCGAGGGAGTAGCCATCGGGTAATTCAATGGATTTATGGGCCTCCTCAATGCTGAGGAAGCCTCGCTGGTAGATCGTATCACCGGGTTCGGCGGACAGAATCGTTACCCCCGCGGAAAAAAGCAGAACACTTACACCTCTAAGGACTATGGAACGTATAAAATGGCTCATGGGCTTCAGAATGACTCAATGACCCCTCATCCTAAGGAGTCCGCCTGAGTAGGAGCAATCCCACATCCGTGTCCCCGTTAAACGCCGCCCACCTGGAAAATCCAGGTTCTCCGTGAATTCTCAGGGGCGTTCTGGCCTTTCCAAGCCCGGAAGATCTGAACTAGCGGCTCCGGAAAATGTAGACTCCCTTCTTGTTCCCGACCCCGATATCGGTTCTGTCGTCTCCATCAAGGTCCCCTACTGCAACTTGGGTTCCTACTCCGGAATCCGTATCCAGAAGATGCGGGATAAATTCCACCCCGTGTTTTTCACTTCTCCTCAATTCAAACCAGTAAAGAACCGAGGGCTGATCTGCTCCGGGGTCTCCACCGCCATGAGCCCACCAACGCTTGCCCGTAACGAAATCTGTTAGGCCGTCGGCATTGAAGTCCCCTAGAGCCATGGAGTGATGTTGTGAAAAGGCAACTCCCCCAGCTCCCGGCTTGGCTTCCGAGGGCATGATGACGTGTTTTTTCAGAGTAACTCCTCCGGCACTTGTATCATTCTCAAACCACGCGATTCCCCACCCATGCGCCCACAGACTCGTTACGATATCATTGTCTCCGTCTCCGTCCACATCATAGACCAGCATCTGCCCCCCTCCCTGTGGTGAGAACTGAAACTTATGAAACTTCCACTGACCACTCCGGTCGTTCTCTGGACATTCATACCAACCCTCTTTCCAGATTATATCCGGGCGGTCATCTCCATTAAGATCTCCAACCCCAAGCCCATGGGTATAATGACCCGACTTAGTGCTGCCCGAAATTGCATGAAAAGACCATGGCTTTGTCACCTCGTTCCAGTCAGCAGTATAAAACCCCCAAACATCTTTTTTGAGCCCTATCAGCTCCGGCTTTCCATCGCCTGTGACATCGACAAAGTGGGGTGACTCTCCACCAAAACTAGTAACCACGCGATGCTTTGGCCACTCCTCTAATTCAGTTCCTTCTGCAGGCTGCAGATAAATGTCGAGATGAAAGGCGGGGCCATGCGCAATCTGGAGAATATCATTACGACCGTCCGAATTGACGTCGAGGACCCAACTAAGGAATGAGCTGTGGGCATAGCCCTTGGGATCGACGGCACCGCCAGGATAATAGCGATAGCTTTTTTTGAAGTCAGGGCCAGCATGCCAGTGAGTTCCTGCGACCAAATCCTGATGGCCATCACTATTTACGTCCCCAATGGACGCCCCCTCGGTGACAAACGCACGGGAAAGAACTGTTCGCTGATGAGATGACTTCTCAGGGGCTGCGACTTTCGCCGCGCAAACAAGGGCAACCAAAACAAAAGGAAGCAAAAGACTCAGGGCTTTCATCAATCAATAAGATAAGGGGACCCGGCCATGAGACCTTGAGAAGGCGTCCGGCTCAAGGAGCAAAGTCCTTCTTCCCTAATCATGAAATCACTATCTGGCAAGAACCTCCCCGTACAATACGGCCTCACCAGGAAGCCCCAGCCCTTCAAGATGGTCTAGAACGCACGCCACTGAGGGGACGAGAATTTGCTCGGTTTCAATCTGCCTTTCATCCCTGGGGTTACTGGTGTTATTCAGCACTTTCTCTGCAAGATGGAAGCACCCCCACGCTCTCCACCGGCGTAGCTCTGCACGCACCCCGCACATTCGGGTCGCGAGGTGCTGGTAATGACGAACTGGATTTCCAAGGAAGTCTTCGTCTGGGCAATGAGACATTACCCAACGCTTGGCCGCATAGGGCAAAGGCCAGACAGCCAGAATCTCCTCGTTCCCGCAAAGATCCGCCATAAATGACTTGTTCAACTGTAACAACGCTTGTGCAGCCTTACCCTCAAGCCACAGAGACTGGGCATAACAAAGGGACGCGTAATAGAAGTCCGCGTTGAAATTTCGTCCGAAGACGGCAGTCGCAGACGCAGTGAGAACTTTCTCAACCGGAGGCAGCTCCGGGCAGGAGACCCGATTTGGCAGGTGGCGCCGCTCCATTAAACTAACTACGGAACCTCCGGTTAGCTCTCCCAGCTTCGTCGCTCCAGAGCATCCCGCGCAGCAGCGGTCTCCGCGTTCTTCTTACTCGATCCGCCGCCCCTGCCAAGGGGGGTGCCATTCCAAAGGACTTCAACCCGGAATTCTTTCAAGTGATCCGGGCCCTCCTCCTCGAGGACTCGATACACTGGGCTCTCCCGCCGGATGGCCTGAAGTACTTCCTGCAGACGTCCCTTCGGATTGCTGATGTCTTCCCCCCTGGAAATGTTGATCAGGTCCTCATCCATGAGTCGCATGGCAACTTCGGTTGCGTGCGCGAGACCCCCGTCGAGGAAAACTGCTCCAAGAAGTGATTCGAAGGCATCAGCAAGATTCGAATCACGGTCTCTACCTCCACTGGCTTCCTCTCCCTTGCCCAATCGGAGGTATTCCCCGAGGCCTAATCGCCGGGCACAAGAGGCGAGAGCCTGTTTCGAGACCAGACTCGCCCTGATCTTTGTCAGACTGCCCTCTGCATTATCTGGAAGGCTACAATAAAGGTGCTTTGTCAGAATGACTTGAATGACTGCGTCCCCGAGAAATTCGAGCCGCTGATTATCCGCTGGTTCATTACGATCTTCTGACGCCCTGCTCGGGTGGGTCATCGCCTGCGCGAGAAGGGACGAATTCTCGAACTGATAACCGAGTTTCTGTGTCAACAGGTCCATTGAGTGGTGAAGGTCTTATTGAATCTCAGGCGTGGCGTAAAGGACGTTGCTTCCCTCCTTGTGCGTGCGCCCGACACGGGTCATTGATCTTTGCCCTTGAATCGTCCTCTCTGATCATTCAGCCTTCCATCCCGGAGATGGTGGCCGTAGCTCAGTTGGTAGAGCCCCTGATTGTGATTCAGGTTGTCGCGGGTTCGAGTCCCGTCGGTCGCCCCACTCTCCCGGCTGCTGGTGATGATCAGCCCCCGTGTCTTTCCAGATATTGTCTCACCTGAGGCTTATTGAGCATGATGAGGGCACACAATGGGTAAATCATTGAGAGGAGAAACGATATCCCCCCAATCGCCCCAATAAAAATCTGCAGGCCTCCCACCCATGCCGGTGCAGGGGCGGAGGACTCTGCCAGCATCGCCGTCACCGCCTCTCCTATGACAGGCATTGCCACCAGAAGAAAAAGAAGGACCCCCACCACTTTGGCGATAATTGAGGACAAGGCATACGTATTGGAGAGTCTTACTGAAGATTGACGCCGTTTTGTCAGCGCGATGCCTGCACGAAGAATCAGAACCCCCAAGATCAGGCCCATCGCAATAGTAATCCAGGTGTATGCCGCCAGATCACGATACATCTCATTCTGAATCTCCTGCACCTGGTCCGGTCCACTCGATCGAGTGCCGGTCCACAGGCGCTCTTGAAGGAACTGCCAGGCTATCCCCCCCGCAACATTCATCAAGCCGAGGCCACCGAAGACGATATGGCACACTCCGAAGACTCTTAGCCGCCCCGGCTCAATGTACTCCGAAGACATGGACGAAGGCTGTTCGATCTCCATTCCATTCATAATCACCATTAATCATAGTGGATCTGTCTTGTCCAGCCGCCCACCTCGCGTAGAAATCATGCAGTCATGCCGGCGGAAGTTGATCAAGCCCTAGCCACACTTTGTGCTGGCACCGAAAAAGTTCTCTCTCCGAGAGAGCTGGAGTCCAAATTGAAGGAGGGGCGACCTCTTCGAGCCAAGCTCGGTCTTGATCCCACTTCGCCGGATATCCATTTGGGTCATACCGTGGTTTTTGAGAAACTGAGACAGTTTCAAGAACTCGGGCATCAGGCCGTGCTCATCATTGGCGACTTCACTGCCGCCATTGGAGATCCTTCGGGTCGTAGCGCGACGCGCCCACCCCTGAGCCGGGAGGCGATCATGGCAAATGCTAAGACCTATACCTCACAGGCTTTCAAAGTGCTCGATGAAGCCCGGACTGAAGTCGTTTTCAATGGAGACTGGTTCCGCAACATGAACTTTGAAAAAGTCCTGCGCCTGAATTCACGCGTCACGATGCAGCAGATGCTCCAACGGGACGATTTCCGAAAGCGGATCGACAAAGGACAGGAAGTGCGATTGCACGAAGTCCAATATCCCATTGTGCAGGGATGGGACTCTGTCGAGGTCCGGGCGGATATCGAACTCGGAGGAACTGATCAGCTTTTCAACCTGCTGGTTGGGCGCGACCTGCAGAAAGAAGAAGGAATGTCTCAGCAAGTCGTGATGACCATGCCTCTCCTTGAAGGTACTGATGGAATCAAAAAGATGTCGAAATCATACGATAATTATGTCGGTGTTTCTGATTCCCCGGGTGAGATGTTCGGCAAGCTCATGAGCATCTCCGATACCCTCATGGATCGTTACTATCTTCTTCTTCTGGGGGGTAGACGCGATGAGGAGCTCCACCCCATGGAAGCAAAGAAGCAACTCGCACAGCAAATCGTCACCCGCTTCCACAGTGCAACAGAGGGGCTGGCTGCAAGAGAAGACTGGGAAATCCGGTTCTCCAAAAAAGACCTCGCGAGTGCAGAGCTCCCCGAGCTTCCAACAGGTAACCTGCCAAAGGATATGACTGTCCTTCAGCTCACCTCGTATGCTTACGAAGAAGGGTTTGAAGCGACGAAATCCAATGGAGAATTGAAGAAACAGTTTATCGCTACCGGAGCGATTCAGCTCAACGGCGAGAAACTGACTGATCCAAATGCCATCGTAAACCCCCTGTCTGGTGATATTCTCCGGCTATCCAAGAAGCACTCGGTTCGATTTTTCTGATTTACCTGAGACGCTGCATTTCTTTTTTGGTCATTCGTATTTCTGAAATCAGAAACTATACTCTGAGCATGCGGTCGCTGCAGCGCCTCCTCTTCTCCGCACTTGCCAGTATTGTCCTTACGCAATGTGCGACGCGGACCGACCTGCAAACCGACCCCGCTCGGGAAAAACGGCTGACCTCTCTGGGATATGAGCCTCTCCGGTTGAAAAAGATGACGGCGGACGCTCGCTACTCCGGCTTCTTTCAGGTTAACGGAAAGGAAGTCCATTTACTCATCGACTCCGGAGCTAACAGCACAGATCTCAATTACGACCTCGCCAGAATCTGCGGGATAACCCCCGAGAAATCGGTCAAGGTTGTCAGCAGGGGTGCCCTCGGGCGGTCGGTAACATCGTGGGTTGGCCTTGGAGCGCTGGGAGCTGGCAATGTCACCGCGACGCCGTTCCCCTTCATGTTGGCGCCCCCCTCAAAGCGCAACACCGCTACAAGCCGCTACGACGGGCAACTTGGAATCGACGCTCTCAGCGGGCTTGCATCGCTCGTAGACCTCAGAATCGGAAATCTCTGGATTCCCGGTCCAAGAGCTGGCAATGCATTCGAGGGAGGCATAACGGCGCTCGGCAAACAAGAAGGACTGGGCCTCCATGTATTGCCGCTGGAGCCCGCCGGGCGCCTCCCGCATCTGCTGGTGAAATGTCGCTACGAAAACCACCGACTGACATGGATTGTCGACACCGGGGCTGAGGTAACCGTCATGGCCTCGGAAAGTGCCAAGCGCCTCGGTATTCCATCAGTAGCATCGCGCTCAAAAATCGTTGATGCCTCTGGTGATCGCGCCTCTGTCCGCAGCGCGGTGCTGCATGATCTGCTTTTCGGCCGATTGCTTGTGCACGAATTCCAAGTCGCAGTAACTCCCCTGGGGCCAATCCGCCAAACTTTCCGGGACCGCTCTGGTAGGCCCGTAGACGGGATTATCGGCATGGATTTTCTCGAAAAGAGTTCAGCCCTTCTCGATACTGCGTCACAAATACTTTATCTGGGAAGTCCCTCGTAGGTATGCCGTAACCATAAAGGATGAACGCTCACCAGCGGACCCGCATGCCTCCAAAAACACCAAGCCCACGACCAGGATAATTAGCGATTTCCTCGTAGGTGCGATCCAAGAGGTTTTCTACCCTGCCATAAACCGAGACGCTGTCATTCACTTGGTAAGAGCAGTAAGCGCGGAGCAGGACAACGCTATCAAGCTCCTTGCGGACAGAGGGAAATATCGAGAAGTCGTTATCTTCAATCCCCTTGCTAAAGGTCATTCCCGCTCCCAGCACCAATCCCTTTACTGGCTCGCCCATGAGATCAAAGCTGGCGCGGTGCCGGGCTCTGCGAACAAGGCGAGAGCCTGTGACATCATCACTGGCCTGCTGCCACGTGTAGCACCCTCGCCATCCAAGGTAATCATCACAAATCTTTCCCTGAGCACTTAGTTCAATACCGCGGGTTGTTGCTCTGCCGATATTCGCAGGACTGAAATCAATCAGATTTCTGATCCGGTTATCAAACCAGGTAACATCCATAAGAAGGTTCTCTAAAGCATTCCACTCGACTCCTGCGTCCCAGCCCGTGGAACGCTCCGCCTTCAGGTCCGGATTGCCAACGAAATTGAAGGCCGGTATAGCACCGAACAGCTCGAAGTAGGAAGGTGCACGAAAGCCTGTCCCATAGCTTCCGTGGAAACGAAAATCCTTTCCCGGAGCCTGCCAACTTCCCGTCGCCCGCCACGTAAGAGAGTCTCCCCATCTCTCGAGATTCTCCCACCGTCCACCAAGAGAGACCGAAGCTTCCGTAGTCGGCTGCCAGAGATGGTTTGCGTAGATCCCATTTCGCCAGCCCTGTTCATCCACTGGCGTGGCGGTGGATTGAAACGCCGTCCATTCCACCAAAGCTCCAACCGCTGTCTCGTGCTGGCTGTTCCAGCTCAGGACATTACGCAGATCGATAGAGGCCTTTTCCGCATCACTGGCAAACGGAAAATCTCCTTCTTCCTCAAACTTCTCACGGTAAAAACCTGCCGTCAGGTGGCTGCTAAGACGATCATTAACCCGGTGGTTCACATACCCTGTGAGAAGAGCTGCTTCTCGCTCATCTACCGCTGGGCCGGAAAAACTTCCCACGCTCCCGGGATTAATAAAGTTACTAAACCAACCTCGGGCCGTCACACCAGCGATGGTCTCTGCTCCCAGATCCCGCTCCACCCGAAGGGCAAAGAGATCCTGTCTGAAATCATTTTCTGCACGATCATTCTTTGTCTCTTCCCGGCTACCAGCAACATACCACCGGGCGCCTTCGCCACCTCCCCGGAGCTCCGCCCCACCCCGAAGACTTCCAAATGAACCCGCCTCCAGAAATACATCACGCCCGGGATTATCAGAGCCTTCACCTGTTTTCAGATCTACGACTCCCCCAATAGCCTCGCTTCCATACAAAGCGCTCTGTGGACCACGCAATACACCGATTGAAGAATACCCGAACAAAGGGTCTCCTCCAATCAGGTTCAAGGGTGTTATGTTAGAGTCTGAAACTCTGACCCCGTCAATCCGTAGCAGGGTGTGGTCAGACTCAGTGCCCCGCATCCGCAGAGCTGTGATTGATCCACGCTGTCCACCCTCGGAGCCAACCCCGGTTCCGGGAATAAGATGTAATGCGCCCTCGAGGGTGACGAGGCCACGCTGCTGAAGATCCTCACCGTCCAGGATAGTCAATGCACTGCCGACAGCTTGCAGCGGAGTTTCGAGGCGGTTAGCGACCACCACCATCTCCTCAACTTCCTGACCCCGCGCCCGGTCGAGGAGGACCGTGGCACCCAACACGAAAGTGATGACGTTAACCGTCACCAGAAATGTATTCTTCACTGGATAATGTGCTCTGCAACCCGTCACTCGCGGGCTATTTGAACTTCTTCTCAGGCTGGCAATCTGGCTTGACCCGCAAATTTTATGCAGGCCACACAGTGGCGGGACCGCTCCGGATTTTCACCGGATTTCCCATCTATTTCCTGCCCGTGCCACGGGCTTCCCAAGGAGACCCCGGCTCTCCCGAGGGGCGACACAATCCAACGGGCCCACCTAAAGAGCAATAACCAATTTACAGCGCTTGACGCTTAGCACGATGGAGCAAAATACCCCGGGAACCGCCGCGATTTGGTAAAATTCAGAGGCTATAGGTTCTCGACCGCTTCCACTACCTTGTCAGCCGTAATGCCGAGCTCCTGCATGACAACGTTTCCTGGTGCACTGAGTCCGAATCGGTCAATACCAATCACACGCCCGGCTGCCCCAACGTATTTCCACCATAGGTTGGTGACCCCTGCCTCGATGGCGATCCTCCTTTGACAAGATTCTGGTAGAACTGAATTCCGATAGCCATCGTCCTGACGATCAAATCGCTCAAGGCAAGGCATCGAGACAACCCTGACGCCACCTCCGAGACGATCCGCGGCCTCAAGAGCATGTTCGACCTCTGAGCCGGTCGCCATGATGATCGTTTCCAGCGCGCCTTTCTCCCTACGGAGTATGTATCCTCCAAGGGCGGCTCCCTCACGACGCTCTCCTACCGGAACACTGCTGAGGTTCGGGACTCCCTGTCGAGTCAGGATAAGAGCCGTTGGCCCATCAATCCGCTGCATGGCCGCCGCCCAGGCCCCTGCCACCTCCTCCGGGTCAGCGGGACGAATTACGTCAAGATTAGGAATCACACGCAACCCGCTCACCGTTTCGACCGGCTGGTGAGTTGGGCCGTCCTCTCCGACTCCCACGGAATCATGGGTGAAAATATAGGTTACCGGGAGGCCCGCCAGTCCTGCCAGCCGAATAGAAGGACGAAGATAATCTGCGAACACAAGAAACGTTGCCCCGCTGGCACGGAAGAGTCCGTCGTAAGCGATCCCATTACAGATTGCACCCATTGCGTGCTCACGAATACCGAACCAGATGTTGCGTCCCAAGGGGTTGCTGGCGCTGAAATCCGTATCCTCTTTAATGTAGTTCTTGGTGGAACCATAGAGGTCCGCTGATCCACTCACCAGCTGAGGGACAGCCTTCGACACCGCATTGATGACCACACCACCAGACCCCCTCGTAGCGTCCTTGTGGTCAGGATCAAATTCCGGAATCTGGTCGAGAAGGTCATCAGGAACGGACTTGGAAACCCCATCCTGAAGCTCAGCCGCCAGATCAGGATTTTCAGCAGCCCAGGCTTCGTAGGTTTCTTCCCACGCAGAAAATTCATTCAGCATTGCGCGATTTCGGTCTGCGAAGAACTTCCTTGTCTCCTCGGACACGTGAAAGGTCTCCGCAGGCAAACCGAGACCTTGGCGGGCTGCTTCCGCAAACTTGGCTCCTCCCTCGCCATGACCAGCGGCAGTTCCTGCCACCTCCGGGATGCCTTTTCCGATGAGAGTCTTCGCTATTATTACCTTTGGTTTTCCATTGTCATTTTCCTTGGCTGACTGAAGAGCCTGGCCCACCGCAGTGATGTCATGCCCGTCGACGGTAACCGCATCCCACCCAACCGCAGCGAAATACGATTCAGCGTCCTCGCTCTGAGTGACCTCTGCCATGGCGTCAAGAGTCACATCATTACTATCGTAAATCAGGATGAGATTATCCAACCCACAGTGACCTGCGAAAGCAATGGACTCTCGAGCAACTCCCTCCTGCATGCACCCGTCTCCTGCAAGAGCAATCACATGATGGTCAAAGAGCGTGTGCTCGGGTGTATTGAATCGAGCGGCAGCTCGCTTTCCGCTCAGGGCGTAGCCCACCGCGTTTCCCACACCCTGGCCCAACGGTCCAGTCGTCGCCTCTACTCCGGGAGTTTCCTGATACTCGGGGTGGCCCGGCGTCACGCTGTGAAGTTTGCGGAAATCCTTCACCGCCTGAAGCGACAAATCGTATCCGGACAGGTGCAGCCAACTGTAAAGAAACATCGAGCCATGGCCTGCGGACAGAATGAATCGGTCCCGATTCAGCCAACCGGGAGTCGATGGGTTATACCGCATGGTCTCGCCGAAAAGAACTGCTCCAATTTCGGCGCATCCCAGAGGAAGCCCAAGGTGCCCGGAAGAACAGGCATGCACTGCATCGATCGCCAGCCCTCGGGCCTCCTTGGCGGCCTGGGTCAAAGATCCACTCGTCTCGTCCAATATCTCCTTGCTCATGGGTGGCGCAGGATTGGGGAACCCGCTGAAGGGTGCAAGGCGTAATACCGAAGCGTTCGAGGTCTGCACCAGACCGTCGCCCACGCCCCGGTGTCGTCGGGGCGGATGAAAGAGGAGCCGATGATCCTTCTGCAGAGGCAGGGCCGCCCCTAAATCACTGCAGTGAGAGGAGTCCGGCCCTTGTCCCTGCCGCGTCTAAGACGAAGCAGTATTTCCCATGCCTCATCCTGTCCCATATCCGTAAGCTTAAACTTTTTGTGAGAGTGTAAACCATCGTCCTCTATCCCTACGATGGAACGCTTGCCTAGCTTTTCTACCACAGTAGACGTATTCGCAGGCTTGCGCCCGTAGGAGTCGAGAAAGATATTCAGGCCCTTGGAATCAAGGAGTTCGGCGCCCTCCTGATGCTTGCAATAGGCCGCAAGAACCACTGCCTCAGGTCCCGAAAGAGCAATATCCTCGTTTTGGAGGTAGTCCCGAATCTCTTTCAGCTCCATCGCCGCCGCGCGATCCCGTTCCTCGGCAGAGGTTTCCGAAACAGCCGCAATCTCCTCTTTCGCCGCCATAATCTTAGTGACCACGCCTTGGAAATCCCGCAGCTCAGACAGGCTTAAACGCCAAAGGTCATCAGCGAGGTGTTGAAATTGAGAGGGTGCGCTCACACAGAAAATTTATTAAAGTTAGTCCCATTTGGCAAGTTTTTGCTAAATTTATTTTGAGTTGGTCCTCTCAAGGCTCTCCAGATTTTCCTTTAATCACAGCATTTTGATATTATTTGGCTAAAACAAATGTTAAAATTTAGCTCGCAAACTAATTTTTTGACGCTAGAAGTTCTCCCGTAAGACCAAAAAACGCTGCGTTGGCGTTCTCCTTCGCAGGACTCACATAGAGAATTTATCGAAATGAGCTCTTTTCCCGCTGCAGACTCCCCATCTGACTCCCAGAAGTTAGTCCCTTTCAACCTCGCCGAGGACCGCGTGAAGAACGAACTGGCAGGAGCAGTGCGCGATCTCGGCTCCAGCGGGGAAGAATCCGAGAATCTCAGCTCTCTCGTCAGGAAAATTCGTGCCCTCTTTCCAGAACTGATGCAGCTCCGGGGGGATCATGATGCGACATTGGAGCTGCGTGACCGCCAACTTAAGGAACTCGCTCCCTACCTTTTGGGCACAAATACCTTCATGGGCGGCTCAGCCCCAGAAAAAGAAGCCTTTGAGCCAGAGCCCCTCGAGAATCCCCTCGATGAAGTCGCCCGGCGTATGTGGGAAATCTCCGTTACGGAACAAACGATTGAGCGCTACAAGGCTCAAGAACAGGCATTTCGGGACGAAATACTCGCCTCAGTGAGCCCTGAGCACCTGCCCATGGTCCGCTGGGCCCTGTCTCAAGCCTGATTCTTGGACCCCGTCGGGCCAAATTCCTTTTAAGCTCAGGCCGTCCGCGAGATATGGAGGCCACGCCCGGAAATCCCTCTGTGGGTGCGGAGAGAAGCCTCGACAGTTGTCCAGAGCGCATATTTGCGTTGCTTCGCCGCCGTTCACAGGTAAAACCCCCGCCCCCAACTGGATTCTCTCGTGGCCGAAACAGCGAATACTCTCCGTATAGCACTGCCCAAAGGCAGTCTTCAGGAGCCGACCCTCCACCTCCTCGCAAAGGCTGGCTACCACGTCTACTCCTCATCGCGTGGATTACGGCCGTCGTCCGACGGCGATGAGTTGGACATCTTCATGATTCGGGCCCAGGAAATCGGATCCTACATTCATGACGGTTTTCTCGATTGTGGTATTACCGGTTATGACTGGGTCTATGAAAATGGTGCGGATTTGGAAGATCTGGCTGAGCTGCCCTATTCTCGCGCTACCGTTCGACCAACCCGCTGGGTGCTGGTAGTTCCTGAGGATTCTCCGATTAAGAAGGTTGAAGATCTTGAGGGAAAACGAATTGCGACCGAGGCCGTAGGAATCACCAGGCGATATCTGGAGAGCAAGGGGATCACCGCAGACATCGAATTTTCGTGGGGAGCAACCGAAGTAAAGGTTCCGGACCTCGTGGATGCAATCGTCGACGTGACAGAAACTGGCTCATCGCTCCGAGCCAATAAGCTCCGCATCGTTGACGAATTACTGGTCTCTTTCCCTCACTTTTTCGCATCGAGGGAGGCCTTTGCCGATCCGTGGAAACGCCAGAAAATGGAGCGTATGGTCCTTATGATTCAAGCTGCACTCGCTGCACGAGACAAAGTTGGGCTGAAGCTCAACCTCCCCGAAAAGTCCTTGCCGAAGGTATTGGAACGCCTACCCTCACTCCGCCGTCCAACAGTCAGCTCGCTCGCGGAAGCCGGCTGGTTGGCGGTAGAAACCATCATCGACGAGTCCGCTGTCAGACACCTCGTGCCAGACCTCAAGGAACTCGGAGCGGAAGGAATCATCGAATACCCGCTAAACAAAATCGTCTCCTGATAATCTCTCCTGTCCACCCTCGAACAACCACTGTTAAACATGGGCTCGCTGAAAAAACGTCGAAAGACAAAGATCAACAAGCACAAGCGCAAGAAGCGGATGAAGGCAAACCGCCACAAGAAGCGCTTGCGTTACAAGTCGTAGGAGACTGACACCGAACGGCAAAGACGACGCCGATGGGCGTTCTCCGCAGCGGTTCCGGGACAGTCAACTTTCCGATGAATGGAGAGGAATCGGCATGATTCCTCTCTAACGGTGGTGCCCGGACTTTCGGGCTCGCAGGTCGCCTGTTCATATGGGTAAAACGCGCCTTGTCCGCGGCCCATTGCTCGGCTACCTACTGGCTAACATGAAAGCTAGTCTCCCGGCCATAGCGGCCTTGTCCCTACTCCCGACCATCCTGTCAGGAGCACCAGAAAAACTGTTCAACGGTAAGGATCTCTCTGGCTGGAAAGGCCACTCGAAATTCTGGTCCGTCAAGAACGGCGCTATCGTAGGCGAAACTAAGGCCGACAACCCCACCAAGGGAAACACCTTTCTCGTCTACCAAGGAAAGGCTGTCGATGATTTTGAACTCACTCTGAAGGCTAGAGTGACCGGGAACAACAATTCAGGAATCCAATATCGGTCCAAGCTCGTCAACAAGGACAACTGGGTCGTCAGTGGCTACCAGATGGATATGCATCCTTCCCAGAATTACCTTGGGATGATGTATGAGGAAAAAGGCCGCGGCATCATCGCCCAGCGAGGTCAGAAGATCAAAGTCGCCTCCGACGGTAAACGCGCAATCGTGGGTGATTTCGACAAGAAAAAGGAAATTAAACTTGGGGAATGGAATACCTATACGGTTAAGGCAAAAGGCAGCGTTCTTACTCACATGGTTAACGGAGTCACCACCAGTGAAGTAGTGGACGACCAGAAGTCCAAACGTTCTCTCTCAGGGGTAGTCGCAATACAGCTTCACGCCGGCAGCCCGATGAAGATCGAGGTCAAGGACATCGTCCTCAATCGCGCCTCCAAGAGGGTCGCGAAGAAAAAAGCGGCCTCCAAGGGTGAGGCAGTGGTCCACCCTGACGGCTTCGAAATAGAAAAAATCTATACTGTCCCCAAGGGACAGCAAGGCTCATGGGTCTCCATGGCCATAGACGATAAAGGNCGTCTCTACTGCAGCGATCAGGGGAAGGCAGGAATTTGGAGAGTTACTCTGGGCGAAGAGCTGAAAGTTGAAAAGGTGCCCGCTCCAATCAGCGGGGGCCACGGACTCCTCTGGGCGTTTAATCGTCTCTATGTCTGCGTAAACGGTGGTGGCGTAGGCGGCCACGGAAGTGGGCTTTACTACCTCACGGATACCGACGCCGACGACCAGCTCGACAAAGTCACCAAGTTACGTGGACTGCAGGGCGGGGGCGAACATGGACCCCATGCGGTCGTTCTCACTCCCGACGGAAAATCTCTCATGGTCCTCGGCGGTAATCACACCCAGCCTCCCAAGCCTGAAATCTACTCTGTCCCCAAAAACTACGCCGAAGACCTTCTTCTTCCAAGAATGACCGACGCACGAGGACACGCGCGCAATATTCGAGCCCCAGGCGGCTGGATCGCGCACACTGATCCAGACGGCAAGACGTGGAACTTCTATTCATCTGGCTTCCGTAATCAATACGACGTGGCTTTTAACGCCCACGGGGAAATGTTCACCTACGACTCGGATATGGAATGGGATAGCGGCACGCCTTGGTATCGCCCGACGAGAGTGTATCACTGCACCAGCGGGAGCGAGTTTGGGTGGCGCACAGGGACAGGAAAATGGCCCGTCTGGTATCCGGATTGTCTACCCCCGACTGTTGATATCGGTCCCGGCTGCCCGACCGGAGTAATGTCAGGGCTTGGTTCCAATTTTCCCGCTGACTATCAGCATGCAATCTACGCCTTTGACTGGACCTATGGAACGATTTACGCGATCCACCTCGAACCCGAAGGATCCAGCTACCGGGGAATCAAGGAGGAATTTGTTACCGGTGTTCCCCTCAACGTTACCGATGGAGTCATCGGCAAGGATGGTAACATGTATTTCGCTGTNGGGGGTCGGGGAACTCAGTCNGCTCTCTANCGGGTGACCTACACGGGNAATGCATCCAAGGACNGGCGCTTCGCGGACACNAAGGCNACTCANGCNCTTCGGAAGACNCGCCGNGATCTCGAGCAATACCACGGTAAGGCCGTTGCCGGNTCCATTGAAAAGGTCTGGANTGCACTTGGGCACGANGATCGCTTTATTCGTTACGCAGCNAGGATNGCNCTNGAGCANCAACCTGTGAGCGACTGGGCAGCCAAAGCCCTGAATGAAGATGACCTCCAGACCTCTTTGACCGCACTTCTCGCTCTGACAAGACANGGAGATGCAAGCCATCAAGGGGCGCTTCTTGACGCATTGAGCCAGCTGTCACCAGCCGCCATGAACGAAGCTCAGCAACTGGAGGCTCTCCGTATTCTTTCTCTCTGCTTTATACGGATGGGAAAACCGGACATCGCAACTGCCGAGTCCNTCATCGAGGCGATCAGCCCTCTTTACCCCGCCAAGACTGATGCCCTTAATCGAGAGCTGGTAGATATGCTTGTCTATCTCGGGGATCCCGCCGTGGTCGCGAAGACTGTTCCGCTCCTGAGTCAGGAAGCCGTCGGCCTCGAGGANATCGAGTTTGACGACGAGCTTCTCAAACGTTCCGGACAGTATGGAAATAGCTTTCTAAATCAAAAGTCCAACAACCCGCAGAGGCAGCAGATTCACTATGTCTTCGCCCTCAAAAACGTCTCTGAAGGATGGACGCCGGAACTGCGCAAGCAATACTTCAGCTGGTTCGCCAAGGCTCGAAACTTCAAGGGTGGGGCTAGCTTTGGAGGCTTTATCAACAACTTCCGTAATGAGTCCCTAGCAAAGGTCAGCGATGCCAAGATGAAAGCTGAGATGGACGCTCTCAGCAAGGCCCCGGCACGCTTGGTGCCAGAGGGCTACGACGATGCTCGTAAGATTGAAGTCGGTGTCCTGAGGGGCATGAAATTCGACAAGAAGGAGATCGACGCGAAAGCTGGTGAAAAACTAGCAATCGTTTTCACCAACAATGATCCGGACGGCTTGATGCATAACCTTGCTGTCATCAAGCCGGGTACACGCCAGAATATTCTTGAGGCGACTATCGCACTGGGATCCAAAGCGATTGAAAAGAACTTTGTTCCAGATAGCCCTGATCTCCTCGCCTCGACCCCACAGGTGGCTCCTGGACGGCGGTTTACCCTCTACCTTTCGCTTCCCTCGACCCCTGGGGACTACGAGTTCGTTTGCACCTATCCAGGGCATGGTCAGCTCATGTGGGGAACGCTGAAGGTAAGGTAAGCGGCCCTGATCAAGAGTTCCGGAAAAAGCTCCAGATGGCCTTTCATCAAGGCGGCGGTCTATGACCGCCGCCTTTGTCTCTCTACTTTCCCTCTTTTTGCCACCCCTCTGCGCGGCCCGCGCGGGACTCGGCTGCTCAGATAACCCTCGAGAAAGAGACCTCGGTATTTTTCGACGAGACGGGCGGGGCGAAACTACTCACGGGACAACCCTCCTCAAGACCATTACTGAAGGCGGTTCGCACTCATATACACTGGCGCGGAAAGCAACACTGCTACAGGAGCAAAACAGGAAACGGCCAGTACCAGTCAAAATTCCGCGACAGTCCGCTGAAGAATATCTCCCGCAACTGGAGCCTGAGTGTTAATTCTTGGATTCGGAAGAAGCCCCAGTGGCCTCTCTCACTGTGATCCCCTGCCAACTCCTTGACATCGCCAGATCTTCATTTGAATTTTTTTCTCCAAAGGAATGCCAGAGCTTGCCGAAGTAGAATTAGCCCGTCGGATTTGGGAGCCGGGCCACGGACAGGAAGTTATCGCTGTAGAATCACATCCTGCAACCCGGGTTTACCGGGATACCCCCGCAGCTGAGATTCAGACTCATCTTATGCGCAAGGCGATAGTCGATAGCCGCACGCACGGAAAACGCCTCCTCTTTGGTTTTTCGGATTCACTATCGAATTTCCCAGCCGGGNACCCTGTGATCTATCTGGAGGTTCACCTGGGGATGTCGGGCCGTTTGTTCCTCGCCGATCCATCTCATTGCCCGGACAAACACGACCATTTCGTTCTGAGAACGAAACATCTATCACTTGTTTACTCGGATTACCGGCAATTCGGCCGGGTCTATCTCCACGAGCAAGATCACAAGCCCTGGGAGTTGCTCCCCCTGGAGGTCTTACACCCCAAGTTTACCCTAGCCTATCTCCGGAAAATAACTTCCCGTCGCAAGGGAGCATCCCTCAAGGCCCTCCTCCTTGACCAATCAATCTTTCCCGGGATAGGAAACTGGATGGCNGATGAAATCTGCTGGCGACTTTTTCGCTTTCCCGGGACTCCTCTGCAAGAGCTTGATCTAGCCGTAATCCGCCGCGTGAGCAGACAAGTTTGCCGCGGGGCCCTCCGCCATGTAGCAGACAAAAACTCNCCTCGTGACGGCAACAAAGGATTTTCCCCAGGAAGCTACGTAGAGCAGGTTCCTCCCCGCTCCTGGCTATTCCAGCACAGATGGAAGACTGGAGGAACCTGTCCGAGATGCCGCGCCGCACTTGAGCGCAGCACAATTGCAACCAGGACGACTGCGTGGTGTCCTCACTGCCAGCCAATGACCTGATCAGATACTTGAGATTATCTCCTATCATGCTAAAGTAACGAAAAGCTAGGGACTGGCTATTCGTATGAATCTTCCTGATAAAATTTTCCCAGCTCTCCTTGCTGCCACCATTCCGGCGATAACGAGTTGTTCTCTCGCGCCCGACCCGAATCCGAATCAGGCAAAAATTCTGAAAGCTGAGTGGGTTAACCCTTACCCCGCGGGAAGTTACGCCCACTTTACGGCAGAGCCCTCTTACCCCAAAACCTACAAGGTTTACAAGGATGCCTCCGCTTTCGGCTCTCTGAACGAGGGGAACACGCGAGTCGAAATTATCCTCTCACTCCAGAGAGCTCGAATTTATAACGACGACGAAATCGCGTTGGATTACCCTATCGCCTCGGGCCGAAAAACGTTTCCAACACCTCCGGGCAGGTATCGAATCGTCGAAAAAGTGCAGCGTAAAAAGCAATCAAACCTCTACGGAACAATCTACGATTCCGAGGGTAATATCTACAAGAACGACGCCGATATTACCGAAGACGAAGTTCCTGAAGGCGGCGAATTCCAAGGGGCTGCAATGCCTTACTGGATGCGACTCACTTGGAAAGGATTGGGCATGCATCAAGGTAAGGTGCCCCGCTACCCTGCCTCTCATGGTTGCGTGCGGATACCCTCGAAGGTGGCCTCAGAGATCTATGCATCCCTGTCCGTAGGCACTCCTGTCAGTATAGTTCGCTGAGAAAGGAAAACAGCCTTTCGAGGGATAATCCTTGTCGGCCTTACGAATTGAATTTTGCCAAACTCGTATCCTATTCTCTCCGGTTATATTTCTCGTGAGACTCGGCTTTGATCTCTTTAAGGAAATCAAGGGCATCTTCAACCTGCTCCTCGCTCTCCGCGAGAAAAGCCAACTCGAGGCGCCCATACCCGGCGAGTGTCAACCCCATGAGTCTTCGTGAATCCGCAAGGGCCTTTAGCTTTGCAGGACCATCAGGGAGATCCTGAATTTTCTGTGGTATCATTCTCATAGCTGCGATCACGACAGATGATCCCTTTGCCACCATCGCCGCATTTTTCGTCCAGCGGTCAGGATCACGATCCAGTCGACGCAGTAATTTTAGTGATCCACTCATTGCGTCCATCGCCTCGGCCATATCCTTTGGCGGAGCCTCGTTCTCTTGAGCACCACTATCTGCAGCAAATCCCGGTCCTGCGAGAACCACGAAACTGATCAAGGCAAGAATTATACCGCATGACGCTTTCTTCATAACGCCTAACTACTCGCCAAGACCGCAGCCCTTGTCAACCACCTCAATAGATCCACAAAGGCCTATTTCTTAACCTCGACTCCTGCCACTCGATACAGCTCAAGAGCTTGCTCAAGAGAATATCCTGCGGGTGGAAGATTTCTTCGCCCTTCGCTGCGAACGGCTCGGGTGACCCCTTTGCGGAATCGCAGGATCTCTGCCTTTCGCTCCTCGGTGCTGATACCTCGCTGAACAAGGATTGATCGCTCCTCATTGATTCGTTCCATCGCACGTTTCAACATCCTGAGGATTGCTTCCGAGTCAAAGGCCGATGAAGTCAGGAGCTCATAAATTCTCGCTGATCCGCTATTTCCGAATTCGATCGCCAGATCAGGGCTAATCACCGAGCACCCGGCAAATCCCCTCTCGTTGGAAAACTTGAAGGCTGTAGCCCAGTGTTTCAGTGCCGGCCAATCGACAGGATAATCCTCTCCCTCCTCCAGCCGTATCTTCATGGGTATGTATTGCGCCTTCACCATCTCGATAATCCTTGGATCTGAAAGAACATGGGTTCGTAGAAGGCGACCCTCCAACCCACAAGGTTCCGTTGGTGGACCGGGCTGTGGCACAAAAAAAAAGACAAACAATGGCTTTCCAGTTGCCCGGGCTTCCTGCAACGCACTCTGAGTCTGGATCCTCCACGGAATACGATTCCACGGCAACCCACCTGCCTTTTCCACTTCCAGCACCTTGGCGATCATGATTTTCGCCTGCTCCTGGTCCCACTCTTCGCTCGCCGATAAGGGCGACCCGGATGCGCTGGCTATCGCCAGGAGAACCAAGAGTGCGTTTTTCATGATTCCTGATCTTAGCAAGCTCTCGAGCGATCACAAACACCCGTTCTGACTCGGAAGGCCCTGATCCGCTCATTCAAAACGGTGCCCAGTGCCTTGCAAGACACGCTCTGTGAATAACTTTCGCGTTCAATCATCGTCATCAACGGTTACAACCTCAGACGTGGCCGGCAAGGAAGGCAAGCTCACCCCCATGATGGCGCAGTATCAGTCGATGCGCCGCTCACTTCCCGATGACGTACTTCTATTTTTCAGGCTCGGCGACTTTTACGAGATGTTCTTCGAGGATGCCAAGCAAGCTGCTGGACTTCTCAATGTCGCATTGACCAAGAGAGGGGGAGTGCCAATGTGCGGGGTTCCGCATCACGCTGCCGAAAACTACATCGCCAAGCTGATCAGGCACGGTAGGAGGGTTGCCATCGGCGAACAGACTTCCGAGCCTGTTCCCGGGAAAATCGTAGATCGGGAAATCTCCCAGATAATTTCCGCTGGGACGATCGATAACCTCTCCCTGCTTGATGACCGCCGTCACAATTACCTCGCGGCTATCTATCAACACAAGACGGTTTATGGGATTGCGGTGGTCGACCACTCAACCGGTGAATTCACCCTCGCAGAGTTTCCTGATCGCCAACAACTCGAGGACGAACTGACCAGATTGTCTCCTTCAGAGCTCCTCATCTCTGATGAGCAGCTCCAAACTTTCGGTGATTTCCGGGATAGCCTTCCATATGACGGTTACGCATTTCTTCTCGATCAGGCAGTTCATACGCTCCGTGACCACTTCAAAGTTCAGTCTCTGGATGGCTATGGATGTGCCGGAATGCACCCAGCCCTCAGTGCGGCAGGTGCTATTCTACACTACCTGTCGTATCAGCTCCGCAGATCATGCGACCACCTTCGGGCTCTGGCAGTTCGAAAGGTGGGTACACAAGTCGCCCTCGACTCGGCCTCCCAGCACAATCTCGATCTCGTTGACTCACGCTCTGGAAGACAACATACCTTACTCGGTGTGCTGGACCGAACAGCAACTCCCATGGGAGCTCGAAAACTGAGAGACTGGATTCTGCATCCGGTTTCGGAAAGGTCTACCCTTGAAGGAAGGCATGACCTTATCGACCGCTTTCTCTCTGAAAGCTTCCTGCTCGCCACATGCAGAGACACCTTGAAGAATGTCCGGGACATTGAACGGTGCAGTGGGAGGCTCGCTCAGGGATCAGGAAACCCCAGAGATCTTCTGGCGCTCCAGACCTCTCTCTCCCATATTCCGTCTCTCCGCAGTAATCTTGATGCTCTTTCGGAAACGGGATCGGGGCAGGTAGGCCTCGCCGTGGAAATCCTGACAGGACTACACGAATTTCCGCAGCTGGTGGATTTGCTGGAAAGGGCTCTCGTTGAAGAACCTCCGGCTTCACCGCGAGAAGGAGGACTCCTCAAGGAAGGCTTCTCGCGCGAGCTCGATGAGCTTCGCTCTGCTTCACGGGACGGCAAGGAATGGATTGCCCAGTTGCAGAAGAGCGAGCGCGAACGGACAGGTATCGACTCTCTTAAGATCAAGTTCAACAACGTCTTCGGTTACTTCATAGAGATCACAAAGGCCAATCTTTCCAAGGTTCCGGAGGATTATCAACGAAAGCAGACCATGGCGAACGCCGAGCGCTACATTACTCCGGCATTAAAGGAAGTAGAGGGTAAGGTGCTCGGCGCTGACGAGAAGGCCAAGCAGTTGGAATACGAGGAGTTTGTCAAACTACGGAACGAAATCACGACTCATCTGGACGAATTACAGGAGTGTGCATCGAGCCTTGCCACTCTCGACGTCCTTCTCGGCCTGGCAGAGACCGCGCAACTCTACCAGCACACGCGACCACTCCTCGATGATTCACGTGACTTGGAAATCATCAACGGCCGGCACCCAGTCCTCGAGCAGACTCTGGTGGAAGAGAAATTCGTTCCTAATGACTCCTCTCTACACCATGAGCACTCTCGCCTTCTTATTATCACGGGTCCCAACATGGCCGGCAAGTCCACCTATATCAGGCAGGTTGCACTTATTGTCCTGATGGCCCAGATCGGCGCCTACGTTCCTGCCGAGTCGGCTCGTATCGGTGTTGTTGACCGCATATTCTGCCGGGTAGGAGCCAGCGATGATCTTGCTCGTGGCCAGTCGACGTTCATGGTCGAAATGAATGAGACCTCTCTCATCGTTAATAATGCAACTGACCGCAGCCTCGTCATTCTGGACGAGATCGGCAGGGGAACAGCAACTTTTGATGGCTTATCGATTGCATGGTCGGTTGCTGAGCATCTTCATGACCGGATTCAATGTCGCGCCCTTTTTGCTACTCACTATCACGAGCTGTGCGATCTCGCCCACACGCGAGAGGCGGTCAAAAACCACAATGTTGCAGTCCGGGAATGGAAAGAGGAAATTATTTTCCTTCGGAAGATCCTGCCCGGACCTGCGGATAAGAGCTATGGTATTCAGGTAGCCCGACTCGCCGGACTTCCGGCCCCGATCATTGATCGAGCGAAGGAAATTCTAACTCATCTGGAAATGAGTGCCGCCCGCCCTCAGGGACAGGAGCCAAATCCAGAACCACCCGCCAAGGAGAGCCCCTTCCCTCAGATAGACTCCCCCCAGATGGATCTCTTTAATCGCTGAGCGAATGACCGAGCGGTCCTGCGGCGATTTTCTCGCGGATTTGCCCGTTCCTGAAGCCAGGGGGATTACCGGGACAGAGCTGCAGGTCGCCTATCTTGGTGACTTGCCACTTCGACATCACGAGGTGACCCTGTGAGATGCCCATCGCGAGAACGATCCTTTTACTCCTGTTCCTGGCTCATATTGCCCGGGCGGTCGAGCAGGACCACGCAGCAAAGATGGCGGCCAGTCAGGCTCTTTTCAACAAAACGGTGAGCGCTACCTTGAAGGAGCACTGCGTGCAATGTCATGGTGGAGAGAAGACCAAATCCGGTCTCAATCTCGTCACACGGGAAGACCTCATGAAAGGTGGCGACCAGGGTGTGGCAGTCGTTCCGGGAAAGCCAATGGAGAGCCTCCTCTACCTCGCAGTGGCTCATCTCGAAAAAGAGATCGCGATGCCTCCCAAGAAACCAAAGCTGTCCGCTTCCACGATTGCAGACATCGAAGAATGGATCATCCTCGGAGCCGCCTACGATAAACCCCTTCTGGAAAAAAGTCCTGCCGTGAAAGAGCCCATGCAGGTAACCCCTGAGGACCGGCGCTATTGGGCTTATGCTCCCCTCCAACTGCGGGCCCCTCGCACTGAGAACCATCAAGACCAGTCCACGATCGATCGCTACCTCCTTGCGAGCCATGAGGAAAAAGGGCTTAAGGCAGCCGGACCAGTTGCTCCTGAAAAACTCATACGTCGAGCCTATCTGGATCTCATAGGCCTGCCCCCTACTCCGGAGGAGATTGACTCCTTTATCCGTAACGAGGACCCCTCAGCATACGAAAACCTTATAACACAACTTCTCAATCGACCTGGCTATGGAGAACGCTGGGCCCGGCACTGGCTGGATGTGGCGAGGTTTGCAGAGAGCCACGGTTTTGAGCATGACTACGATCGCAAATACGCATTTCATTTCCGCGACTTCGTGATTCGGGCTCTGAACTCCGACATGCCCTACGATACTTTTGTTCGATGGCAGATCGCGGGAGACGAACTGGCACCCGAAAATCCTGAGGCACTCGCTGCGACAGGCTTTCTGGGGGCAGGAGTTTATCCGACCCAGATAACCCTGAGCGAGGCCGAGCGTATTCGATTCGATGCTACCGACGACATGGTTGCAACGATGGGATCAGCCATGCTTGCAACTACCATAGGATGCGCCCGATGCCATGATCACAAGTATGATCCAATTCCCACGAAGGATTACTACGAGCTACTAAGCGCGTTCACCCAAACCGTTCGAACCGAAATCGATCTTGAGACGAGCAAGCCGACCGGGGAAGCGATCCAAGCATTCGATTTCGCCATGGCTCGACTGAAGGAGGAAGCCAGTCTCTTCCGGAAAGAAAAGGCTCCGAAAAGACTCGACGCATGGTTGAGAAAAAATCTTCCGCAACAAACTGAGGAACAGGATTCGTCATGGTCTACACTCATCGCAGAGCCTCTCGTCTCAAAAGGAGGCGCTACCTTCGAGCGCCTGAAAGACGGCTCCTATCTTGCCAGTGGGCCTAACCCGTCCTCTGACGTCTACACCTTCATAGCGAGCTCCCCCATCGAGCAGGCACGAGCTCTGAGAATTGAGGCCCTGAGCCATCCCTCAATGAAGAGAGGGGGCCCAGGCCGCGCAGCCAATGGGAATATCGGACTTTCTAGTCTGATAGTGACCGCGGGCACCCAGACTCTTGAGCTAGCAAGCCCCCGCGGCACCTTCAACCAGAGCTCCCAGCTTCACGTCAACCGCATTATTGATGGCAATACGAAAACTGGCTGGGCGGTCGACCCTCAGTTCGGGAAAGACCATGCCGTCATCTTCGAGATCAGTAACCCGGACGTCATCAAGGGATCTGGCAGGCGCCTCTCCCTGAAGCTACACTTTGGTCTCAACAGTCAGCATACCATCGGGCGACTCCGAATTTCAGTCAGTAGTCGACTCCCTGCTCACCTTCCACTTCTGGAGGGAGACAGAGATCTACAGAAGGACGCACGAAAAGAACTACTTAATCTCGGCAGAGCTGCCAAAAGAAAAGGCCAGAGGGCAGATTACCCGCGAATGCTTGAACTTTACCTCGAGCTGGACCCTGAATGGGCCAGCATTCAAAACCGAGCCGCAGCTCTGGAATCGAATCGACCCATAGGGAAAAGGGAAAAAGTGATGATATGCACGGAAGGCCTGAAGCCGATGCGACATCATACGAACAGTGGGCAAGTACCCGACTTCTATGAGGAAAGTTACTATCTGGTTCGCGGAGATCCTGCCCAGAAGAATGGTATAGCCCCAGTCGACTTTCTCGGGGTTCTCACCCGGAACAATAAAACCGCCGACTACTGGGCGGTAGAACGGCCTCCCGGGTCCCGAACGTCCATGAAGCGAAGCAGAGTGGCGAAGTGGATCACAGATGTAGATGATGGAGCTGGGCACCTTCTTGCGAGAGTGATCGTCAACCGGCTCTGGTATCACCATTTTGGACGAGGCATCGTAGAATCCGTGAACGACTTTGGTTTTCAGGGAAGCAAACCTACCCACCCGGCTCTTCTTGATTATCTTGCAAATGACCTTATCACCAACGGCTGGACACTCAAACGACTCCACAAGAAGATCATGATGACCGCAGCCTACCGGATGGGATCTAAAGAGTGTGAGACTAATAAGGCGGTGGATCCTGCTAATCGTTATTGGTGGAAGCGCTCTCCCCGCCGGCTTGAGGCAGAGGCAGTTCGAGATAACGCTCTGGCCGTTAGCGGGATGATAGACCGCCGGATGTATGGAGCTGGCACTCTGGATCAGGGTATGAAACGCCGCAGCATCTACTTTTCCGTCAAACGCAGTAAATTGATTCCCATGATGCAGCTCTTTGACTGGCCGGACACCATGACGAGCCAGGGCCGGNGGGCCATCACTACCACCCCCTCGCAGGCACTCATCTTTATAAACAGTCCCCAGGTCAGGGAAATGGCCGCTCACTTCGCAAAGATAGTTCTTGGAAGTAGTGACCCGCTTGGAACTGCTGTCTACCGGGCACACGGCGCCCTGCCATCTCCAGAGCGGCGAGCACAACTGAAGAAATTCCTGAGGGAACAAACTGCGAGCTACGGCGGCAGGGAGGAGCCCGCCATGATAGATCTCTGTCACGCCCTCCTCGCTTCCAACGAAATGATCTACGTGGAGTAAAATATGAACGAACCCAGTATTGAGACCGCTTGGACCCGCCGGGAACTGCTCAGTAAGGCGGGAGGAGGGCTGGGAGCCCTCGCTCTTGCATCGTTACTTCACGAGCAGGGGCATGCCACAGTTCCACTTGGAGAAAATCCACTTCAGGCACGAAAGCCGCATTTTGAGGGGAAGGCCAAGCACGTGATCTGGCTCTTCATCAATGGAGGACCCTCTCACCTGGACACATGGGATTACAAGCCCGAACTCACGAAGCGGAATGGTCAGAAACTTGAGGGCTTTGACCCCACTACTGGATTTTTCGCAAACGCGGTTGGCCCTCTCATGAAATCTCCTTTCGAGTTCAGNCAGCACGGCCAAAGTGGGGCCTGGGCCTCGTCCATTTTTCCANACCTNTCAAAGCACGTGGACAAAATGGCGTTCGTAAAGTCCTTCCACACCCAATCTAACAACCACAGCCCGGCGCTTTTCATGGCTAATACCGGCGTCACGCGCATGGGCCATCCATGTGTCGGAAGCTGGGTGTCCTATGGATTGGGGACCGAGAATGAAAATCTGCCAGCCTTCATGGTAATGAGCGACCCGAAAGGGCGAGGGCTGCCCAAAGGCCATGCTTCTAACTGGGGAAACGGATTTCTCCCGGGATCCTTTCAAGGGACATGGATCAATACCAAGGGTGACCCCATTCCCAACCTNAAGCGCGTCGCGGGACTCAGCCAACCTCAACAACATGCCCAACTCCAGCTCCTAGATCAGATTAACCGCGAGCACCTCGACCGTGTCGACGCAGATCGAGAGCTCACAGCCCGTATCAAAAGCTTCGAACTCGCCTACCGAATGCAGGAGNAGGCCCCAGAGTGCGTCGACGTCGAGGCTGAACCGGATCATGTTCAAAAGCTCTACGGTCTTGATGATGAAAAGTGCAGCCATTTTGCCCGCCAGTGTCTCATGGCTCGGCGTATGGTTGAGCGGGGTGTCCGCTACGTTCAGATCTACTCTGGAGGCATGGAAAACCAGCGCAGCTGGGATGGCCACAACGATATCGCAGGAAACCACGCGGGGTTTGCAGGCGAGACGGACCGCCCTATCGCCGGACTGCTCCAGGATCTTGAGGAGCGTGGCCTTCTTGACGAAACCCTTGTCATCTGGGGAGGCGAGTTTGGGCGCTTGCCGGTCGCCCAAAAAAGTAACAAACCCGGAAGGGACCACAACCCTCATGCCGGTTGCTACTGGTTTGCCGGAGGCGGAATAAAGGGCGGAACCTCCTATGGAGAAACCGATGAAATCGGTCACCGCGCCGCGACTGACAAGGTTGAGATTCACGATCTACACGCAACCATCCTTCACCTGCTGGGACTCGATCACAAGAAGCTCACCTTCAAGCACAGCGGTCGTAGATTCCGACTGACAGATGTCGCGGGGCAGGTAATCAAGCCGATCATTGCCTGAGGATATTCGGAAATAGCCCACTTATGGNGGCCTATCCCGCCTCTAAATCACCTTTCCGTGCTAATAATGGTCGGTTTTCGTGCGTTCTACCCTTGAAAGGCTGTTAAGATTGAGGCTTTCATAGTCGCCCGAGCACTGTCAAAAAACCCCTCTTTATCATGAGTATTCACGCCCGACTCAGTCCTGAGGCCCAGTCTAATCTGGACGCCCAGCGCAGGGCGTCTGTCATTACGAGCCTGGTTATTGCCGTACTTTCGATCGTTCTCGTCATTCTCATTCTCTTTTTCATCCTCCTCCCGTCGCTGGAAATCAATTCGCCGACAATCGTTGCCTACAGTGCGGGTTCCGAAGAGGAAGATCCACTTCAGGAAAAGAGGATTACCAGAGAAGTCACTCCGAAGCCCAATGCCCCTTCCTCCGCAATGGCAAAGGTCATGGCTTCGGCAACTCCCACTAACTTTGCAGTACCTGTTCCTGAAGTAGAGGCTATCCCGGCTCTCACATTTGGGTTCAGAGACGATATAGGGCAAGGCTGGGGCAACGGCGGCAACGGCGGTGGGGGGGGATTTGGAAAGATTCCTTCTGCCATGCGAAAGCGCTGCTCCGCGGAAGATCGTATGCGCCGTCTGAAGCAGAGTGGAGGCACCGAAGCCTGCGAAGTGGCCGTAATGAAGGCCTTACGTTGGTTCAAGGCCGTCCAAAGGCGCGATGGGTCATGGGGTGGAAGCCATCAGGTNGCTCAGACCGGTCTGGTGCTGCTGGCCTATCTTGGTCACTGCGAAACCCCACTGTCCGAGGAATTNGGGGAAGCTGTCACCAACGGAATGGTCTATCTCATCGAAAACAGCGTAAAGAACAAGGGCCGCCTTTGCACNANCCGTGGAGACAAGCACTGGGTCTACGAACACGGTATAGCAACCTATGCTCTCGCTGAAGCCTATATGTTCTGTCGAGTTCTCGGTCTCAATATTCCCAACCTCAAAGAATCTGTTCATCTGGGAGTACAGTGGATCATTGATAATCAGAACCCGTCCGGAGGATGGGACTACAATTTTGACGAAGGTGGGCGAGGAGGAGATATGTCTATTACCGCATGGCAGATGCAGGCCCTCAAAGCTGGTTACCACACTCGTCTGAACTTTCGGAACATGCCACAGTGCATCAGCAGGGCTCTCACATACTGTGAGGGTCGCCAGAACAGCAATGGCGGATTCGGATATACCGGAACGAGTCCTGTAGGCGGCGGGCACTTTACCCTCACAGGAGCCGGAGTGCTCTGCTTCCAGCAGCACAAGGGGACGAGCAATCGAGCAGCTCGAAAGGGAATGGACTACATCGACCGCCACGCCCAAATAAGTTACGACGGAGGACCCTGTAACCTTTACGAACACTACTACGTGAGTCAGGCCGCCATTAATCAGGGTGGTAAGAGCTGGCTCGACTACAACGACAAGTTCCGTGACACCCTTCTGAGTGGACAGCAGGGAGATGGTCACTTCCGCTCTCCTCCGAATCCCGGACCGGGTAACAAGAACGATCCGGTTTACCATACAGCCCTCGCCACCCTGATGCTGGAAGTCTATTACCGCTTCCTGCCAGGCACAGGATTTGGGCTTTAGTCATCATCCTGTTAAGGCCGGGCGGGCAAAAACCGAGACGCGCCTCACCGGCTACGGACTCTACCCCACTCGAGGCTTTGTAGTTAGGCCCCTTGAATTACCCGTCCTGCAATAATCCCTATTCTGAAAGCCTCTCTCCATAGCAATATGGAAAACCCCTTGGCGTGAGGGCTGTTTCGATATTGTCTCGCTCTGTGAGTATAGCAGTCGTCACTGGGGCCGGTTCTGGAATAGGCCGCGCCATTGCCTTGGAACTTAGTAGCCAGGGGCACGAGATTATCATTCTTGAGGTCGATAAGGCCGCCGGAGAGGAGAGCTCAGNCCTGATTACGAACGCCGGGGGGGTCGCTCGGGTAATCCCATGCGACGTTTCACAAACCGATTCAGTTCGTGATGCATTCGAGCAGTTAGAATCTCTTCAGATTCTCGTCAATAACGCCGGTGTTGCCTCAGTCGGAAATGTGGAAGATTGCTCCCCGGAAGAAATGGACCGGATTTATGGGGTCAACGTGAAAGGGATGTATCACTGTCTCCACTTCGCCATACCAAAAATGGTCGAATCCGGAGGAGGGTGCGTTGTCAACCTTGCCTCTGTAGCCTCTTATCTGGGAATCTCTGAACGATTCGCATACTCCATGTCAAAGGGAGCAGTTCTCAGCATGACGATGTCGATTGCCCGCGACTATATCGACCACGGTATCCGCTCAAACTGTGTGTGCCCCGGGAGAGTTCATACTCCTTTTGTCGACGGATACCTCGCAAAGAACTATCCTGAAGAAAAGCGCCCGGAAATATTCAAAACTTTGAGTGAGTGGCAGCCCATTGGCCGAATGGGCACTCCTGAAGAAATTGCCGGAATGGTCGGCTACCTCACCTCTGACAAGGCCGCGTTCATCACCGGCAGTGCTTTCGAAATCGATGGCGGAGTAACGAATCTCCGCTAGGCTCCTCAACCTCAGAATGCTTAGAGCAAATCCAGCCCTTATCCTGCAATGAAACTTACTCGATTCCTTAAGAATGGCTCCCCTACTCCCGGTCTATTCCTCGATGCAGAAACGATTCTCGACGCATCCAGTTTTGGCGAAGACTGGAATGAAGAGTTCTTCGGCCATGATGGACTTACCCGGCTCCGGGCATGGCTGGAGCAACAGGAAGATACCGCCCCCAAGGTCAAGGCCTCCGAAGTAACCCTTGCGCCCGCTATTGCGCGCCCCTCCAAAATTATATGTATCGGCCTGAATTACGCTGCGCATGCTGCGGAGGGTGGACTCGAACCACCCGCCGAACCCGTTCTCTTCTCCAAAGCGACCACGGCGTGGTCCGGTCCATACGACCAGCTCGTGATCCCAAAAGACTCGGCAAAAACGGATTGGGAAGTTGAACTCGCCTTCGTTATCGGCAAACACGCTAAATATGTGAAAGAAAGTNATGCNCTCGACTACATTGCCGGATTTGCCGTTCACAATGACTATTCAGAACGAGAGTGGCAACTCGAGGGCACAGGTCAATGGGTTAAGGGAAAGTCTGCAGACACTTTTGCCCCTTTTGGCCCGTTTCTTGCCACCACCGACGAGGTGCCCGATCCAGGTAATCTGCAACTCTGGCTCGAGCGCAATGGGGAGACCCTTCAGGACAGTAACACCAGTGACCTGATCTTCCCGATTCCTCACCTTCTTGCCTACGTGAGTAAATTCATGTCCCTGCTGCCTGGGGATGTCATCTCAACAGGAACACCTGCCGGAGTTGGCATCGGATTTGACCCTCCCCGCTTTGTAGAAGAGGGAGACGTTTTTGAACTTGGGATTGACGGTCTTGGTGTTCAGAGGCAGGTCGCGATAAGAGAACATTAGAGCTCATCCTTCTCCAAACTTGAGAATCACCGGCTTAAGGACTCACGATACGCGCTTTGACACGTCTGCTCAGCTGGACGGGTCCGATGCGATGAATCCGGATCCCGATTATTCTGCGGCCTATGTCATTCTCGAGACCGACGGAGATCATGAAGGCCATGGGCTGACTTTCACCCTCGGTAGAGGCAATGAACTGTGCGTCGCGGCCATTGAGTCGCTCGCTCCACGGGTTGTCGGATGCTCGCTCGAGGAAATCGTGGCAGACATGGGCGCTTTCTGGCGCCACGTGACCGGCGACTCCCAGTTGCGGTGGGTGGGACCCGACAAGGGGGTCGTTCACCTCGCCACCGGTGCAGTGGTTAACGCGGTGTGGGACCTCTGGGCCCGCGACGAGGGAAAACCGGTGTGGCAGCTTGTGAATGAAATGAGCTCGGAACAAATCGTCCGCTGTCTCGATTTCAGGTATCTGACCAACGCACTCACGCCACAAGAAGCACACGACATCCTCGAAAAAACCAGAGATGGCCGCAATGAACGGCTCCAGCTTCTCCTCACCCAGGGCTATCCAGCGTATACCACCTCTGCAGGATGGCTGGGCTACTCAGATGATAAACTTCGCAGCCTTTGTAGAGAGGCCGTCGACGCCGGGTGGACGCATCTCAAGCTCAAAGTTGGCCGAGACCTTGAAGACGATATCCGCCGACTCAGAACTGTCCGCGAGGTTGTTGGCGATAAAATCACTCTAATGGTAGACGCTAATCAGGTGTGGGAGCCCTCCGAGGCCGTAGAGTGGATGAAATCCCTCGCAAAGTTTGATCTCTGGTTTCTCGAGGAACCAACTTCGCCGGATGATATTCTCGGGCACCGGCAGGTTCGCGAAGGAATCCACCCCGTCAAGGTGGCCACTGGCGAGTGCTGTCAAAACCGGATCATTTTCAAGCAGTTCCTGCAGGCGGATGCCATCGATATAGTCCAGATTGATGCCACCCGCGTGGGAGGATTAAACGAAAATCTTGCCATCATGCTCATGGCCGCAAAGTTTGGGAAACCAATATGCCCCCATGCCGGAGGGGTGGGTCTGTGCGAATACGTACAGCATCTATCCATGATCGATTACCTCTGCATCTCGGGATCATGGGAGGGAAAGGTTGCCGAATACGTAGATCATCTACACGAGCACTTTGTCACTCCCTGCATACTAAAAAATGGACGATATCAGGCACCAATGGATCCGGGTTTTTCCATCGAAATGAAAACCGAAACCCTCGCTAGATTCCCTGCCAACTGAGTAAGACATGGACCTGAAGCTGAAAGATAAAGTCGTCATCATTACCGGGGGTGCCAAGGGTATAGGAGCTGCCGCCGTCGAGAATTTTGCAAGGGAAGGCGCGATTCCTGTCATCGTTGGTCGCAGCCCGGACACCGGTTCTGCTCTCCTGAAGAGAATCGGGGCAAACTCACCCAGAGGTCTCATGATTGAGACTGAGCTGACCGATGCAAAGGCCTGCCAATCCGCGGTGGAGGCAACTATCGACAGCTTCGGCAGAATTGACGGCATCGTTCACAATGCGGGCGTCAACGATGGAGTCGGTCTCAAGGCCGGCCCCGAGGCGTTTGTCGCCTCTCTGGAGCGGAACCTTCTTCATCTCTATAATCTCACCCATTTTGCTCTCGAATCACTGATTCTTAGCAGTGGATTCATCATCAACGTCTCCTCCAAGCTCGCGGTCACCGGNCAGGGAGGCACCTCGGGGTATGCCGCCTCCAAAGGAGCTATCCACGGTCTTACCCGGGAGTGGGCGGTAGATCTTGCTGAACACGGCATCCGAGTTAACACCGTTGTTCCAGCCGAGGTATGGACTCCGATGTATGACTCCTGGATCAGGACGGTTGAAAATCCGGAGCAGACACTCGAATCGATCCGGGCCCGTATTCCTCTCGGTGGGCGTATGACCAGCGCAGAAGAGATGGGGAATGCCATCGTCTTCCTCGCCTCCTCCTGCTCGGGCCATACGACCGGGCAGATTCATCATATTGATGGAGGTTATGTNCACTTCGATCGATCCTACGGGGACATTGAAAAGGAGGACTCCTAAAGGCCGACAGCTCGCAGAACCAATCGTTCGGGCTACCCTTCTTCGCCAGAACCCTCCTGACAAGTTGCCACGAGAACATGATCAAATGGTGGCAGCTCACTCGCTACGCTGGCTAAATGGGAACTCCAGTTATTTAACTTCGCAGCGTCTCTGGCCTCTCCCCGGTTCCTCATGCGCTCCAGCCTGATTTCTGGCTGGCAGGTTACAAAATGTATCTCTACTGGCACCCTGAACCTGTTTTTGAGCCTGACAGGCCAATCCTTCTCCTGAGACTCCCGCGTGAAAGGCGCAACCAGGACTACCGGAAGGCTGACAAGGTTCACTTCCGCCAATCGGAAGAGCGACTCGTAGACCGGATCACGGAAGAGGTCCTTGTAACGAGCTGAATCTCGATCATCAGGAGAGAGTCCTGCCGCCTCCATTCCGGCTTGGACCACTGGCTCGGTGGCAATATCGCTGTCGACAAGCACCGCGCCAAGTCGGGAAGCCAGTTGCTTCCCGTGGCAGGTTTTTCCACCAGCCGGGGGACCGCACACCACATATAACTTTATTGCATCTGACATAGACTACTCTGGCAAGACGGTTGATTCCGAGGCGTCCGCCATAACTACATACTGCCTGATGGCATCCATGACCCTCCTGAGAGCAAAGATCGCAACATCCTGACTTCTGCTCTTTACTACCATACAATCTCTCAAAATCAGCCGTAGATCATAGCTGCTCTTGCATCCTTGAGTGTTTTCTTTGACAGTCAGGAATGTCCCAGCGCACAGGCGTTCTCCTCCTTGTCTCGGGCCCCTCTGGATCAGGCAAGACAACTCTCTGTCGGCGACTGGCAAGGGATGGAGAAGCTCACTATTCGATATCCTGCACGACTCGTGAGGCACGGAACGGGGAGGTGCATGCTCGGGACTACTACTTTATTTCCAAGGAGGAATTCAGAACTGAGGCCACGGCCGGACATTTCCTCGAACATGCCGAAGTACACGAAAACCTTTATGGAACGTTGAAATCCGAGGTTCTCGAATTTCTTCGAAGAGGTCACGATGTTGTCATGGATATTGACGTAAAGGGTGCCGATCAGGTCCGCGCATGCGAAGACCCACTGATCAAGGAGAGCCTGGTAGATCTCTTTGTCATGCCGGCGAGCGAGGGGGAATTACGGGAGCGGCTTGCGAACCGGGCCACAGACGCCGAGGAAGTCATTACTCTGAGATTACATAACGCACTCGAAGAGATGAGTCATGCAGGGCGCTATACGTATCAACTCATCTCAGGATCAAAGGACAATGACTACGGCCGCTGCAAGTCCCTGCTGGTGGCAGAGCGGCTCCGGGTCTCCCGTTTCCGCTAACCCGTTCACGCCTTCCGAAAAATTCTTCGGGACATCGCCGTGAATGGAGTTTAACTGCGACTTATGAAAATTGTCCTTGGTGTTACCGGATCAATTGCAGCTTACAAGGCAGCAGACCTTGTATCGCAGCTGGTCAAGAAAGGACATGACGTGCACTGTGTGATGACACAGACAGCCACGGAGTTCCTCACCCCCCTTACGCTGCAGGTTCTTTCCAGAAATCCGGTCCTTGTTTCACTGGAAGACGAAAAGCAGTCTTGGAAACCAGGGCATATCGAACTCGCTGACAGTGCTGACTTGCTTCTTGTCGCTCCCCTGAGCGCTGACACTCTCGGGAATTTTGCCCACGGGCTTGCCCCAGACCCCCTTTCGAGCATCTATCTCGCCACAAAGTCACCGGTGATCCTCGCCCCGGCCATGAATGGAAAGATGTGGCAGCACCCAGCGACCCAGCGCAATGTGGCGCAGGTCACCGCAGATGGTTGTCGATTCATTGGCCCATCTGAGTCAGGAATGCTTGCCTGCGGATATGAGGGAGCTGGACGACTCGTGCCTGTCGAGGACATCCTCGAAGTGGTCGACTTACAGGCCGCCAATTAGAAGCCTCTCCGATTCAAGCGCAATCATCTCCCAGACCCTCCAGCATTTCCCGTGAACCTTCTTGTTACTGCCGGCGCCACCCGTGAGCCGATTGATCCGGTTCGCTACCTGACCAATCGATCCTCAGGGAAAATGGGATACGCCCTTGCCTTGGCGGGACAACAGCTTGGACACCGCGTCACTCTCATTTCGGGACCTACCAGCCTCGATATTCCATCCCTCGTGGATTTCATCCCTGTCGAAACTGCTAAGGAAATGCTGGAAGCCGTAAAGCTTAACATCGGAGCACAGGATGCCGCAATCTTTTCGGCTGCGGTCGCCGACTACCGCCCCTCTTTCATTTCAGACAGGAAAATCAAGAAGACCACAGATTCACTCACTTTGGAGCTCGTCCGAAATCCTGACATCCTGGGATCAGCACGACACCAGTTCAAATATGATGGAATACTCGTAGGATTCGCGGCTGAGACCGAAAACCTCGAAACGAATGCACGGACAAAATTGCGGCAGAAGGAATGCGATCTAGTCGTGGCAAACGACATCTCTAAAAAGGGTATTGGTTTCGACTCGGATCATAACGAAGTTCTTCTTGTCTATCCTGAGCATACAAGGCCTATCCCGACCGAGAGCAAGGAACGCCTTGCCTACACCATTCTCCGGGCTGTAGATGACCTGAGGGTAGAAGGCGGCTGAGCGTAGAGACTGCACTGTCATTGGCTTTCCCCGAAATAGCGGTGTCAATCTTCTCTGTTCTACGCTTCCATCACCAGTATGACACCCCTTCAAGCTGCCGAGCGAGCTGCCCGTCGCGCCGGCCACCTTCTCAAGGCCAATTTTCATCTCCCTAAGGAGATCGACGAGGCTCAGCATCACGATGTAAAGCTGGCTCTGGATCGTAAGTCTCAGGATTTAATCACAGAAGATCTTCTTAACGCCTTCCCTGATTATTGCCTCTATGGTGAAGAGGGAATGGCAGGTAACCAAGACGCTTCCATGCAATGGATTGTCGACCCGATAGACGGAACCGTAAATTACCTCTACAGTATTCCCCATTTCTGTATCTCGATTGCGCTCAGAGACAAGGAGAGCAACGAAATCATAATGGGCCTTATCTATGACCCTATGCTCGATGAGCTCTGGACAGTGGAAAAGGGAGGAGCGCCGGCACTTAACGGAAAAACGATTGCATGTTCACCTCGCAGGACTCTGGAGGAGGCCATCCTGTTCGTCGGCTGTGGGAAGGACAAGGAGGCCCTTGCGACAGGTCTCGAACGGTTTGAGCGCGCCTCTACCCGGGCCCGCAAGATGCGGATGATGGGGTCCGCCGCCCTTGGAATGGCATACATTGCAAGTGGAAGGCTTGACGGCTATATCGAATCCAGGATTTCACTCTGGGACGTGGCCGCAGGAATCCTTCTGGTGGAGTCAGGTGGAGGAAAGGTGGAACTCACTCCTCATCCTACTCTTCCTGATGTCTGGTCAGTGGTCGCTACTAACGGGAAGATTCCTGTCGAGGACATCTTGTCGTAAAGCCTACAGGCAGAAGCTGAGCCATTGCGAAATCCAGTTTAAGATTAAGGACCTATCAGAGGCATCGCCTTTACTGGCCCTCTGAGAACAAAAGAGGCCCGCAGGCCTGTTTCACCCTTGCTCCTGGTTTCGGGATGGGGTGGACTGCGCGGGGGGTTGCTCCACCGAGAGTAGAACTCCCTTTTTCACCCCGCCGAAATCCTTGAGAGCATGAACCGCGTTGGCATTGGATATGACGTCCACCAGTTTGCTCCAAATCGACCCTTGATTCTTGGTGGTGTCACTATTCCCCATTCCCATGGCCTTCAGGGCCACTCGGATGCTGACGTCCTTTCACACGCTATTGCAGATGCCGTGCTCGGAGCTCTTGGCCTTCCCGATATCGGACATTATTTTCCTCCAAGTGACCCATCCATAGAAGGGATTTCGAGTCTGATAATTCTGAAAAAGTGCCAGACTCTCGCCGAAGAAAAGGGCTGCCAAATTGTAAATATTGACAGCACCTTGATCGCTGAGGTTCCTCGGGTTCTCCCTTACCGCGAGAGAATGCAGAAGATGATCGCGGATGCTCTCAACCTTCAGCCTGCTCTCATCGGAATTAAAGCTACCACCAATGAGCAGATGGGGTTCGTGGGGCGCGGGGAGGGAATCGCCGCTATGGCCGTTGCCTCAGTAGCCTGCTAGAAGAATCGCCTAGGCCCAGCCGGTAGCCTCAACCAATGCCTCCCCTATCTCGGCAGGAGTTTCTGCAACCACGATGCCTGCAGAACGAAGAGCCTCCTTCTTCGCTTGAGCTGTTCCCTTGCCTCCCGAAACGATCGCTCCCGCGTGACCCATCCGACGCCCTGGAGGAGCTGTCGCACCTGCAATGAACGCCGCGACAGGCTTTTTGCAATGCCTGCTCACCCATTCCGCTGCCTCTTCCTCGGCAGAGCCCCCGATCTCACCAATCATGATAATTGCCTCAGTCTCTTCATCCTCATTGAACAGCTGAAGGGTATCAAGATGGGAAGTTCCATTAATGGGATCACCTCCAATACCAACGCAGGTGCTCTGCCCGTAGCCCCGCAGGGTNGTCTGCCAAACCGCCTCGTAAGTCAGCGTCCCCGATCTTGATACAATTCCAACCCGACCCCTCTTGTGGATGTAGCCCGGGGCAATTCCTATACGACACCCCCCGTGTGAATCCTCGCCACGGCCCGGGGTTACGATTCCAGGGCAGTTGGGGCCGACCAGACGAACTCCTTGTGTGCCCGCCATCGCAGCCTTGACCTTCATCATGTCCCTCACGGGAATTCCCTCTGTGATGGCAACGACCAGTGCAACCCCTGCATCGACACTCTCCAGAATAGCGTCCCCCGCGAAAGCTGGCGGAACAAATACCGCCGAGGCCGTAGCTCCAGTTTCTTTCACAGCCTGCTCTACAGTATCAAAAATTGGGACCTTGTGATCTCCATGCTCAAATACCTGTCCGCCTTTACCAGGTGTCACGCCCGCAACTAATTGGGTCCCATATTCCAGACTCAGCTGAGCGTGACGGCCTCCAAATCCCCCCGTGATGCCCTGCACCACGACTTTCGTACTTTCATCTACAAGAATTGCCATCCCTTTAAAATCTCAGGTTAGTGAATTTCACTCATTGATTGCAGATACTGCTTTCCCTGCCGCATCGGCCAGATCATCAGCGGGAATTATGTTGAGGCCACTCGCCGCAAGAGTCGCCTTGCCTGCCGCCACGTTGTTGCCCTCCAACCGAACCACAAGCGGAATGGGAAGTCCCACCTCCTTGCATGCCGCCACCACACCATGGGCAATGACGTCGCAGTCCATGATCCCCCCAAAGATGTTGACGAGGATCGCCTTAACCGCATCGTCCGAGAGAATGATCTTGAAGGCTGTGGCAACCTGCTCCTGAGAGGCACCACCTCCTACGTCGAGAAAGTTGGCTGGTTCTCCCCCATGATGCTTGATGATATCCATGGTGGCCATCGCCAGTCCCGCACCATTGACAAGGCAGGCGATGTTGCCATCAAGACCAATGTAATTCAGGTCGTGTCTTGATGCTTCCACTTCCCGGGGATCCTCCTCGTCAGTGTCCCGGAACTCCAGAATCTCTGGATGACGATAGAGCGCATTGTCGTCGAAGTTGAACTTCGCATCAAGGGCAAGGACCTGCCCATCCGTGGTTTTCACAAGTGGATTGATCTCCACCATCGAGCAGTCAGATTCGAGAAAAAGGCGGTAGAGGTTCTTCAAGAGCTTACCAAACTTTTTGGCCTCTTCTCCTTCAAATCCAAGTCCGGCAGTAAGTTTTCGGATTTCATAAGGCTGTAGCCCCATCAGTGGATGAATGTGCTCACGTAGAATGCGATCTGGCTGGCTTTCCGCAACTTCCTCGATGTCCATGCCACCTTCGGTAGAGGCTACGATCACCGGACAGCACGTCGCACGATCCATGAGAATGGCGAGGTAATACTCGTGTTCCACGTCAACTGCTTCTCCCACCATGACTTTCCGAACCAGCCGCCCATCTTTACCGGTCTGCTTTGTCACAAGAACCTCACCAAGCATCTTGCCCGCAATTTCTGAAACTTCGGAGGGAGACACGAGATGTACTCCTCCCTGAAATCCGCTCTTAAATGTGCCCTTGCCCCGACCTCCCGCATGAACCTGTGACTTCACCACCACCCGGTCCCCACCCAGCTCATGGGCTGCAGCCGCAGCCTCCTCAGGTGTGCCCGCTACCTTCCCCCGGGGATTTGGGACCGAAAATTGATCGAAGAGAATCTTAGCCTGATACTCGTGGATATTCATGATGCGGTCGGCGCGGACCGTAGGAGCCACCCTCGATCCGGTCAAGACTGCATCAGCCCGGGAGGGCTCTAAGTTACTCCCGCACCTCACTCTCGATCGTTCCTCCCGCAACCCGGGTGACCAGGCGGTCGCCAGGATTGACTTTCTTGGGATCCGTGACGAGAGCCCCGGTTTTGCTCATTGTGATCGAAAACCCTCTTTCGAAAGCCGATTCAGGCCCCAGAGTCCTTACCAACTGGCGTAACCGCTCCATCCTCTGGAATGCACTCTGGAGACAGTGGCTGGCCTGCTGGGAGTAGCGGAGGCGAAACTGACGGAGACCCTCCACTCTTCTCTCAAAAACCAGACGAGGGTGCCGGGCCTTCCATGCATTTCTTCTATCAGAGACACGCTGCTGCCTCGCTGAGAGCTGGTCAGCGACGAGCTTTCTCATCGTCGAGGCGACCTCATCCGCCCTGAGGATGGGCTCACGCAGGACGCGCTGTGAATCGTGGGCAAGAACTCCACGTCTCGCAAAGCGAATCAGCTCCTGAGCAGACCTGATTTTAGAATGAACCGGCCTTCCAAGACCATCCCTCAGCCGCTGTAACTTACTCCGTAATTCACGTTCATCTGGAACAATAAGCTCCGCTGCAGCACTTGGAGTCGGCGCCCGTACATCTGCAGCAAAATCAGCAATCGTAAAATCAATCTCATGCCCGACAGCTGAAACGATCGGAATCGAGCACTCCGCAATCGCACGCGCAACTTCTTCCTCATTGAAGTTCCACAAGTCCTCAAGCGATCCTCCACCTCGACCTACGACCACCACGTCACACCTGGGAAGTTCATGCCTCTCCGGGTCGCTCATCATCCTGATTGCACGCGCAATACCGGGAGCCGCTCCACCGCCCTGCACAGCTACGGGAAAAAGAACCGCCTTAACCCACGGAGACCGCCGCGTCAGCACGCTCACCATGTCCTGCAAAGCAGCACCAGTGGCCGAGGTAATCAGGCCAATGACCCGGGGAAAGACAGGTAGAGGCTTCTTCAACTCCTCTGCAAATAAACCCTCCGCATGAAGCTTCTTCTTCAACTCTTCAAACCGGGCCTGCAGCTCACCAATTCCCGCCGGCTGAGCACGCTTCACGATCAGCTGAGCCTGACCCCGCGCTTCGTAAATCGAGACCTCCCCTAGAACCCTGACCCGGGCTCCATCTTTCAAGGCCTCGTAACCGGAACACCGTCTCTCAGCATTGAATGCCGCACATGCCAGTTGAGCCTTATCGTCTTTGATCGAGAAATAAAAATGCCCATTACCCTGTTTCCGCAAATTTGACACTTCGCCCTCAACCCAGATATCCCCGATTTCAATCTCGAGGATGTTCTTCATGCGCCTGACCAGCCTACTGACTGACATGGCTCCGTCATCCCCACGCCGATACTGGTGTCCCCTCTCCTGCAGCCGCATATCCACATGATATGGCAGAGTTTTACCAATATGGAGGGAAAATTCTCTGCCTGACGGAGACTTCCCGCCACCGGAGT
>PARF01000008.1 GCA_002709915.1 Roseibacillus sp. | reverse complement strand
GGCGCCAAGGCCAAGCGCGAAGAGGGCAAGGTCGGCAAGAAAGACGCCAAGATGGACAAGGCGAAGGGCAACAAGGTCGAGATGAACAAGCGTCAGATCGACAAGGAGATCGCCGAGAACGCTGGTGTCCTCGGCGCCATGCGCGAAGGCTCCTATGGGCGCGCAGCCCAGAGGTTTCTCTACATGAACTGGCCAGCATCGTGAAAGAATACGATCCCGATAACGAAAGGTCAGAGCAGCAGGCTCTGGAAGCTCTCTGGGTTCTCCAAGGGACGTTCCTGCCAAAAAGCAAACCCTCCGAAATGAAACAAATCCTGCGCGCTGCTCTGAGATCTCCCAGCTCGAATCTGCAACGATGGACTATTCGTATCGCGGCTGATCATGAGATCGACCTTGGCCCTGCCCTGCTTGAGATTGCGAGTCGCACGAAGCATGCCGAAGTGATTTCTCAGCTTGCGTCTGCCGCCCGGATTCTGGGAGACCGGTCGCTGATCGAGGCGTTGGCGAGAAGAGGGGAATTTTCTACCGACTCCTTCATCCCCCTCCAGATCTGGTGGGCTCTTGAGAGTCTCATCCGCCACCACCCCCTTCAGGCGCGTGCGCTTCTCTCCTGCTCGGGGTTCTGGGATACTCCACTGTTTGAAAGCGTTCTGAGCGAACGTGTGGGCCGGCGGTACATGGCAGAGCGAAGCCCGGAAAGCCTTGAAATGTGCGCTCGGCTTTTGACGCGTGCCAGGGGATCCAAGCATCTTGAAACCCTGATCCGGGGAATGCTCAAGGCACTCGAAGGAACATCTCTGGATCCAGTTCCCGCAGAACTCGATGCTACACTCGCTGATCTCTGGAAGAATGGAGAAGTCCCAAAAGAAGTCATTCAACTCTCGCTGAGGCTCAAGAGCCCGCAGGCCCTCGCCGCGGCACGCCCCCTCCTGAAGGCTCCCTCTACTCCCCTCTCCCAACGTCTCGATTTGGTAAAGGCTCTGGGTGAGCTGGCTGATGCGCCCTCCGAAGATATCTTTCTGGAACTCATCCGGAATGAGACAATAGAACCTGCTTTAAGATTGGCTGCGCTCAATGCGCTAAAAAGATATGCAGGAGAGGACATTCCCTCTACCCTCTTGACCCTTTATCCTCGCTTGCAAGGCGATCTCCGTCAGGTGGCCCAGTCCATCCTTNCCAGCAGACCCGCATGGGCCCACCGCCTACTTCTNGCCATAGACAGCGGCATCATCGACAAGGCCTCTCTCAGCCCGGCGAATATCCTNTTGATGANGAACTACNAAAATAGTCAGATCCNGAGCCTGCTTACTCNGCACCTCCGTTCTGCGCGACGTTCAAACAAGCACAAGGCTGACCAGATCATTGAGATCAAGGCACTACTCTCCNCAGCAAGACCGAAAGGAAACCCTTCTGGAGGATATGCCGTTTTCGCGCAGCAGTGCGCTTCCTGCCANAAATTCAAGGACCANGGCCGGGACATTGGACCGGACCTAACGGGCTACGAGATGAAAAATCTCGATTATCTGGTGCCGGCTATCATCGACCCCAACCTCGGNATCAGAGAGGGCTTTGAATTTTCCACAATTACCCTGCGCCCTACAGGAANCGAGACCTCCGCAATCATCACTGGNTTCATTACAGACGCGAATGANCTCACCGTTACCATCAAGGACCTTTCCGGNATCAGGACTGTGATCGCCCGAAAAGATCTCTCTCAGTTGACGCGGGCACCGGTATCGGTCATGCCCGATGGGTTGCTGGACCAGTTAACTGACCAGCAGATTCGTGATTTGGTTGCCTATCTTCAATCCAAGAGCTGATGCCTTAGCCTACATGGCCAAGGCTCACTGCCAAAAGGACTCAGTGCATCAGAATAAGGCGGTAGCCAACAACCATGAGAAAGGCATCCACAAGCAAGTGACTNATCCAGCATCCCACTACTGTGCCTTGCTTCTGATACATCCACGACCATATCANGCCCCCTGCCCCAACCAGGANCGAGAGAAAAAGAGCAAGCGGGAGAGGATAGAGGACACTCATAAGAACCAGATGGTGACCGGTGAAAGCCAGCGCCGCGAGGAGGTGCCCGGGCCAGCACCCNACCATCTGACGCAAATGGCCATATACAAACCACCGCCAGTAATACTCCTCCATTGCCGAATGCAGAACCGTGATNAAAATCGCCACGATCAGGAATCGCTCCTTTGTGGCAAAACCCAATCCCTTTGCTCTCTCAACAAGATTGTGGCTGTTCTCCCTCACGATTTCTCCAACCGGAGTGAGAACCATGATCCAACCAGCCAGGACGATACCAAGCCCACTCAAGATTCCCGTAAAGATAACGGTTCTCCATGAAGGCCAGTGCCCAGATTGGCTTTCNCTCNGAACGAGTCCCCCAAGTCCTATCNATCCGAAAAAGAAAAGGGGATACACGAGAACCCANACCTTGGTGGCGAACCATGCCCCTCGGCCNGTGTTCCCATGGGGAATCCAGACAACATAAATCAAGGCACAAAGCAGGGGGACAACNAGAGCCGCGACCATCGCTGGCCAGCTCATTCGGTTACTCCCGTTTCCTCCCGGCATGCGGGAATGGTAAATCAATCACCACCAGCCTTGTCCACAACATCCCCCGGAAAGGGTTGTTATTTTCTCCCACCCATCCCGGACTCTATTGTTCTCACATCAANAGCTGATAACCGATCACCATCAGCATCACGTCTACCAGAAGATGNCTGAGCCAGCACCCCACCAAGGTCCCTTGCCTCTCATACATCACAGACCAGATCACGCCCCCTACCACGACACAGGATGTCAGGATCAGGGCAAGGCTCACAGGAAAGAACTGAAGAGTGACAACNANGTGGTGCCCACCAAAAGCACCAGCCGCCAAAAGATGGGCTCCCCAGCGCCGCAGCTTACCCCGCAGTTGGCCGTAAACAAACCACCGCCAGTAGAACTCCTCCAGCCCAGAATGAACCACCGACACGAACATGGCGAAGAGCAGAAAATTTTCGCGGAAGCCAAGCCCTTCTGCTCGGATGAGAACCCGCGGGGCAGCTTCCCTCACAAGTACTCCGATGGGTGTCCACATGAGGATGAACCCGGCAGACGCGATCAAAAGCCCACTNAGGAGACCCGTTATCCACACCCTCTTCCAACTCGGCCACTCAATTCCAGACCGCCTCTTGAGGACTCCATCNGCNCCAGCTCTCCATAGAAGAAGAAGTGGATAGCAAAGNATAAAAAGCTTCGTCAGGGTGTATGCGGACCTGCCCACCAGTCCATCAGGNAAAATGAAAAAGTAAAAGAGGGCGCCTACGGTTGGCACCACGAGAGCTGGTAGCAGCGGACCCCAGCCAAGTTGGCANCGCGATGCATTCATCGTGNTTCCAGCATGAACGATAGATACAGCAACGTTGAGTAGATATTTTCAATTATTCCATCGACTGNAGTGATATGCGTCTCACTTTCTCCAAGCCGGTCCATCCTTGCGCCCACAAGCGTCAGACCGTAAAAAGAGCTTTGNCATGCGCCCATCAATTCTTCTCCTCTGGCCATTCGCAGTAATGGCGAACGAGGGCCCCGACTTCGGGCGTGATATCAGGCCTATTCTGGCCGAAAACTGCTATCACTGCCACGGGCCGGATGAGCAGGCCCGGGAAGCGAAGCTGAGACTGGATACATTCGAGGGNGCAACCACGGGGGGCGCTTCCGGACCGGCGATCGTGCCCGGTAAGCCGGAAGAGAGCGAGTTGATTGCCCGGATCTTTTCTTCTGATGGCGATGAACATATGCCACCTCCAAGCTCAAAACGAGTTCTGAGTCCTGAACAGAAAGCGCTTTTGAGCGAATGGATTGTGGCAGGAGCCAAATATGGAAAACATTGGGCGTGGCAGAAACCGCAGCGTCCCGGAGTTCCTTCAGTCCGGGATTCCTCTCTGGTCCGTAACCCGGTTGACGCTTTTCTCTTGCGTCGACTTGAACGGGAAGGCTTGTCCTATTCCTCCGAGGCTGATCCTGCACTACTCCTACGGCGACTCTTTCTGGATCTCATTGGGCTCCCTCCCACCGTGGAGGAAATTCGGGCCTTCGAAGACACATGGGCCAATCCGGAGGAGCGGGAGAAATATTATGATCAAATCATTAATCGTCTCCTTTCCTCGCCCCGTTTTGGCGAAAGGTGGGCGAGACCATGGCTCGACCTCGCCCGGTATGCTTATTCTAATGGCTTCCAAGCCGACCAGTTGCGCCCTTCATGGAGCTACCGTGACTGGGTCATCAGGGCGCTTAATGCCAATATGCCGTTCGATCAATTTACGATTGAACAGATTGCTGGCGACCTTCTACCGGGTAGCACACTTGACCAAAGAGTTGCCACAGGATTTCACCGGACAGTGACTTGTAATGTGGAGGCAGGGGTCAGTCCGGAGGGCAACCGGGTTGATCAGGTGATCGACCGAGTCAATACCACTGCCACGGTCTGGCTGGGCGTTACCCTGGAATGCGCCCAGTGCCATGATCACAAGTATGACCCGTTTACCATGGAAGATTATTACTCCTTCTTTGATTTCTTCAATCATACGCCACTCGAAGTTCAGCTACCCAGCAACAAGACGGATGTATCACACGATTTTATCGGCCCCTATCTCGATCTGCCTCTAACCGCCGAGCAGCAACAACAGGCAGAAGACTATGAGAACAAGATCGCCCTGCTCCAGAAAAGTCGCGACGACACCCTCAAGGCGCAGGAAGAAGACTATCTCGCATGGGAACGCCGCCACTCCGAAAGCGTCGCGCAGCCACTTGATTGGGAGATTCTCCAAGTCACTAAATTCAGCTCCACCGGCGGGGAACACCACGACATTCTCGAAGACGGATCTGTCCTCATCAGCGGGACAGTCCCCGACACCACGACCTATAAGGTCGAAACCCGAACAACCCTTCCCCGCATCTCCCAGCTCAAACTGGAAGCGCTCTCAACTCCCATGCTACCGGGCAACGGACCCGGCCGCGGAGATGCCCGAAACACAAACTTTGTCCTCAAGGAATTCACCGTCGTGCTCCGCGACGGCAGGGACGTTACCCCGATCAGACTGCACCGCCCAAAAGCAACCTTCTCTCAGAAGAACTGGGACGTCGCCGGCTTGATCGACGGCAGACCATCCACGGGTTGGGCCATTAATCCACAGTTTGGAAAATCACATTGGGCTACATTCGAACTGGTCAATCCAATAGAGCAAAAAGGAGAAACCACCCTTGTCTTCACGCTGCCTCAGGACTGGGGTAAAGGGCGCATCATCGGAAATCTGCGCCTCTCCGCCCGCACCGAGGTCAGCAAAGACTCCAAACTTCCGGCCGACCTGATCGCTATTCTCAAAAATCCGGCCGACAAACGCAGCAAAGACCAGCAAAAAGAACTCCGCGCCCACTTCGAAAAAGAAACTCCCACCCTCAGGAAAATCGACGCCGAGATTGCCCGTCTCAGGAAGCAGCGCAGTAACATCAAAGCCAATCAAACCCTCGTCATGGTCGAAATGGAAAAGCGGCGGACCACTCACATCCTGACTCGAGGAGAGTTTCTCTCACCAGGACAGAGGGTTCAGGCAAGGACTCCATCCATTCTCACTCTTTCCCGTAAGCCGAATGATGGGATCAAACCGTTGGATCGTCTCGCACTGGCTCAGTGGTTGGTCGACCGGGACAACCCCCTCACAGCCCGCGTGGCGATCAACCGCTGGTGGGCTGAACTTTTCGGCAACGGAATCGTCGCGACTCTCGAGGACTTCGGGACTCAATCCCCCGCTCCCAGCCATCCGGACCTCCTGGACTGGCTCGCCGTTGAGTTCATGGAGTCCGGGTGGGACATGAAACATCTTCTCCGAGTGATGGTGAGCTCTCAGGCCTATCGGCAATCCTCGCGAATCACTACTGAACTCCTCGAAAAGGATCCTCGTAATCTCCTTCTTGGCCGCGCACCTCGCTTCCGGCTGAACGCAGAGCGGATCCGCGATAACGCCCTGGCCATCTCCGGCCTCCTCTCTCCAAAAATGTTCGGCGAGCCCGTAATGCCCTATCAGCCGCCCGGGCTCTGGCGTCAAACCGGACGAAATGAGCCTAAATGGCTTGAGGAACAGGACGAGGACCGCTGGCGACGAGGGATTTATATCGTCTATCGGAGAGCTGCCCCATACCCAAGCATGGTCAACTTTGATGCCCCTGACAGGGCCGCCTGCAGTGTAGCTCGTGCGCGCACTAATACCCCTAACCAGGCCCTTACGCTCTTGAACGACCCTGCCTTCGTGGAGATGGCACTCGCGCTCGCTGATCGAATCCTTCAGGAATCCAAATCTCCGGGAACCAGGGTCCAGCACGGTTTTCGTCTGGCAGTTTCACGCCTGCCTGACAGCCGGGAAAGCCGCATCATTCATCAACTCCTGCATGAGAGGCTAGACCACTTCACGGCGCATCCCAAGGAGGCCGAGAACCTCCTCAGCAACCCTCATTTCGTCTACCAGCCTCAGACCCAGAACCACTTGGAGTTAGCAGCGTGGTTTTACGTCGCCAGTGCACTCCTGAATCTCGACGAGACTATCACAAAGAATTAAAGGTATTCTCGCTGCAACTCTCTGGTAACACCCTGCTTCTTCCTTTGCCCAACCGATGATATCCAGCCACCTTCAGAACGAGACCCGGCGCCTCTTTCTTCAAAAGACGGGATATGGCCTTGGGGCAGCCGCTCTCTCTTCAATTGCCAACGCTGACTCGGCAGGGGCCACTAACGACTCGCTGCAGCAGTCCGGCCTGCATCACGCCGCCAAGGCGAAGAGAGTAATCTACATTCATCTTGTGGGGTCTCCATCCCACCTGGATCTCTTCGACTACAAGCCTGAGCTGCAGAAGCGAACAGGACAATTGTGCCCTGACGAGTTCTTCGACACGAGCAAGCTGGCCTTCATTCGAGAGCAGCCAAATCTTCTTGGCACTCCCAAAGAGGACCAGTTTGCCTTCCGTAAATGTGGAGCCTCCGGCATGGAGCTGTCCAACCTTCTTCCTCACCTNCAGGAAGTTGCGGATGAACTATGCCTCATCAAGACCCTGCACACCGATCAGTTCAACCATGCGCCCTCGCAGATGTTTCTCCTGACGGGGTTCGAACGATTCGGACGACCAAGCATGGGCTCGTGGGTAAGCTATGGTCTGGGAAGCGAAAACCAGAACCTCCCTGGATTTGTGGTCCTGATCACGGGGCAGGTCCTCGGGGCAGGCAACAGCGCCTTTGGAAGCGGATTCCTTCCAACCATCCATCAGGGGATCGAATTTCGATCCAAGGGCGACCCGGTTCTCTACCTTTCTAACCCAAAGGGCGTTTCCCCGGGGGAACGCAAGATGGTTGTGGACGCAGTGAACGATCTCAACAAGGAGGCCCTCGCCGATGTGGGAGATCCGGAAATTGCTACAAGAATCAGTCAGTATGAAATGGCTTACAGGATGCAGACCAGCGTTCCCGAGCTGATGGATATCGCCGATGAGCCTCAGTCCATACATGAGATGTATGGCACACAACCCGGCAAGACGTCCTTCGCGAATAACTGCCTGCTGGCGAGGAGACTGGTGGAGCGCGGCGTTCGCTTCGTCCAGCTTTTTGATCAGGGATGGGACCACCACGGTAGTGTTTTCAACAACCTCCCAAATAAAACCCGGCAGGTCGACAAACCCATTGCGGCACTTATCCGAGACCTCCGTGAAAGAGGACTTCTAGATGAGACCCTTGTCATCTGGAGCGCTGAATTTGGCAGAACCCCAATGGCACAGGGCGCAGTGGGTAATGGCTCAGGAAAGACCAAGGCTGGACGCGATCATCACAAGGACGCTTACAGCGTCTGGATGGCCGGAGGCGGCTGTAAGGCGGGCCACGTTCATGGAGCGACCGATGAGCTCGGGTATGCCATCGCACGTGATCCCGTTCACGTTCACGACTTTAATGCAACCATTCTCCATCAGCTGGGAATTGACCATGAGCGTCTTACCTTCCGCTATCAGGGAAGACAGTTCCGCCTCACTGATGTGCACGGAAGAGTCGTAAAGGATATTCTCGCCTGAAAAAGACCCGGTACTCCCCCTGCGAGCCCGACCAGATACTATCCTATCTGCAGCATCTCGCCGATACTCCTCAGGATCTCCTTCCTCCCTACTCCGGTCTTGGTCGACGAGAGGTATGCCCGGGGTTCGCCTTCACTCCACTGCTTCATCGCCTTCCGGAAAAGAGCTATGTTCTTTTTTGCAACGCTCTCCTTATTTTTATCCGACTTCGTGAAAACCAGCTCAAAAGGAACTTCTCCGGCAACAAGCCATTCCACAAATTCCAGATCAACGCCCTGAGGGGGGTGCCGTGAGTCAATCAAGACGAACGCACAGACCAGGTTCTCCCGCTCGATAAGATAATCTGATATAAACTTCTGGAAACGAATCCGGTCCGCCTTTGAAACTTTCGCGTATCCATATCCCGGCAGATCGACAAGGCTCCATCTTTCATTGATAGTGAAGAAGTTAATTTCCTGCGTGCGACCGGGGTTTCCGGACACCCGGGCCAGCCCCTCCGTCTTTGTCAGAAGATTAATGAGCGACGACTTACCTACATTGGATCGCCCGATGAATGCGAACTCCGGCAACGAAGAGGTGGGGCAGCCTTCGAGGCTGACTGCGCTCACTGTAAAGTTGGCCGAGTGAATCTTCACGATCGTCTGAAATTCTCGATGGGAGAGCAGGCCTTTCACCTGTCTCGTCCCACAATTACACCCACGCCGCTCGAAGCAACTCCTTCAGGCGCCTCTTTTCTGTAGCCGACGTCTTGGCTACAAATCCCCGGGCATGGGCAAAATGCACGTCGGCCTCCGCATCGATCCGGGTGAATTCAAGTCGTGGGTGATCGTTGTGGCGAGAGAGTCCGTATCCATTGCCCCGCCGGTCCGGGTAGACCAGACCCGCCACACTCTCCGATTCACCAATTGAATCAAGATAGCGCCCAAACCCTGTCGAGGGCTCGGCTGGCAGTGGGTTGGTCCGTGGCATGAACAGGACCTTGAAGCAATCCCCGTCACTGACCTCAATTGTCCAGAGTTCGCCATGCTCATCGATGTAGGCAAGCCGCTCACGCAGGGTCTTCAAATACTCCAGTAGATCTTCTCCCACCCAGCGCATCATCTCATAAAGCACATCACCACGCTCAAGACGCTCAGCATGCGCGAAGCGTCGCAGCAGGGTCACATCCATTGGCGAGTTAAGCTTGCTTATAATATCACGATCAACGCCCAGCCACGCGGCCGTTCCACCTGCTCCCCGTGTGTCGAACCACTCGGCAGCTTCGAGCCAGTCGCAGAACATTCTTGCGTCCTCGTAGAGCCCGAGGTGCCTTAAGATAAGAGAGAGCGCACAGATCGGATCATGATCACGCGGAAACTGGTGGTGATCAAAATTCCCGCGCTCAGGATCGTGCTCTCCACCCACGTCGACCACCAACACTCCAGCATTATCAAGGTCCTCCGGTTTCGGCTCACGCCGCTCGATCGGAACCCCATGCTGCGCAACCAGAAGACTGCAGGCCAAGTAGTCGTCTTTATGTGCACCCCCCGGGTGCGTGAGAATCAGTTCGATAGACATGAGTGGCGGGACGGTAGGGAGTTGTGGCCGGAGAGCAAGCTCTCGCATCGGGCGAGGTGGCGGCACGGGGGCTGATTGCCCCCTACATTCGCTTCAGGGTCAAAAGACGGAACTCCATCGCCTCCTCGCCTGGAATTTCCGTAGCCCGGAGCACCAGCTCTCCCTTCCCACTCTCAAGCATGATCTCCCCGATCTTTACGGCCTTGAAATCCTTGACGTAGGACTCCATGCGCGGGTGACGGTCACTCTCTGCCCCCAGCTCTGGCACATCATGTGCCTCTCGCAGCACAAATGGCAGTTTCGCTCCATTGAAGGACAACTCAAACTTTGCACCTGCATCCTTGGCCGCATAGTAGAGAGTAACCTCATAAGTCCCGGGAGCGCCCACCTCCACATCGAAACTGAGCCAGTCCTCAGTNTCTGTCCAATTCTTGAAATAGGAACAANTGGGAAACCTGTTTGACCGCTTGATGGAGCCATGGGCTCTGGCATCCCTGGCTGGAAGCTGCGAATAGTCTGACTCCGGGTGAGCAACAACAAATGGACGTTTATCGTCGTAATATGTCTGCATGAAGGCCTCACGATGTGCACTTGCTGCCCGACCCAGTTTCGAAACCACCTCAGGATAACGAGAGGACACGTCCTGTGTCTGCGCNGGATCTGCTGCCATGTCGTAAAGCCTTCCCTTATCGTCTAACCGGTAACGTTGGCTCCGAACACTGATCCTTTCTTTCCAATGATTAATGAGAATACGGGATGGCCAGGGCCTATCCTCTGATTCTTCGATCCGCAGCAACTGCGTCAGACTAACCCCATCGAGCTTTCTGCCGGTGGCAACCGGGACCCCGGCAAGATCACAGAGGGTTGGCAGAAGATCTCGCACACTGGCAATCTGAGAAACGACCGACCCCGGCCGAAGGTGGCCGGGCCAGCGAACGTAAAGCGGGCTTCTGACACCACCTTCGTCGGTCGAACCCTTCCTGCCACGCATTCCTCCATTCCAACGCACTCCGTTTGGTCCATTATCATGAAACCATACCACGATGGTCTCACTGGCTACGTTGAGTGACTCAAGACGCTCAAGTATCCGTCCGACATTCCAGTCAATATTCTCACACATCGCAAGAGCACTCCTCTTATGAGAGTCGATCTCGCGTTCTGGACTCCGCTGATTCCGCATCTTAAGCCTGCGTTCGGCAAAGCGCTTCCAGAATTCGTCGGGGACCTGCATCGGGGAATGCGGGGTATTGTAGGGTATATAGGTAAAGAATGGCTTCCGGGAATCCACTGCCCTCTCGATGAAGGCAATCGCCTTGTCCGTGAAGTCATCGACGCAAAAACCCTTGCCCCTGACCGGACGTCCGTTCCACTCAAGGAGAGGGCTGTAATAGTTGCCCCAGTGACCACTGCAGAAACCATAGAACGCATCAAAACCACGCCCGTTTGGGTGGTAAGGGTATTGCATGCCGTTATGCCATTTACCGAATGCACCAGTTACATAACCCTCTGCCTTGAACATGTCAGCCACGGTGACTTCCTCGAGATTCATTCGCTCACCTCCTGCTGAGGTAGAGTATACGCCCGACCGTGCGTGATGTCGCCCAGTGAGAAACTCCGCCCTCGTGGGTGAACAGACGGGGCATACATAGAAACGATCAAAGCTCACACCGTCCCGCTTCAAGGAATCGACATGGGGCGTCTGAAGATCAACATTGCCGGAGCTCGAGAGGTCACCCCAACCCTGATCATCCGTGAGAAAAACCAGAACGTTCGGCGAAGATCCGACCGCCGTGTGAACTGCGACTCCAGTAAGGATGACGAGAATCCATCTGATATTCATCTGTAGAACCTATCGTGCATGTGAACCGCCAAGGCTTGAAGTAAAATCAAATGTGCCACTAGCCCAACCGGGAAGAGTTCTGATTTCTCACCCTAACACATTCTGTTGACCATCGTCTTCCTCTAACGTAAATCCACCTCTCCTTTCTGCTGAAAATGTCTTCACCCACGATCATTTACACGATTACCGACGAGGCTCCGGCTCTTGCGACCCGCTCTCTGTTGCCAATCATTCATCGGTTCACCGGCTCATCGGGCATTCGGGTTGAAACCCGTGACATCTCCCTCGCCGGCCGGATCCTTGCGGTATTTCCCGACTTCCTCGAAGAAGGCCAGCAGTGCACGGATGCACTGGCTGAGCTTGGAGCACTTGCCCAGACGCCAGAAGCCAATATTATCAAACTGCCCAACATTAGCGCCTCCATCCCCCAGCTTGAGGCCGCCATCAAGGAATTACAGGAGCATGGATATCGTCTTCCCGACTACCCTGCAGCCCCCTCAACCCCTGAGGAAATCGACATCAAGGCCCGCTACGACCGGGTCAAGGGTAGCGCGGTAAATCCAGTGCTGCGAGAAGGCAATTCTGACCGCCGAGCCCCAAAAGCAGTCAAGCAATATGCGCGCAACAATCCTCACTCAATGGGGGCGTGGTCGGAGAATTCCAAGACGAATGTTGCCACCATGTCCGCAGGAGATTTTCGTTACAGGGAGAAGTCTATCACTGCTGAAAGTGCCACTACCTTTCAAATCGAATTTGTCGATCCCCACGGCAGTTCTGGAGTTCTGAAACCCGCGGCGCCCCTTCTTGCCGGGGAGGTTCTCGATGCCAGCGTAATGAGCCTCAAGGCTCTCTCCTCTTTTCTTGATCATCAGATTTCCCATGCGAGGGAAGAGGGCCTCCTCTTTTCTTTACACATGAAGGCTACAATGATGAAGGTCTCTGACCCTGTAATCTTCGGACAATGCGTGCGTGCATACTTCAAGGATCTGGTCAAGAAACATGATCCTCTGCTCGGCGAGCTTGGTGTCGATTTCAATAATGGAATTGGAGACCTCCTTTCCAAAATTGAAACCCTTCCTCAGGAAAAGAACGAGGAGGTTAAAGCCGACCTCCAAGCCTGTTACGACAAAGGGCCGGGGCTGGCCATGGTGAATTCCGACCTGGGCATAACGAACCTTCATGTGCCAAGCGACGTCATTATTGATGCCTCCATGCCGGCCATGATTCGTGACTCTGGCAAGATGTGGAATGCACGGGGTGAGCGTCAGGATACACTCGCCGTTATCCCCGACAGCTCCTATGCAGGAATTTATCAGGCCACGATTGAATTTTGCCGGGAGCATGGAGCCTTTGACCCTGCCACCATGGGAACCGTTCCCAACGTGGGCCTAATGGCCCAGAAGGCTGAGGAATATGGATCTCACGACAAGACCTTTCAAGCCCCCGCTGACGGAACTATCCGTATAGTCGATGGCGATGGAAAGGTCCTCATCGAACACAGCGTCGAGAAGGGAGACCTCTGGCGAGCCTGCCAGACCAAGGATGCTCCAATTCGTGACTGGGTGAAACTGGCGGTGACACGTGCCCGCGCGACCGGGTCGCCGGCCATCTTCTGGCTCGACGAAAACCGCGGACACGATTCTCAGATCATCCGCAAAGTGCACGAAAATCTCGCAGAGCATGATACCGAATCACTCGACATTCGCATTCTATCACCGGTCGAGGCCTGCCGTTTGACACTCGAACGCCTCAGGGCTGGCGAGGATACAATTTCCGTTACCGGTAATGTCCTGCGAGATTACCTCACAGATCTCTTCCCGATTCTCGAGGTAGGCACCAGCGCCAAAATGCTCTCGATTGTTCCTCTCATGAAAGGAGGCGGCCTGTTCGAAACCGGGGCTGGGGGCTCAGCTCCGAAGCACGTTCAGCAATTTAATGCGGAAAACCATCTTCGATGGGACTCACTTGGTGAATTTCTGGCTCTCGCAGTTTCACTCGAGCACGTCGCAGCCAAGTTCAGCAACACGAAAGCTCGAATCCTCAGCGAGGCACTGGACGAAGCCAGCACCCAATATCTTCTCAACGACCGGGCACCTTCGCGAAAATGCGGTGAATTGGATAATCGAGGTACTCATTTTTATCTCGCGCTCTACTGGGCTCGCGCTCTTGCGGCCCAGAACGAGGACCATGAACTCAGCGCGGAATTTACCTCCCTTGCCACCCAGCTGGAAAACGCAGAGAAAACGATCATGGAGGAGTTGACCATTATTCAGGGACAAAATGTCGAAATAGGCGGTTATTACCGGCCCGACGAAGCCACGGCAGATGCTGCAATGCGTGCAAGTCAGACTCTTAACTCCATCATCTCCAGCTGATTCCTCACTACCGGGAATCATCCGAGTAACTTATCGCTAGTATATTCCGGCCATTCGATTGTAACTTGCAGTGTGCCTCGACAAAACTTTCCACTTTCTGCTCTTCTCCGGCTCACGGTTCTCGGCGCCTCCTGTTGGATTGGAACTACCCTCTCCGGGACCGCGAACCCTGAGATTACCTCGGTAGGGCATACCCCTGGGGGAAAATTATCATTTGAGTTAGCCCCTGACCCCGGCGGTTACCACATTCTTCGCCGGTCCCATGATTTGTCGGAAGTCGGCAACGGTCGTCCCGTAGCCATTGTCAGAAGCAATTCCAGCGCGGTAACGATCGCTGACTCCTCCCGACCTAAGAGCAGAGCCTTTTATCAACTCTCCCATTTCAGATCCTCCCAGACCGGAGACATCGACAATGATGGCTTTTCGGACTGGCTCGAAATGGCACGGCCTGGCTACTACAACCCGCTCAATCCAGCGCCTCCTGTGAATCGAATCCACGGGTCACTGATGCTCACAGATCGAGCACACTATGAAAGAATGGCTGGGCGAGACGGACGTCCAGGAGCGCCCGAAATCCGCGAGGTCAAGTTTCTCGTCTACAACGTCCACACTGCTACCCCTGTTCTCTACTTCGCGGATACCACGCGTTATCAGTATCACTATGACTTCACCAATCAGGCAGTGAATCGCTATAACAGTGTCAGCCTCTTCAACAGCCAGACCTACTTTAATAACACGACCCGAAGGAACCTTGCGGGAAGTCTTATCGCTCATGATAATTACGTTGATGAGAAGGGGCAACGGGGGCTCTACACGGTGGAATTCTGGCCTACTGATCCTGTGGCTTTCCGGTTTGTGGAAAAGGGATACGAACTGATTGCCGCGTCCATGCCCTTCGTCGATGGAAACATTGCCTATCATCCTGCAAGTGAGACTCAGCGGACCATCTATGAGGACGAGAAGGAAGCTTTTGACAATTCCTACGTCAATGTGATCCAAACCGATGAGCTTTACCGGAACGTCGTATTCACCGGACTTAATCCAGGTGAAGGATATGGCCGTCTTCGCGTCGTGAATGGCTCCGAAACTCTCTCAGTCCGCGATGTCGTGATCTTCCGCAATATCCCTAATGACCTCACTCACGTTGCCGGGATCATTACTGAGATTCCCCAGACCCCACTTTCTCACGTTAATTTGAAGGCGATGCAGAATAATACTCCGAATGCCTATATCAGGGATGCCTCCTCCAACCCCGATATCGCTCCATTACTCGGACAAAATGTCTACTACCGGGTTGATCGAGATGGCTTCGAAATGCGTGCTGCCTCAGATGAGGAAGTGGATGCGTGGTTTGAGGCGATTCGGCCATCACAGCCTCAGACTCCCGTGCGGAATCTCAACATTACCGAAATCCGGCCTCTCTCTCAGATTCGCTTTGGAGCATCCAATGCCTTTGGAGCAAAGGCAGCAAACGTCGCCGAGTTGAGAAGAATCATCCCACGGAACTCCCCTGATGGCTATGCCATTCCATTTTACTTCTACGATGAGTTCATGAAATTCAACGGGCTTTATGATGAGGCTGTTGAAATGATCGAACAACCTCTCTTTCAGAACTCTCCTCTTTTCAGAGACGCTCTTCTGAGGCGCTTCCGGGACACTATCGAGGACTCTCCACTCCCGGTCTGGATGACCGAAGCCGTAGACAGACTGAAAGCCTCATGGAGGCGCAACGTGAGCCTGAGGCTGAGATCCAGCACAAACAATGAAGACCTCGAAGGCTTTAATGGTGCTGGACTTTACAGCTCCTACACGCACGCCATCGATGAAGGCCCCCTGGAAAAGAGTGTTAAGCAGGTCTGGGCCAGCCTTTGGAACTACCGTGCCTTCGAAGAGCGTGAATTCTGGCGTATCGACCATTTCTCCGCTGCCATGGGTGTTCTGGTTCACCCAAACTACACGGAGGAGCAGGCCAATGGAGTTGGGGTCACAACCAATATCTTCGACCCAGCATGGGATGGGCACTACGTGAATGTGCAAGTCGGTGAAAATCTTGTCACGAATCCGGAAGCTGGAACCACCCCGGAAGAATATCTCATCGCTCAGCTTTTCGGAGGATCAGACGAAATCCAGTACATCCGCTTCTCGAATCTGCTTCCCAGGGGTGAGACCATCCTCACACGCACTCAGGCTCTCGACCTCAAGATCAAGATGGATCTGATCCACAACCATTTCCGCTCCTTGTATCAGCCTTCCAACTGGTCCTCATGGGCAATGGAAGTGGAATTCAAGATTACCGAAGGTGGGGACCTACTTATCAAGCAGGCCCGTCCCTGGGTCTTCTAGCCGAGGTCCTGCCTCATCAAGATGCTCTCAAGCGCGATCTCCTATACCTCGAAGTAGTAAGAGGAATATTAAGAGTCGGTTAAGGCCGTAAAGCGTCGGTAAAGCGCATGGCGTCCCCGTGTGGACTGTGGTTCATGGTTATCCATGAAAAAACCTGTGGCCCGCTTTCATCTCGTTCTCCTGCTCGTAAACCTTGCTGGAGGAGCCTCCATGGAAGCTCAGCTCCCGGCAGATTCACACGTTGATTTTTCACCCCTTTCAGAAAATGGGTTCATGCGAATCGCTATTGCGGACCCCGGGAATCACACGTGGAATCTGCAAGTCTCACATGACCTTATTTTCTGGTATGAATTCGAGACGATCACCGTTCACAATGGGAGATTTGCAAAGAAACTGCACGTTCTTGAGAACGCCCCTCGATCCTTCTACCGTCTGAACTTTGATCATGTTCTCCAAACAGGGGAGAGTAGTTTGAACCAAGCTTTGGCTCTTCCACCCACCCCGGACAACTATGCCCTTCCCTCCCTTCCAGCGCACTTCCTCACCCCTCAGGTATTAGCCCAGGACAACACTCCAACACACAATCCTGTGACAGACCACGGGGCGACACTCGGGCGAGTCCTTTTCTACGACAAGCGCCTCTCTGCCAATAATACCATCTCATGCGCATCCTGCCATCAGCAGGAGCATGGCTTCTCAGATCCTCGTCAGTTCAGCATCGGATTTCAGGGCGAGGAAACCGATCGAAACTCTATGGGTCTCACTAATGCGAAATACTATGAGCGAGGACATTTCTTCTGGGACGAGCGTTCGCAAACACTTGAAGAGCAGGTGCTTGAACCTATCCAGAACGAGGTCGAAATGGGACTGACACTGGATGAACTGGTCACAAAAGTTTCCGCAGAGCGCTACTATGCAGAACTTTTCACCTCTTCGTTCGGAGACGCCGTTGTCACCTCGGAACGAATCTCTCTCGCCCTCGCTCAGTTTATTCGCAGCATTATCTCAACGGAATCCAAGTTCGACCTCGGAAGGTCTTCCAACTTTTCCAACTTTACCCCGCAGGAAAATCAGGGGCGGCGAATCTTCAATGGCCAAGGGCGGTGTGACGACTGCCATGGAACTGAAAACTTTGTCTCTGAAAACGTTTTCAACAATGGGCTCGAAAATCCCTACACGGATCCGGGCGTAGGTGCAATTACGCGCCGGCAGCAGGATCGCGGCAAATTCAAAACCCCCTCTCTCCGGAACATCGCCCTCACAGGACCATACATGCACGATGGTCGGTTCAAGACCCTGGAAGAAGTGGTCGAATTCTACGACTCCCAGGTGGTCAGCCACCCCAATCTCGCCCCTCAACTCCGCAACAATAATCGCCCTATCCGATTAAATCTCAGCGAGGCAGAGAAAAGGGCCCTCGTGGCCTTCCTCAATACCCTGACTGATCCCAATCTCACGACTGATCCAAAATATTCTGACCCCTTCAATTACGGGGAATAATTTACAGAGGATAACATACACACGGCTACCCTTCATTTGCAGGGGTCGCTGTCGTGTTCTTAACGGCAGACATTCCCCAAAAGTCCAGCTAGGCTATGCCCGATATCCCTGTTCTGTGACGTCGAAGCCCATGCGCATTCCATATCTGCTCTTCTGCCTTCTCCTTCTTCTGGAAGGCCCGGCTCATAAACTCCGGGCAAGCCCTACCGCTTTTCGTCCTGAGACTCTGAAGCAGGTGGACAACGTAATATCGGAGGCTATCCAGCAAAAGAAACTCCCTGGCGGAGTTCTCTGGCTGGAGCGGGGTGATGAGATATACCGGAAAGCCTACGGCAAACGGTCATTGGTTCCCGTGAAAGAGGATATGTCTGTCGATACCATCTTCGACGCAGCATCTCTCACCAAGGTGATTGCTACCGCTCCATGCATCCTGAAACTGATCGAGAATTCACAGATCAAGCTTGAGGACAAAGCCTCCAAATTTCTTCCCGAGCTTACGGGAGACCCTAACAAGTCTAGAATTACGATCCTTCACCTTCTTACCCATACGAGCGGCCTCCTTCCCGGAATTCGCAAGGGATACGACTGGAGCGGAAAACACACCGGCATCGCCCTTGCATTCAGTGAACCCTCGATCGGGCACGCCGGTTACGAATACCGATATAGCGATATCAATTTCATTCTGCTGGGAGAAATTGTCAGCAGAGTTACAGGGAAACCTCTATCCGCTTTCGCGCAGGAAACCATTTTCGACCCTTTGCAAATGAAGGACACCTTTTTCCATCCTGCAGAAACATATCTGCCCCGGATCGCCCCTACGACCATGATGGATGACGGGAGCGTCCTCAAGGGAGTCGTTCATGACCCAACGGCAGGGGCCATGGCGGGCGAAGCAGGTCATGCGGGCCTCTTCACCAGCGCCCATGATCTTGCACGCTTTGCCCGCATGATCCTGCAGGGCGGGCAGCTGGAAGGAGCACGCATTCTACGCCCAGAGACCGTTGAACTTATGTCCTCCGTCCAGACTACAGAGGCCGTCTCCGTTCGTCGAGGGCTTGGTTTCGACATTGATTCTCCTTATTCGGGACCTCGTGGAAAAAACTTTCCGCTTGGCTCATTCGGTCACTCCGGATGGACCGGCACCTCTCTCTGGATCGACCCCTTCAGCCGAACCACGGTCATCTTCCTGAGTAACCGGAATCACCCTTCGGGGGGAGATGTCCGCAAACTGCGCTATCAGCTCGGCACCCTCGCTGCGGAGGCTACGGGCTTCGACTTCACAGCGGTCTCAGGGGCCCTGCCTGAGGTGACGGACCGGAAGACGACAGATACCCCGGAGAAGGTTCAATATCCGGTCGGGAATGTTCTCAGTGGAATCGATGTCCTGATCGCCAGCGCCTTTGCTCCCCTGAATGATCTCAGGGTTGGTCTCATCACCAACCCAACAGGACTGAACCGGGATCGCAGGAGCACGATTGACCTTCTCTACGAAGCACCCTCAGTGAAATTGGTCTCTCTTTTCGGCCCGGAACACGGCATCCGTGGCACGGCAGACGGAAAGGTTGAAGACGGAGTCGATAGCCGGACCGGACTCCCCGTTCGGAGCCTCTACGCTGGGAAGGATCGCCGCAAACCGAGCCCAGAGCATCTGAAAGAGATTGATGCCCTCGTCTTTGACATGCAGGACATCGGGTGCCGCTTCTATACCTACCTTTCCACCATGGGCCTCGCAATGGAGGCAGCAAAGGAAGCGGGAATACAGTTTGTTGTCCTTGATCGTGTGAATCCGTTGGGCGGTGAAAAAGTGGCGGGGCCACTCCGTGACGGGGACCAGAAATTCGTCGCCTTCCACGATATTCCATTACAACACGGTATGACCGCGGGAGAGATCGCGAGGCTCTACCAGAGCGAACTCTATCCCGAGCTGAACCTCTCGGTAGTCCCCCTTCGCCATTGGAAACGATCCATGCGCTTTGACGAAACGGGGCTCCCATGGATCAAGCCTTCCCCAAATATGCCCAACCTCGCTGCTGCCACCCTCTATCCGGGTATTGGTCTGCTGGAATTCACCAATCTTTCCGTAGGCAGAGGAACTAGTCTTCCTTTTGAACTTGTTGGCGCACCATATATCGAACCTGAAGCGCTCGCCTCGCAGCTCAGTGCAACAAATCTCCCAGGGCTCGAATTCGTTCCTGTCAGATTCACTCCGGAAGCCAGTGTTTTTGAAGGTGAGGAATGTGGTGGCGTGCGCATTCTCCTGAAGAATCCATTCACCTGCGAATCTCCTCGTCTCGGCCTCGCCCTGGCCCAGTCACTGCGGAAACTCTACCCAGACCAATGGCGAACCGAAAAGCTGAATACCCTTCTCTGCCACCCCTTCACCGAAAAGGCAATTTTGGACCAGCGTCCGTATGAGTCCATCATCGCGGAGTGGAGAAAAGACTTAGACAGCTTCAGAGAGCGCCGCAGAAACTTTCTGCTGTATCAATAAGCCCCATCATGAATCAGCACGCGTGGGATACCCACTGGTAGAGATCATTTTGTCCGGAGAGGCTAACAGCAAAAATCTCAGCTTCGCATCCATTGACTTTGATTCGACCGAGAGCGATCCCTCTATCCGAGTAAGCATCATCAAGGGCACTCGGAAAGTCCCCGTCGACCGGGCATGGAAGCTCTCGGAGCTCAGCCCCTGGGGGCCTTTACGCTGGCACCCGGTCTTCTTTCTCTCTAGGAAGGCAGGCCACCATGAAACATACGCTCTCACTTCTTGCCTGTCTTCTCGGCGCCCTGCCCCTTCCGGGACTGGCTGACGTCTCTCTTCCTCGGATTTTTGGGAGTCACATGGTGCTCCAGCGAGGGACTCCACTCAAGGTCTGGGGAACTGCTGACTCCGGAGAAGATGTTTCTCTCAAGTTCGGGTCACGCAACTTTTCTGCAACCGCCGACGAAAACGGCAGATGGCACGTCGATCTGCCCGCCCTGAAGGCCGATGGAGGCAAGACCCACAAGATGACAATCAAGGGAAAAAACACCATCATTCTGGAAGACATCCTGATTGGTGATGTGTGGATTGGATCCGGACAGTCCAACATGGAGTGGAGCCTGAACCAGAGTGAAGGCCGGGACGAATTCGTGAAGGCGGCGAACCACCCGGGAATTCGCCTCTTTCACATTCCTAAGAAACAGTTCGATACCCCACAGGCCGATGTCAATGCAGTATGGAAGCCATGCACATCTGCAAATATTCCCAGATTTTCCGCCGTCCTCTACCATTTTGGCAAAGCGATTCACGAGGACCAGAATGTCCCCGTCGGGCTGATCAATAGCTCGTGGGGAGGCTCTCCCATTGAGCCTTGGACTGTGACAGATGCTGGTTCAGGAAAAATGTATAACGGCATGATTGCCCCAATTGTGGATTTCCCGGTAACCGGCACGATCTGGTATCAGGGCGAGACCAATTGCATCCAGAAAAACGGATTAGCGTATACCGGAAAGATGAGAGATCTCATCGAAGGATGGCGTCGCGTGTTTAACAATGAGAGTATGCCTTTCTACTTTGTCCAGATTGCTCCGTGGAGTGGAGGTTCCTACGCTTCAGGACAACTTCCCGCCCTCTGGGAAGCTCAGTGCGCTACCCTAAAGATTCCTCATACGGGAATGGCAGTAACCACGGACATCGTACACAACATCGGGGATATCCACCCTCGAAACAAACATGAGGTGGGTGGGAGGCTGGCCCGCTGGGCCCTCGCAAAGCACTACAAGAGCCACAAAGTGGTCTACTCTGGCCCCCTTTACAAGGCCATGAAGATTGAAAAGAGCACAATCCGCCTGGCATTCGCTCATGCAAACGGACTCAAGGCAAGGGATGGNAAGAGCCTTTCAGAATTTCAAATTGCGGGTGCGGACGGTCAATTCGTGGACGCTGATGCAAAAATTGTCGGCGATCAGATTCTCGTCACTGCTGAGAAGATCAAACAGCCTACCCAGGTCCGGTTTGGCTGGCATAAGGTCGCAAACCCCAATCTGATCAATGGGGAAGGACTTCCTGCCTCCCCATTCCAGACTGAAAACTGGACAGGCGGAACCGGGGAATAAGCGATCGATTGTCCAACCTCAGAACCAGCACACTCTTCACTATTTTTAATATGAACACCCGTAAGGCACTCTTCCTCACCCTGATCGGATCCCAGATAGCCGGAGCCGATATTCAACCCGTCAAACATCTCATCGATACCCACATCCACCTCTACGACACAACGCGGGAGCAGAAGGTCGGCTGGCCTCCGGAAAAGGATAAGGTGCTCTACAAACCCCATCTCCCGACGGAATACAGTAGATTAGCAAAAGCTGCGGGAGTAACCGGGGTAGTCGTTGTCGAAGCAAGCGATCGTCTCGAAGACAACCGGTGGATACTTGACTTGGTCAAGGGTGACCCTTTCTACATTGGCCTCGTCGGAAATGTGGATGTCTACCGCGAGGATTTTCCCCAGCATGTCGCTTATCTGAAAAGGGACCGACGCTTCGTGGGCGTGCGAGCCCGAGGATCCAAGCCGATAGACTTTACCCACGATCTGGTCCTCTCAAATCTTAACATGCTGTCACAGCAGAGCCTCACCATGGACTACCTGACCAATGGAGGAGGAATTCCCGGTATCAAGATCGCGGACAAGCTGGCAAGAACCATTCCCAACCTGACCATCGTAGTCGACCACTGCCTTGGATATGATTTTGACGGCAAGNCTCCCTCCCGGGAATGGATGACCGCAGTTGAGAGCCTTGCCTCCAACAAGAATGTCTACTGCAAGATTTCCGGACTATATCAGCGGTGTGCAACACAGCCCGCGATCAAGGAGCCGAGCCATTACAGAGCAGTCCTCGACGCTCTCTGGACTCAATTCGGATCCAAGCGACTTATCTACGGTTCCAACTGGCCATGCACCAAGCATAGCGGGAGCTACGCAAGCTTCCTGAAGCTCGTGGACAGCTGGATCTCCGGCAAGGGAGCAGAGGCTCGTGAGGATTACTACTGGAGAAATTCCGCCACTGCCTACCGCCTCCCCTTGAANTAGAGGCGCACCTTTCCCGTACACAAAAACCGCCCTCATTGAAGAGGGCGGTGATAGCTTCGCGGGAAAAGCCCGACAACCTGACTGGGATCAGGGGATGATCCGCAGTGTGAAGTAGGCCCGCACCGAGCTTGTCACCGGTGCTGTTCCGAAGACATCCTTGGTATCCGGCATTTCGATATGATAGAGCCGGTCCACCCACTTCTTATCGCCTGATCCGAAGTCTTTCATCACGACCAGAACACTCTTTCGGTCATCGTCGATGTACACCCGCTCAATGGTATCATCNCGCTCCTCATGCCTGGGTGACCCATAGCGCCCCGTATTCGTGTAAAACCAGGAACGAACCTTGAGTTTGCCTGCCAGCTGCTCCTCGCTGACCGCTTGACCCACCGGCTGCGTGAGGCTGAGAAGAAATCCATTCTTGGCCGCTTTTGCGTGATGGATGGCAGCGGCCACAGTCTTCCCATCATACACAATTCGCTGCAGGCTTGCCTGCTGCCCTCCCCAGGCACCCCAGCCACGCCCAGTTTGCCCCACCAGAAGGCTGCCATCTGGCAGAAACACAGGCCGCATCACCCCGGAGGCAAAGAATCNCCCGAAGGGAATAACACACCCCTGATCAATTCCATTNACCTGCTCTGGAATAACCCGGAACAAATTAGACAGGGTCTGATCCCCAAGGAACATCTGCCCTCCGAAAGGTCCAAACTTCCCCCCGGTAGTATCCCAGGCTGGATTGCCGGGTGAATTAGCGACCATCCCATGCGGAAGCCAAACCGCACCTTTACGAATCTTATCCTTCCACTTGTCGAACTTCAGCTCAGCCGAGTCCGGCTTCATCTTTCCCTCCAGGGTCAATAGTCCAGAAAGGTGCCCGTAGAACTTTCCCTTCTCAAGGGGAACCACCTTCGAGGATCCCACATACTCTCCCTGGTTTTCGGCATACCAGATACGCCCTTCCGGATCGACCCCCAGACCTGCTGGACTCCGGAGACCATTGGCGAAAGGCTCAAATTTTCCTTCGGGGGTCACCCGACACGCCCATCCCCGGTAACCGCCCATGGAGCCCATGAACGGTCCGCCCGCACGCCACGAGGTGCGCTCGTTGCCCCCATGGGAAAGGTTCAAGGAGAAATAGTAATTCCCCTCCTTATCCCTCACCGGACCATGCGCGTATTCATGATAGTTCCCGTGAAATCCGTAATCGTCACAGATAGTCTCGAAACTGTCGCCGCGTCCATCACCATTGCTATCCTTNATCCTGGTCAGCTCGGGCTTCTGCATGACAACAAACTGGTCTCCCTTGTCATCCTCAATCCAGACACCGAGGCACTCGTAAGTCCCCTCTGCNAACTTGGTCCATTTATCATTCCGAATGCGCCAGATCCCAGCAGTCCTCGTAGCCACCACCACGGTCCCATCCTTTGCCACTGCAATTCCAGTAGGCTCAAAAAGCTGGTCTCTTCCATAAATNTCCTTGGGCGCTTCCCAGTTCTCGAAGGAATATCCGGGCGGAAGTTCCATTTCCTTCTTGCCTGCCTTGTCCTTGTTACGCACCACGGGTTGCTCGCCCCAGTTCTCCTCCTTGGCCACATAAGGTCGGCTCATGAGTGGCTTCTCCAATTTAGCGCTGAACGTGTAGGCCTGAGCCGTTCCCGCCTGCAGAGTCCACTTGCCGTCGGCTAGCTTCCCGCCTCCCACCTTGATATCGCTCAGCCCCTCCTCTGAAACGTCAAACACTTGGTTAGTTTTCAACTCCGCACGCAGGACGATCTCAAGCCGGCCGTCCTCGGAAAAACGAACCCCCTTCAAGAACTCATTTTGCCCCACGCGGAAGCGAAATACTGGATCTCCAGTTGCCGACTCGACACTGTGACCGTGGTAATCTGCATCCACCGAAGCAAGAAGTTCGGGGAAATCGCGATCCTCCCAGAGCCACTTCTCAATATTCTTATGATCTTTCACATCAGGCTCCTTGAACTCAAAATCTACGGCACTCCCCCCAACAACAGGCCGGAGGATGCCGATATTCTCAATATAGGTTTGAGACCCGTCACCACGCCGTGAGTTTGGTTGTCCACGTCCCCTGCGCTCCTCATTAAGATTGAGGAATCCNCCNCCCCAGATNTTNCGAACCGCAAGNGTGCGNGGATCAAANGTGTANTTCATTCCATCNGGCAGACCNACNTGNACNGCCCGNCCACTNGATTTGACGATNGGNGCCCGGAAAATTCNCGTCCGCTCTGCNACAACNACTTCACCTCCGATCTTNAGAAGGTCCTTGGAACGNTCCTTCTCNTTNACTTCCTGCTTGGGNACNCCCGGCGNNTNCTTNCTGGAGACCTNCATCATACCNTTCATCAGGGTGAAGTNCCCNGGNAATGTNCAGACGTAAGGGTAAGCTCCNTCTTCCTTNGGAGCCTTGAACCANATNACNGNTTCCTTCTTTGGTTGAACCATCCCGGAGCTGTGAAGAATACGAGGATGCCCCTTGGGCTCCCAGTTCATCTCTTCTCCCTTTGCTCCCAGTTCGAGAACCGCCTCTATGAGTTCCGCTCCCTTGTCTTTCCCTTTGGACTTCCCGGGCGTGCAGATGATGAGGTTATGGGGCAGGTCATCCGGGTTCTTGAAGGTGAGTTTAACTCTACTCTCAGGTTTCACATTGAAAGCAGGCACGTCGTATTTCATCTGCGTCCGCACAGCCGTGATCACAATCTCCTGATCAACTTTTTCAAAACCCTTGGGAGGGTTCTGGGCGTGGAGCAATGACAGGGCGCAGAGGAAAAACGCCAGAGTAAGAATGGTTGGTTTCATGATGATGCATAGTAGGAATGAAAATCCCACAGGACTTGGAAACTAGAATATCGGTCGCCGGTCAATCGGTTTCTTGGCTCCTGGCTGAACCAGAGATCTACGCAGAACTTAAAGAGCGCATCTCAATATCATGAACAGTTGACAAATTCGCTCATCGGGAAAGAAACCCACGAAAAACCGTAGCCTCTGGCTGACGGAGGAATCACCCCAAGAGACTAGGAGGAGAATGCCTGCTCAGGCGTCTTTTCCAGAGTCTGGTCCTTGTAATACTTTGCCGGGACTTGGTTGAGACGCCCCCTGAATCAGGGTCTAGATTGAACTTTTTTTAACCAACCGTGGCGTGTTACTCACTGCATCGATAACTGTTGTGCTCCTCAGCTTAAATACTGACCTTCTATGATTGGGGCAGAACTGTCCCAAAAACCGAATCAACGATTGCCCTCTCCAATAAAGTAGCTCCCACGGCATCGATATCCTTGGAGACGCTGCCGGGACACTGGTAAAAGAACCATATCGCAGATCGGAGATTCTATCGACTGAACCAAGGCAGATGACCTTATGACCAAGACTCTTATAATTCTGATATCACTCGCAGGGATCGCTCCCCTTTTCTCAGAGCCAAAACCGGACAAATACAGCCGGTTTTTTGCAGGGCGCTGGGTTGGCGGGACACATGGTAATATTGTCTACAAGATCCATGCACCTGCGAGAATTTCCCCTTCCGCCTCCCTACCGGTTGTGGTCTATCTCCACGGCTCTGCAAAGTGTGGCACCGATAACGTCAAACAGACAAAGGTGGCAGTCCCTGCATCATTCGTTGCCAACATGGCCAAGCGTCCGTGCATTCTCATTGCTCCACAGTGCAATCATGGACAGGCATGGATGACCCAGTCCGGAGAATCCGTGCTCTCCCTTCTCGAAGATTTTCTTGAGAACACCAGAGTCGCTGACCCCAAAAGGGTCTATCTCACGGGATTTTCTCTCGGCGGCTATGGGGTTTGGCACCTCATCGACAAGCGCCCTGACCTCTTTGCCGCTGCAGTGCCTCTCGCCGGCGCCGCCAATATCAGTGACGTCTCTCACCTCAAAGACGTCAGCATCTGGATTTTCCATGGCCGTCGCGATAAATCTGTGAAGGTCCAGCGAGCTCGTGATATTTCGTCGGCACTCAAGAAAAAGGGAATCTCTCATAAATACAGCGAACTAGCGGCCGGTCACCTTATCACCAGCAAGGTGTTCAACGAGGACGAGATCCACGAATGGATTTTCCGCCAGAGACGAAAATAGCCCTTGTTCGCGGTCAGATGCATCTCAAAGAACGCGCCTAACAAGACACCCTACTGCGCTCCATAGAGATGTTTTCCTTCCTTTGCGGCTTTATGCGCGCGCTGCGTATCCTGTGCCGCCCCGGGGTCTCCCTGCTCCTTCATCCAGCGATCAAGCTCCATGCTTAGCTTTTTCTGTATCCCGGAAAACTCAGGATTCCCTGCGAGATTCCTCATCTCGTAGGGATCCTGTGCGGTATGATACAACTGTTCAGCCGGGCGACGCATGTAACGGCGGACAACCTTGTAGATAGAAGGGTTATTCCACGAATCCCGTACCCAAGTAGCCCAGTAAGGGTTATTCAATACTCCTGTTCCCCTGATCCCCATGAGATGTTTTTCTATGTAGATTTCTTCGGGGAGGAGATTTCTGATATATCGCCATTCCCCATCCGTCACGGTCCGGATCGGGTAACGAGGTCCCTCCGGAATATTGTTGTGTAAGCCGTAGGCATATCGCCTATGACTCTTCTCCTCTCCCCGGAGAACCCTAGCAAAACTTTTACCATCGTAGGATTTTTCGCTGCAGTCACCTCCAGCAAGCGTCAGGAGAGTAGGCAGAATGTCCGCATACTGCACCACGGCATCAGTCGTGCTCCCCCCATCGATTGTCCCAGGCCACCGGGCAATCAGGCCCGTATGTATCCCTGTGTCCCAATTCGTCCATTTACACCCGGGAAACTGTGAGCCCTGCTCTGAAGTGAACAGAACCAGCGTATCCTTCGCCTTCCCGCTCTCTTCTAAAACTTTAAGAATCTCTCCTACCTGCCCGTCCATGTAGGTAATCTCTGCAAGATAAGCGGAAAAATCCTGCCGAGTCCGGGGGGTGTCGGCTATATTAGGAGGCAGCTTGATTGTGGCTGGAGGGTATTGTGACGCATCTCCCATCACCCATGGAACGTGAGGTTCAACCAGTGCCACCACCAAGCAGAAAGGCTTCTCCTGGTCTCTCCTGATAAACTCTGAGATACCCGACAGCTGGTGGGGTCGGGTTGGATTTCGAACACAATTCGAGTCAAACCCGTCAATTTCTTCAAACGGAAATACCTTCTTAGGTTTCACATGCACTTTCCCAGCCAACCCCACCCGGTAGCCCAACGGCCCCAGATGATGTGGCATACTGGTGACCGAATTCCTACTGGCGGAGTGATTCCATGCACAACCGTTCCGGGTGGGATACTGCCCGCTGAACAATTCCGCCCGGCATGGTTGGCACATCGCCTCAGATAGATAGGCCCGTCTAAACAGGAGTCCCTCGCGAGCAAGCTTGTCGATATGCGGGGTTTTTGCATTCTGCCCCCCATATGCCGGCAAATCGTTAAACGTACAATCATCCGCCATGATGATCAGGACGTTGGGAGGGCTCTGGGCCTGCAGCCATCCGACCGAGATCAGAAGGCCAAACAGAAGAAATCTCATACCGATGTCTTAACTCCTTGGAGGCCGGCTCGAAAGCGGTTAATCCCCTCTTCTATTACGGTAAATGTCCACTCCCTACCGACACAAATCCCATGAATATGTCGAGGGCATGGAAGCCCATGGCGGGGGGATTCCACGAGCTCATTCACCCCGAAATCGGCTTCGGCTTCTTGTTCTCGTTCTTCTTCCTGGGCTTCCGCGCACCGGGCCGCTCCTCCGGCACAGGAAGTTTGTAATCCGTGCGAAGCCGCTCCAGCTCTTTTTTCAAGGCCGCCTCAACGCCAGCATAACTCGCGTCCCCGTAGACGCTCCTGAGCTCCTCGGGATCCTTGTTCAGGTCAAATAGCTCCCACTCGTCCTTGTGATAGAAATGAATGAGCTTGTGCTCACCGGTGGTCACTCCGAAGTGCCGTGCCACACTGTGTGCACCGGGAAACTCGTAATAGTGGTAATAGAAAGACTTCCGCCAGTCATCCGGCGTTTTTCCCTTGAGGACGGGCACCAGACTGCGCCCCTGCATGTCTGCTGGAACCTTCACCCCTGCTGCATCAAGGAAGGTCTCCGCGAAGTCGAGGTTTGAGACAATGTCCTCATTAACAGAACCTGGCTCGACCACTCCCGGCCACCGGATAAGGAGTGGCGTCTTGAGTGACTCCTCATACATCCACCTCTTGTCATACCAACCGTGTTCTCCGAGGTACCACCCTTGGTCCGAAGAGTAGATCACAATTGTATTTTTCGCCAACCCACTCTCTTCGAGGTAATCAAGGATACGGCCGATCCCATCATCCACCGACTTCACACAACGGAGGTAGTCCTTCACGTAGCGCTGATACTTCCACTGGATGATTTCCTTCTCACTCATCCCGGACTGTGCTTTTTTGAACGCCTCATTCTTGGGGCCATATGCTGCATTCCATTTGGCTGCCTGCTCCGAATTCAACCCACGAGGAGGCCCCATTTTGAGGTCATTGCCACTGAGGTGCTTGCGAATCGTCATGGTCTGCTCCGAAGCTGCGGAGGTGCGCCCCTCATAGTCATCCCAGAGCGTTTCGGGCTCCGGGATAGTTTTATCATCAAGCCAGTTCAGATATTTCGGGCCCGGCTGCCAATTCCGATGGGGAGCCTTATGCTGGGTCATGAGCATGAACGGCTTCTCCTTATCACGGGATTCCTTCAGCCACTCAAGCGTGAGGTCGACGATGATATCGGTCGTGTATCCGGTATGCTTCCTCTGAGCAGGCGTTCCGTCCGCCTGCCTGTATTTCATGGGAGGGTTATAGTATGGGCCCTGTCCGATCAGGACTTCATAGTGGTCGAAGCCCGTTGGGGTGGACTTCAAATGCCATTTGCCAAGCATTGCGGTCGTATACCCAGCCTCACGTAGGATCTTGGGAAAAGTTTGCTGTGTTCCGTCAAAGGTATTCCCGTTACGAATGAATCCATTCAAGTGACTGTACTTGCCGGTCAATATCACCGCGCGGCTCGGACCACAGATCGAATTGGTGACGTAACACCGATTAAAACGCATTCCCCCATTTGCAATCCGATCCATGTGAGGAGTGGTAATCCGGGAAGGGTCGTAGGCGCTGAGAGCCTGCTCACAATGATCATCCGTGAAAATCAGTAGAATATTCGGTCGCTCTGCACCCCACAAAGGAATGCTGCAGAGCAGGAAAAGTAGGCTTAATCTCATGATTAGATCAGGACGCCAGTCCTCACTCGAAAAGTCAAAGGTCAAATCGATCCCGCCCCAATCGACCGGTCCGCAAGATGAACCGCACGGCTAAAGCTTGTCCGCGTCAACGATAACATGTTTTATCGACCGCCGTAGATAAGTATAGGTGATGTGGATTTTGCCATCGCTACCCTGAATTACGGCAGGGTAGGAAAATTCTCCACTCTCGCGCTCCAGCGTCATTACCGGATTCCACTTCTTTCCGTCTTTTGAAACAGCAACATTAAGCATTTCACGACCGGCAGGGCGGGAGCTCCTTGTAGTGTGATTGTAGACCAGTAACTGTCGGCCATCCATGAGGGAAACTGCGTCTGTTCCGGCATTTGGGTTGGGCAGATTAGTTGCCGTCATTGGCCCCCACGATTGACCTCCATCCTCAGACCAGCTCTGGGTAATCACTCCCTGCCTGCTGCGGCAGAGTATCTGCATCTTTCCGTCTCTATACTCAAGGATGCTTGGCTGTATGGCACCAAAAACTTTCCCGCTGTGCACTGGACCAACGACCTCCCAGGTTTTCCCCAGATCTCTTGTTCGCTCGAAGTGTACACGCCAACCATTATGCTCCGAACTACTCCCGCACAAAATCGACCCGTCCTTCAATTGAATTGGCTTATTCTTTACCGGACCAAGGAGGTGCCCGATCTTGGGATCCTTTCCGAGCTTTTTCCGATTCTGCCACGTTATCCCTCCGTCATAGGAGCTCATCATTACTCCCCACCAGCGACTTGGACTGGGCCCAACCTTGTAAAAAAGAATGAGAGGATTACCCCCGTCCGTTTCAACCAGTCCTCCTGACTTGAACAACACTGGATTCCAGCAGGGATACTCCCGGGCTTCTCCCTCAGCTCCACTAGCCACTTTAAATGGCTTACCCCATCCCTTCCCCGTATTTCGCGAAAGCCAGATCCCGACATCCGCGTTCTTCTCATACTTTCCGCCAAACCATGCTGCCACTAATCCGCTTTCGGTTTCCACGATCGTAGAAGCATGACATTGCGGTGTGGGCCTGTTTTTCAGTGAATAGATGAGAGAGGAATCAAGAAGGGCCCCGCTTCCAATCTTATCAGGCTGGAGGATTTCATCGGCCTGGACGATCGCCGCTGAGAGGCACAGAAAAATCACCATTGGAAAAGGCTTCATGGGCACAAAGCGTCGCCCTTTCGAAACTCATTGTAAACTTCTATGAACAACCAGTCACCCTCTACGGTGCAGCTTGCCCGAAAACCATGGCTCAGGGCTTGCCGGGGCTGCCACCCTCGCGATCACTGATCCTCCAACGATCAGGATCACTAGGCTCTCCTTCGGAAGAAGAACTCCTGAGAACCAGTGAATACCCTTCCCCATCTGCACGACTCGGCCAAGGGTCCTCATCATCGTATGTCACCGAAGCAATCTCCTCTCCATTAGCAGCCCGGATCACGATACTTTCGCGACCGTTCCCAAGATTCCCCTGATAGGTAGTCATCACCGCGCATTCAGGATATCGATGAGACATTCCATTCACGTTACGCGCAATCACCACCCGCTTTCCCGGATCGACAATCCGGGAGGATGCCAGAAAGAAATAAATCCCCTCTCGACAATACATTCCCGTTAGATCTATGGCGTCAGAGGTCACATTGAGGAGCTCGAGAAACTCGAAGTCACTTCTCCGGGTCAATCCCATTGCTCTCGCACGCTCATCCGGCTCTGGCGGATGATACATAACCTCCGAGATCAGCAGGTCTCCTTCGGCCACCGGCCTCACCTGGCGGGAAGAAGCCAGTTCTTCATCCAACAAGGTTCCCCATTGGTTTTCCGATAGAATCCGGGCCTTGATCCTGTCTCTACCCGCAATTTCAATCAAGGTGCCCAAAACTTCGTTCGCCAGTGAAAGTTCGGGCAGAAGTAACAGGTCAGAGCTGCGCTCCCTTTCGTTGACCAACCTGATCGCCAACACGTTCTTACCTCTCCTGAGGAGAGGCAGGTGCTTTGTGATATCAAGGGCAAGCCAGCGCAAGGCTACATCATCAGGTCTAGAGAGCGCCTTCCCGTTCCACTCCGGGCGGCCGGGCACGTTCTCTCTTCCTACCTCGACCCCATTCAAATAAGCTACGAAACCATCCTCAACCTTGAGTTTCAGCATCATAAGATCTGCAGCCGGGATTTCCGAAAGATCAAAGTTATACCTCGCCAGCACCGTCGTTCCCTTCCCAAAGAGATCCTCTTCGACGTCGACTCCAATCAGGTCCCGGTAGTCTTCCCGCTGATCGTATCCAATTCCTCCCTTGCCTTCACGCCAGACAAGATCCTCGAAGTCTCGACGGGTCCACTCATGACCCAGGGGACCTCCTCTAGGAATATCGATCCGGACCGGACTATTCTCCCCTACAAGAATTTTGCTGACCAAGGCATCTGGCCGGGCCATCAGGCTGCCAGCCCGGACGTCCTCGCCTTCCATGGGATCAAGACCATCCATACGAAAATAGACCACACCGCTTTCAGCCTCAAAGGTTCCACCTTTCTCTCGCCTTATGAAGCGGGGGGCCTGCACGGGGTTAAAGAGCGGGACCGCGACGAGTTCCCGAGCCGGAACTCCCCGCGGAAACCGCATCGCCGTGGCAAGCTGTTGCGGAACCAGCTCTGCTCGCCTCTCGAGCACCTGCTCGAGCCATTTAATTGCCTCCGACCAATCCTGCTTGGTCTTCACTGGCTGTTCTGCCCGCCACCCCCACCGGGCACATTCTGCCAGCATGGCCCTGCCCACTTCCTGAGACCGATGGCGCATACGAGCTAGATTTGCCGAATGGGACAAAATGCCCCCAACCGACAGCACCTCCTCGGCCCGGGCCCTGAAACGGTCGCAATACCATTCCACTGACGTCAGCTGCTGATGCAGCCATTGAGGATTAAACTGGTCATAACTGGTTCCTGCCACAAAAGGCCCCACCCGGTTGATCGCGACAGTTCCTGGTTCTGCCGCGAGGCTATGCTCGGAGTCATGACAGAAAAAATGAAACCCCTCTCTACCGTTTCTTCGCCAGATGGAGAACCAGTTGTTGGTAGCAAAGTTTCCTGCGAACTGAGTGACAGGGCCATCGAAGTTACCGGTCAGAAAGATGACCAGCATATAGTCGATCAGATTATCAACGTTGAGGTATGCCGGAAGAAGAGGATCTGAGACCCCATTCGCATTGAGCCCCTGAAGCCTTCGAAAAAGGTGGATTTTCCCTTCCTTTGATTCCTCCCTGGCCATTGCGTTGGCGATCTTCCACAACTGGCGCCATCCCTGATCTTTTCCATCAGTAGCACGCCCATCATTGCTGGGCTTTGCCTTCAGGACATCAAATTCCTCGTCCTTACCTCCAAAGTAGCGGGCCCCGTAGGAAGCCTCCGCGTGCTCCTGAGTCTGGTAGATCCCCCAGTAAAGACCGTTGAGATAAAGGTGATAGTATCGACTGCGGGTGTAGGGCTGCCCCAAATCTCTCTGGCAATCACGCGAAAAGACGTCTCGAACGAGGGTGTGGTGACTGGAGTCGCTGTAATGATACGAATAGTTCTGAGCCGTCCGCAGGTCGATATCATCGAAACGACGGACTCCCTCGTCTCCAAAGAGGGGATAATCCAGTTCCCCGGGTCCATAGTCCTTTCGGAAATACAGGCGATACCCATGTTTCTGGCATGCGGCCGACCGACTGTGCCCTCCACGCACCCTGATACCCGCATCAACTTGGAAACCTGGCTCCCGCCCCTGAGGGTCGATCAACTCCACGGAAACTGGTCGTTCCCACTTCCTCCCCCGGCCCTCAGGTTTGACATGAATACCGGTCTCGGAATCAAAAAAGTGCCTCCTGTCGGTAACGATGGAAATCGAAGGAAGCGCCAGCAACGCGCCCTCAAGCTCTTCAGGCTGCGCGTCCAGAGTCTCCGGAGAAGCCATCGCATACTTCACGATGACGCCCTTCTCGTCGATGGCGCCCTCTCCTGCGATACGGGCGAAGAAAGGATTTACCTTGGCCTTGTAATGTGTAGGCCACCCCTCAGGGCGAGCAGGCTGTCTGATCACCTGAGAGGGAAAGATGTAGCTCACTGTATCAATATCGGTAGGGAGGTAATTCTCTTTCCACGCCATGACCCGCAAAATCGAAGTGGAATCAATCTGGATTGGAGACTCGTAGACTAACCCCTCCTCAGGAGAGGGAGGAGAGCCATCCAGCGTGTAGCGGATCTCCGCTCCCTTGGTGGCAGAACTCACCTCTACCTCGAACGGCTTGTGATAAAACCCTCGATCGACACTGAATTTCGTGTCCTTGACTCTTGGCTGAACAGAGGGCGCATCATTTCTGGAGCCCGGTGTCGCCCGGGAGAACATTGTCAATCGGTCTCCCACGAGCTGGTCGCCCTCAAAGGGATAGCCGCAAGATTGACCTTTCTGCACTGGAGGCAGGGATGGCGCAAATTCCTGAATAATCTTCTGTTCCTCAATCAACACCAGAGCCAGGTATTCCCCCCCAGACTTGAGCTTGAAATTCGCGTGGGGAAAACTGGCATTCCTTCGATCCTTCCCGGACGCAAATACGACGAGAAACTGCCCCGGCTGCAAGCGAGCCTCCGGCAGCTGCCACTTGGTCAGGCTCTCCGGATCATCTGTCAGGGAAAAACGTTCCAGCTGTAGCTCGCTACGCCCTGCGTTATAGAGTTCGATCCAGTCGTTGCTGACTCCATTCTCGTCAAGATAGCCGTGCTCTGTGCCCGGCATCACCTCGGAGACAAGAAGCTCAGCCCGTGCCGTAGGGAGCAGCAGAAACAAAAGCCCTACAGTAAGGATCCGGTAAATCATCATTCGTAAGAAGCTGATAATGAGAGTACTGTTTTAGGAGCAATGCGCAGAAACGCAATTTTTCCCGCAGAAATCCACTCCTTTTGACGCCCCCTAGGCCTTGTCGGCTGTTGGGCACATCACACTCCTCGGGTCAACGTTCACCCTGTCCAGTCAACGAGTAGAAGAGCTCAGGAACCTGTCTTCCTCTTCGCGATTCTGGCTAGATACTCCCTGGGTTCAGCCTCTACCTTTCCCTTGCATCCATTGCAGCAGACCGCGACCGAAATGAGGACTGTAGAAGCCTTACTGATCCTGCGACCACTCACAGGACACTGACCTCTGGGTGCTTTCGCGACCTTGGAAAGAAAGGAGATCGGGGACTTTTCGAACTTATCCACGCACTGCTGGCAACAGAAAGCGATCTTTACCGGAACTGCAATACGCCCATCAGCAGGTCTACCCTTTACCGGACAGGCCGTATTAACCGAATCACAAAGGGCAGAGGTGAAGGTCATAACTACGGCAAACGTGGTAAGGCAAATAACTTTCATGATCGTCTGGGGATGAGGTTCATGCTTCATCCGGAGAAGACCTTTACCTTTGATGACATCACTGTCAACGGCCTACACGAAAGGAAAGCCCTTGCTGCAATAAAGTGGCAATCGGCTGATACGGCTAAATGCTCATCAGGGTTTTGCGACAAAGATCGTGCGCTGTTGCCCCGTCTCTGTATCAAAAATAAGCACTCGCCCATCAAGAGTTCCCACGGCCAGCAGGCTTTCCCAGCATGCGCAGGAAGAGACTGTGGGAGCCTCAGCCCCAGTCTGTGATACAACCCTGAACTCCCTGAGACGTTTCTGGTTCTCGGCATTGAATTGCGCGACCACACCACCCGATGTCGTTGCAAAAAAACCCTTGGGGCCCGCCATAAATCGCAGGACGGGATTATCGAACTTGGCGCGATCGGCAATCTTCTTTCCATTTTCAGATCCCCAAACGAAAAGGTGTCCGTGATCTCCCGCTGAGAGCACTTCTTTTCCATTGGAGTGAAAGGCGATTCCCCTGACTGCTTCGGAATGGCCAGAGAACGTGCTTACCCTTTTACCGGTATTCGCTTCATATACCTTGGCAGTCTTATCTCTGCTGGCGGTGGCAATCTGGTCACCCTCCCGGCTCCAACTGAGTGCAGTGAGCCAGTCAGAATGCGAGGAGACGGCAAAACCCTCAGTCCATGTTTCCGCTTGAAAAAGACGTAATTTCCCGTCAACCCCACCGAAGGCAAGAACTCGTCCATCAGGACTGAAGTCAACAGCCAGCAGGGTATCATCTCCCCGAAACGGAGTCGCGAGAACTCGTCCGGATTGGGCATGAAAGACCCTGACCTCTCCCGCCCTGCCAGGGTCCCCTGTCGCAGCAGCCAGCATTTTTCCGTCAGGTGAGAGAGCCAACCCATAGCTCCGCTGCCCGTTGTTTGGAATCCGGTCCAGCAGGGCGCCGCTTTCGGGGTCCCAAACTAAGATTTCATGATATCCTCCGGTATACAGTTTCCTGCCATGAGGGCCGAAGACCATAGCGGTTACACCGAGCGGACGTGGGTATGATGACGGTGCTTGCGGATGGTCCTGCAAGGGAATGATAGCGGAAAGCAGCGCATCAGGATCCTCTCCATCGTAGCCTGCTCCCTCAACAATCCACCGCCTGATCACATTGATTTCGTGATCACCAAGAGGGTCCGCATCGACGGGCATACGCTCCTCCTCGTCATCCGTCGTGACACGGTGAAAGAGCTCAGTCTCCAAGTCTCCGGGTTCGAGCTCCTTGCGGAGCTGCCCATAGGTATCAAGGCGATACTTTCCTTTTGCTTTTCCCTCCTTGTGACACCCCACGCATTGCCGTTGCAGAATAGGAGCCACTTCGCGAGAAAAACTGACCACTTCTGCCGAGGACACAGCAGAGAAACAAAGGACGAAAGAGGTAAGAGCTCCCTTCATCACGGCTAGTGCTGGAAAAGGAACTCGCTCTTGTTGAGAACAATCCAAAGAGTATCCTCAAGAGCCGCAGTGGCATTCTCCGCTCCTCGGATGTAGTGAAGATGAAGGGCCAACTCCTCATCTCCCGGTGGGCGACACAGGGCAGAAAAATAAAGTTTTCTCACAATCTCTTCCTCTTTCATCCCTTCACGAATCCACCGGTGAAGGTGTCCATCTTTCGCAGTGATCATGTCATGGATAAGCTGGCCGTTATACATCTGCAGAGCCTGTCCCAGACTCGATTCATCTCCACGCTCACATTCACATATGGTCTGACGCTCGGGCTGCCCAAAGACTTTCATGAACTCCACCTCTCCAATCCGTCCACGGTTATGCGCCCTGAGATCGGGCGCGGGAAGTTCAGTCGCCCTGAGCTCAGGAGGCACTCCCTCGAATTTCATGGGTCGGCCAGTCACCACACCCAGAGCATCGACTAGTTGCTCTGCGGTAAGCATCCGAGGCTGGTAGTGAGAAAAATAAGTCCGGTCGTCCCTGTTAAATTGGTTGGTCTCCGACGCTGCCTGATACGTATTGCTATTAAGAATAACCCGGAGAAGGTGCCGACGATCATATCCGCTCTGACGAAAATCCTGTGCGAGCGCATTGAGCAGGGGTGGATTACTGGGCGGGTTGGTATCTCTGAAATCATCGAAGGGCTCAACGATTCCTTTCCCAAGCAGATAGGCCCAGATCCTGTTGGCCTCAACTTGGGCAAAGAAGGGGTTGTTCTCTCCTGTGAGCCACTCGGTAAATACGTCTCGTCGATCCAAGAATTTTTCCACTTCCATTTCCCCTGCCTTTGGCGCCCACGGCTTCATGGTTTCTCCAGTTGCTGGGTGAGAAACCTCGCCATCCTGCCGGCTATAGACGATCAACTCCTCACCCTTGCCGGTCTTTTTACGCTCCACGCGATTGAAAAACGCGGCAAGCCCATAGTAGTTGTCCTGCGTCCAGCGTTCAAAGGGGTGGTTGTGACACTTTGCGCATTGAATTCTTGATCCAAGAAACAGCTGGGCCGATGTCTCCATTGCATCAAAGGTATTCCCTGCAGCTCGGTAGTAATTGGCAGCAGGATAGACAAGACTGCTTCCCTTGGCGGTTAGAATCTCCCGGGCAAACCGATCATACGGCATGTTGGAGGAAACCGCATTCACGAGCCATCGGCTGAACTTGAACACAGAGGCATGGCCGATCTGTTTTTTTGAGACGCGGAGCAGATCTCCCCATTTCTGGGCCCAGAAAGAGGCATGTTCCTCGCTCTCAAGAAGAGTGTCGATCAGGAGAGATCGCTTCCGAGGTTCCCGGTCCTCAACAAAAAGGCTGATCGCTTCTGCCGAAGGAAGCTGGCCGGTTACATCCAGATACACCCTCCGGACGAATTCCAAATCTCCACTCGGTGCGCTTGGAATAAACTGTAGCTGCCGTAATTTTCTATAAACGTGCTCGTCGACGTAATTAGCGGGCTTTCGATCCGCCCACTTAAATCCGTCAATTTTCCTTACAAAGGTAAGACTCGTGCTTTCTATGAATTCAAGGTAGCGAGCGATGATCGCAACTCCACCCCGCTCAACTCCACTTACCAACCCTTGCCTCGAAACCTCAGCCACCTTGGTGTTGGAGCTCTCAAAGACTGCCAGATGTGTTACATCTCTACTCGTTCCATCGCTGAACTTCGCATGAACTGAGAATTGCTGGTTCGCGTCGGGAAAATGCAGAACTCTGGGCTCAGATGGGTAAATTGTAATCCCTGTGCAGGTGATTTCCTCTGTCTTGCGAAGGACCGCTCCCTCCGCGATCCAAGAGCGAAGAAGAGCATATTCCGGGCTCTCCTTATCCAGCTTTTTTCCACCCTCGTGGCTGACTGCTGCGGTGGGTTTCAGCAACAACAGACTTTTGTCAGGTTCAATTGGATTCGTCCTGCGCCCCAACTCCTCGCTGACAAGCGTAAGCCCATCAAGAGTTGGATCAAAGGCACGAAGTGAAAGTCGGAAACTTCCCTTGCCGTGCGGCGACCCGTGACAGGAACCGGCACTGCACCCAAGACGCGAAAGAACTGGCAAGGTTTCATGGTGGAAAGAGACCGGGGCAGGAGACTCCACTCCGCTCACCGTCACCTTTGCAATACTTTCTCCAAGCCGGATGGTAGTCGTTCCGTTGCTCAGGGGTCGAACAAGGCCATCTTTTGAAACGGAGACTACTCCCGGGTCAGCGATGGCGTATCCCGCCCCGTGGGTATGATCTGCCACCCGGCCACGGTCCCACCATGAAGCGATTAACTGAAGGGATTCACGCTTTCCTCGGAGGGTAAATTCCGAAGGATGCAGTTTCCACTCAGCCTGACACCAGGCCGCTGCCATACTGAGAAGACCGAATACTAGCAGGAAAAACCTCATCATGACTTGTCCCTGATTTTGAGAGTCAAGGGGGAGCTTTCAATACGCAATGGATGTCGGTGAAAGTCAATTTCCACCTCTACTACAACATCCTTCAGCTCCGCTTGCTCTGGATTACCAACCTTCAATTCAAGCTCCACGGAACTGGTCTTATCATCAAGACTCTTCTCCCCACTCTCAATACCCCTTGGCAGACCCACTATCCGCACCTTACTGCTGAAACGACGACCACCTTCTTCCCAGTTCAGGGTCACCGGCACCTTAACGACATCGCCTTTTACAACTTCGCCGGGGGAAGTTACCTCCACCTTTAAAGGCGGATCCATCACACGAACCGCGAGGAGTCCGTTGATAGATTCAGGAATATTCGATGTCTCATCTCTTTCCTTCAAAACCCGCTTCGTTTCCAGTCTCGCCTCATACGAGGAGCCCTCCAACTCGGAAACACCTCGGACTCTGAAAGTATGAAGGGTCCCTGTCACAGTATCTGAAGGCAAACGTAATCGAAACCCAGCAGATTCCTTTCCATCCGGCACCCTGTCTTGCAGTTTTAAACACGCAAGGGAAGATTCCAGCTGAAGCCGGATCTCGGGAGTAAATCCTTTGCGGGAGCATTGAACCGGGACCACAAACACACCTCCCGGAACGGCTAGAAAATTATCCGCAAGAGGCTGCTTCTTATCCTTCTGACCCGGCACCGAAAGCGAAAACGGGGGAGTCCCGGCATGCATGGTTAGCTCGAACTTCATCTCAGGACCTCGCCGACCATACGCGTCTCGAACTTCAATCCTGTAGTCGCCGGCATCTAACCAGACTTGCATGTCCTGTTCATCGAAAACCTCTCGTGAGCTCTCCGCAATCATCTCTCCACTCTCCTTCAGAATCCGTATGCTTGGAAGTGCAGGAGAGCGCAGTTTCCTCGCCGCAGCTACCAGCGTAAGGAAAACCCGTTTCTTGATATGGAGAGGGAAGCGGACCATTCCCGTTGATGCCCCGATGACATGCCGACCCGGCACACCCTCCCCCGTTTCATATTCTTCCACAACTCCGGAATTAACTGGCGATGCAACCGCGGCAGCCAATGCGTCACCGTTTTGCTCGGGTTCTTCGATCCAAAGCTGATAGCCTTTCCCTCCACGATACTCCGAATCCATCAGCTCGACTATGTAGTGCCCCTCTTCAGGGGCAGTGAAATGAATCCTGGGGTTCAATCCATCAATCTGGCTGTCGTCCGCCTGAGCAAGCCGGCGGCCACTTGCAGTCCTGAGAGTTAGAACTCCATCAAAGTCGGAATCACGCGCCTCCGCTCGGAGGATAACTGCTTCTCCCTTTCTGGCCCCAAACCGGAAATAATGTGATCCCAAATTCTGCGAGCTACCCTCGACCGTGATGGGAACCGCAATTTCCTGGGCCTCCTCCGCGCTGGTCTTCCCTTCGGAGGCTACTGCCGAGTCTCCCCCGTCCTCCACCCTCAGATATACCATATTGCTTACTCCGTCATTGCTATGAACGCGCAACGCTCCCGGACCAACGTAATCCGTTGAAATCCGGAACAGAGGTTCCCCCTCTGCAATACGCTCTATCTCTGCAGGAAAACTGGCCCAAAGGCTCACTTCTTCCAAGCCCCCGCCGTGCAAACGAATCTCTGTCGCCACTCCAGATTGGATCTCCGCCGGCTCACACCGTTCCAGCCTGACATTCTGTGCCTGAAGCCAACACGGCCAGGCTGTGAGCACCACAAGGTAAACTGGAAGGAGCCATGGAGCCATGAAGCTCAAGAACCGGTGTCTGCTAGTGGTTTTTCATCCGGGTTGGCCACTCCCGGTGGCACCTCATGAAGATATAGGTCAAATCGGCCCCCTTTTTCCGAAACGATGACGACATGCCGCCCATCCGGATGCCATGCCGGGTAATCATCCCGATCTAATCCAGTAGTGAGAGCCCTTACGTCGGTCCCATCGATCTTCATAACGTAAACATTGTAACCGCCATCCCGAGTACTGGTGAAAGCGACCTGACTACCATCCGGTGAAACGACTGGACGAATATCCATGATCGTATTTTCAGTGAGGCGTTTTTCATTAGTCCCATCAGCACTCATCGAGTAGATCTCATAGTTATTCTCCCGCGAATTGCTGAAAACAATTGTTTTACCGTCAGGCGTGAAGCTTGGCCAGTTACTTACTCCCTCGGACTGTGTCAGTTGCTTCTTGTCCTTTCCATCGACTTGTACGGACCACAGTTGCTGTGGTCCGGTCTCCGCAAAAGCATAGACGACCCGTTTGCTGTCAGGAGTGAAGACCGGACTTCTGGTTCCCCCTCGCCCGGAGTGAGTAATGTAGACATCCTTTCTTTCCTCAAGATTCCTGATCACGAGCTTTGCAGTCAGGTTTCCGGTACACTCAGTTACCGACAAAAACCTGCCATCCGGTGAAAGCTTGGGCTCTATATGGTGCTTATCACCCACATCCGGCACAAAGGGCTCAGATTTGCCAGTCCCGAGATCCAACCTGAGGACCCTGACGAGATCATCTTGCTCGTCGTAGCCATAGAGAAGGGCTTTCCCGCCATCGACGAAATAGGGATCACGCTTGAGGATTCCATCCTTGGTCAGCTGTTCTGGCTCCGCCACGGCAAAATCTTGCAGAACCGCCAAAGTCACGCTCAGAAAAAGAGCACCCCATAATCTATGGTTCCGCAGTGAGCCCGCGACTGAACGGGCCGATTTCCTAAAGGAGCTCATTGATAACCCCCCCTCCATCCAGAACTTTCATTTCTGCCCTCTGCTGAGCTCCCACCCCACATAATTCGGCGATGGTCGTTCCAGCCATTAGAGGAGAAATCGGTTCCGTGATGGGACGCTCTGCCCGTGCATCACTCTCCCCTATTGTTCGTCCGGGCTGCACTCCAGCACCAGCCCATATGGAGAAGTAGCAGTGCTGGTGGTGCTCACGAGCGGCACGCTTACTGATCTTGGGAGTGCGCCCAAACTCACCCATCGCCACAACGAGAGTATCCTCCATCATGCCGCGATCATAGAGATCATCAAGCAAGGCAGAAAAGGCACGGTCGAGGATCGGACAGTGCCTGTCCTGAAGGAGCTCAAAGTTGTAGATGTGCGTATCCCAACCCCAATCTCCATTGGGAGTAAAGGTCTCTACGTATTCCGACCAGTTGACCTGAATGTAGGGCACTCCAACCTGCGCCAGGCGGCGAGCCAGCAGGCAACTCTGGCCGAAGGCAGTCTGCCCGTAAGACTCCCGGGTCTTCTCCTTCTCACGGGTAAGGTCAAAGGCATCCTTGGCCTTCGGGTCAGTCAACAACCCGTAGGCGGCCTGATGTGTTTTCTCCCAGTCGTCAATTCTCGCTCCGTCCAGAGTTCTATGAGCTGCGTCGAGCTGATCGAGCAGCTTCTTACGATCCTGAATCCTGTTCGGGGTAATACCGTCCAGCATCTTCAACGTTGGAATATTGACGTCTCCATGCTGAGAGCAGCTTACCAGAAAAGGGTCGTAGGCCTTACCCAGAGTTCCCCCGCCATAACCCTCGATGCGGCGCGGAAGATCTCGAGGAATTCCCCGACCCAGATAAAAGAACGGCGGCAGTGCTCCACTGTTTCCGCGGTGCTTCGCAATGATCGAGCCGAAGTTGGGATGAACCGTGGGAGACTCCTTGAACCCGGTTACTCCAATCGTTCCCGCGCCAGGGTGCCCTCCATCCGTTGTCACCATTGAACGGATCAGCGAGAACTTGTCATTACGCTGCGCAAGGCGGGGCAGCATCTCGGTAAAGTGAACTCCAGGGATTTTTGTGGGAATCGTGCCGAAGGGGCCCCGATAGTCCATCGGCGCATCAGGCTTGGGATCAAAAGTGTCAATATGGCTCGGGCCTCCCCAGAGCCAGAGCAGGATAACAGACTTCGCCCGCCCCCGCTCCTGAGCCGCCTGTACGTCCAGAAGACTGGGCAAACCCGCTCCCATGGCGAAAGGAACAGCCGCAGCCGTCTTCAGAAAGGAACGACGGGACAAGCCGTTACAGTCATTCGCCTTGAAATTGCCGACTCCAATCATCGTTAATCATCAGCTAAAATGATTATTCCAATCCCAAAAGGAAAGGAAATATGTATCGCCGCAACGGGTGAGAAGCTCTCCGTAAATTTTTGGATTTAGCGTTGATTCCTTCATCTCTAGGGTCCTTCCCTTGGCATTTAACAGCTACCTATTCTGGATCTTCTTCGTCGCGGTAATAGCGCTCTATCGCCTGTTACCCCATCGAGGGCAGAATCGCATGCTCCTCGTCGCGAGCTACATATTCTACGGAGCATGGGACGCGCGTTTCCTCATACTTATCGCAATCTCAACCCTGATAGATTTCCACGTCGCACAGCGAGTGACCAGATCACGGGAAAGGGCCATCGCGAGGCGTTGGTGTGCACTGTCAATCACTACCAACCTTGGCATTCTTGGAGTCTTCAAATACTTCGACTTCTTTACCACGAGCTTTGCTCAGCTTCTCGAATCTCTTCTCGGCTATGAAACAGATCCCTTTACCCTGAGTATAATTCTGCCAGTCGGAATCTCATTCTATACGTTTCAAACGCTAAGCTATACGATCGACGTCTACCGTGGACACACCAAGGCCGCCACCAGCCTGCCCGACTTCGCTCTCTATGTGGCATTTTTTCCTCAGCTGGTGGCGGGCCCTATTGAGCGCTCCCATCGGCTGCTCCCTCAAATTATCAATCCTCGCAGGACCTCGAGCGATCACTTCGCAAAGGGACTTTATCTCGTCATCAGTGGGCTCTTTGCCAAGATCGTTATCGCTGACAACATGGCGTTCATCTGCAATGGGATCTTTGCGGCAAGCGATGATCAGGTCGGCGGCATCGATCGACTGGTAGGAGTTTACGCCTTCGCATTTCAAATCTATGGGGACTTTTANGGCTATTCCGCCATCGCTCGTGGCATCGCACTCTGGATGGGAATTGAGCTCATGGCAAATTTTCGCATGCCCTACTTCGCGCGCTCTCCGGCAGATTTCTGGAAGCGCTGGCACATCAGCCTGTCGAGCTGGTTACGCGATTATCTCTACATTCCTCTGGGAGGAAACCGGGGAGGTCATTGGAAAACCTGCAGAAATCTGATGATTACCATGCTACTGGGAGGTCTCTGGCATGGAGCAGGGTGGACCTTTGTGCTGTGGGGGCTCTATCAGGGAATTCTGCTGTGTGCCTATCGCCCGTTCGAAGGTCGCATCCGTGATTCCCAACCCTCCATCGTGCGTCGCCTGGTAGAAACATTCCTTTTCTTCAATCTCGTATGTATTGGCTGGCTTTTATTCCGAGCCGANTCTGCCGCACAGGCATGGAACTTCTTTACCGCAATTCTCTTTAACGACTTTTCTGCCACCTTCCTTACTCCCTACGGATTGGGATCCATCCTCTATCTTGCCGGGCCATTTCTACTCCTCGAAATCTGGCTGGCCCGACGCAACGATCTTCTGGCCCTGACCAGGATTCCATGGGGTTGGCGATCCGCAGCCTACGCCTATGCACTTTTCATGCTTGTAGTTCATCAACCTCTCCGCACAAGTGAGTTCATCTACTTCCAGTTTTAAACGCACCGAGTGGAAAGTCCTCGCCGTGCTGGCGGGGACCGGCATCATGCTCGAAATTATCGCGAGAATCCTTGCTCCTTCTCTCGATTACGATCGCGTCCACATCCATGCTCTCCCGGAAATCGCAGAGGAAATAAGAGTTGGAGAAAGCCCACGAATCATGATCCTCGGGAATTCCCTTCTGCTCCATGGAGTCGATGAAACCCTGCTGCAGGAAAATATTTCTACTGCCCTNTCCAGACCTTGCAGTGTCTCCAAAGTTACTCCGGTCGCTACTGCGGCACGAGATTGGCACTACCTCTACGATACTTATTTTGCACAATCTCAAAGCCATCCGGACATCGTTGTAATTGGCTTTGTGGGGCACCATCTTCCAGACCAGTACGAACTCAAGATACGTCGTCTTACCCGCCACTTCTGCTCTCTTGAAAATCTGGGCTCCTGTCTGAGCGAGGAGGGCCGCACCCTTGACGAAAGAGCGATCGGTTTTCTCTCGCACTTCAGCGCCCTTTTTGGAGATCAGCGAACTCATCAATGGGGTGTCAGTTCTGCTACAATTCCTCAATTTGGACCGGGNGTACGCAGACTCAATAATATCCTCGATGCGGCACAAACCTGCCCCGCACCAAACAAGAGCGACGATCCCAGCACCCGGGCGCCCTCAACCCGGAGCTACCGNAAACTCACCGACCTTATCAAGACCCTGAAGGCGCATGGCGTGAAACCCTACTTCGTTCCCATGCCACAACCTGAGCCCTGGACTGTTGACCCGGAAGCACGAGCCACGATCGAGGAACAGGGTGCCACTCTGATAGATCTCTCTATTAATCCCGGCATGGGACGAAGCGACTTTTCCGACGGGTATCACCTCGGAGAAACAGGGAAGATACGGTTCACTTCCTTTCTTGCCTCCGTGCTGTCCGAGGAACTATCAAGCATGGAANCACCTGCTCCCTGATCCGCCATTGACGGGCACGGGACTGGTCCTCCATCGTCTCCGAATGGTGAATTGCCCTTTTCGACGCATTCTTTTTCTTGTTTGCGGNCTTGCAACCCTGCCCTCTATACCCGGAAAGGCCGCACTTACCGTAGCCGCAGTCTTTGGGGACAATGCCGTCCTACAGAGAGGGTCAGAGCTCCCAGTCTGGGGCCGCGCACCGGCTGGAACCAAGGTGCATATTGAATTTGCGGGCCAATCCAGGGTTACTACGGCTGACGCGGATGGAAACTGGAATGCCCGGCTCGAAGCGATGCCCGCGAGCAGCGAAGGCAGGCCCCTTCAGATCCACTCGTCCCAAGACCGCATTACTTTCCAAAACGTCGTGGTCGGAGAGGTCTGGCTNGCAAGCGGGCAGTCGAATATGCAATTCCCCATGAGCGCGTGCGCGCGCCGGATGAAGACCATTGAAGCCACGCTTCGGGAGCAGCCTGATCCCAATATCCGCTTTTTACGAATTNGCTGTCCAGACAGCCCCAGCTTGAGGGATATCAGGCGGCACGAAATTGTGTGGACTGTGGACTCCCAGTCCACCCGTCCTGGCTACTCCGCCGTCGCCTTCTTCTTCGCTCGAAAGGTCGCAAAGCAACTGGGAGTCCCAGTGGGAGTCATTGAATCCTCGTGGGGGGGGAAACCCATCGAGGGGTTCATTCCTGCAGAGGAATTCGAAACCAGTAAGGCTCTACGCCCCATCGCCGAACTAGTTCGAAAAAATAAGCTGGAAGAAGTGGGGGCCTTGAAAGGAGGTGTTATTATTCGGAACACTGCAGGTATGCCCGGGCGTATCTTTAATAGCAGGATCGCCCCAGTTGCACCCTATTCCGTTGCGGGGGCCATCTGGTATCAGGGAGAATCTAACGCCGGCAAGGGTGAAGACCCTCGGAACTACAGGTTTAAGATGCAGGCTCTCGTAACTGGCTGGCGCAAGGNATTCCGCAACCCGCAGTTGCCTTTCTACTACGTCCAACTGCCAGCCTACCGGGACGAGGCCTTCGGCTGGATTCGCCTGCGGGAAGAGCAGCGCCTGAGTCTCTCCACCCCCCATACCGGCATGGCTGTGACCATCGACCTCTACGACAATGATATTCACCCCGCTAACAAGATTGATGTCGGAGAGCGCCTCGCGCTCTGGCCACTTTCCCAGCAATACGATCATTCTCAGACGGTGTGCGGAGGACCACTTTTCAANTCCGCGAAGGTAGAGGGCAAAACTATTCGGATCCAATTCGACTTCCTCGGGGGAGGTCTGATGGTTGCGACCAAAAAGGAGGCGGGCCCTGTCACAGAAACTCCGGCGACGGATCTTCAGCATTTTGAAATCGCAGGGGCGGACGCTGTCTGGCATCCCGCTACGGCCGAGATTGAAAGCGAGGAAGTGGTAGTTCAATCGCCATCAGTCAGTCGGCCCGTGGCTGTACGCTACGCATGCCATGGAGCCCCGCGAAATCCAAATCTCTACAACCGCGCAGGACTGCCCGCATCGCCTTTCTGCTCAAACCTTGCGTTTCTTCCGTGGGCAGTCGATCCCGTTTCCGGCGGGACAAGATAACACCGGAGTGCGAACGCCCCGCCCGCTATTTGGAAAGCATCCGAGATCAACGCCCTGCGACGTTCCTCCGAAAGTGGAGTCTCAACAATACTTCAACCTTGCTCTCACACGACTCCCCATGGGGGACTACTGCGCNGTTCCGGGAAGGAATCGGTAGTAGACCTCCAGCATCAGGGTGGCCAGACAGGTCACATAGTGCACGTTCCCCAGTCCATGGCCGGTGTTGCCAGGAAGCGGCCAAGACCCGTCTTCGTTCTGGGCGGCAAGCGTTCCATCCCGGAAGAGTTCGTTATATTCCTGCCAGAACCTGCCTCCGTAATTGATCATCGCCTGGGAAGCATAATAGTGCCCATAAAGATCCGTGTCCTTCCCCTTCCAGTCGAACTTGATATTTTTGTTGATGAGCTTGCAGGCTTTTCGGGGCACGGAATGAGCTTCCTTGCCCCAGAGCTGGAAACAAAGAGCCCCTGCTGCAGACAGGGTCGTACCGTCTCCCTTGGGAGTTGGACCGGTGTAGCCAATGGCACCACTCGCGTGCTGGTTACCTTCAAAGGCGTCCAGCCCGTCTCTCGCGGCCTTGGTCATATTCCGAAACTCTATCCCAGTATGCTTGCAGGCCTTGAGGGCCTGCAACGTCCAAGCCATCACTGAACTATCGTTACGACGGTCTTCCGCGAAGCGATAGGTCCATCCTCCCGCAGCGTTCTGACCATCGATAATGGTCTGCCCTCCCAGCTGGACAGCCTCCATGAGGCCGGGAAGATTCACTCCCAGCTGGCTGCAGAAGGTGTATGCCTCCGCTATCGCGTAGGTCGCAATGGCGTGCTCGTAGACCCACTGGTTCGACTGGAGGTCACTTCCCAGCCGNCCCTTGTTCTTAGCGCTCTGGTTNACAAGATANGTAATCGCATTGGTGACTGTTTCTCCATACTTTACAGAGAGGGGAGTCTCGCAATGTCCGAGGTAGGCCAGAAGAGCCAGCCCCGTGTAGGCGACCTTGTAATTGGCTCCCCAGGATCCTTCACCCTGCTGAGTGGTCTGGAGCCAGTCCAATGCTTTCACTACGGCGGTTTCACACTCCTCCGTGCCACCATTTTCCTTCAAACGCTGCATGCGGTCCTCAGGAGAACAGCGCTTCCGCATCACTGCGGGAATATTTCCAAATCCACCTCCACCGCCATCACCGCCATTGCCCCATCCTTCACCAAAGTCGTCACCACTGCCGAAGTCGAGATTGGGCTGCGCTTCTGTCTCCGGGACTGGAACCGCAGTCGGCGACGGTGTCGTGGAGGCAATCACCTTGGCCATCGATGATGAGGGCGCGGAGGGTTTTCTTTGAATCTGTGGATTCACTTCCTTCTGATCCATGGTGTCTTCCTCAGGAGCACCTGCCTGATAGGCCACGATGGTCGGGGATTTGATCATGAGGCTGGGCAGCAGGATAAAGAGAAGGACAAGGACNACGAGGGCGATCACCAGCAGGGCGATCACGACACTCGTGACTACGGAGTTTCTCCGCTGCGCTTCCAAACGCGCTTCGGCTTCAGGGCTAAGTTGGGCGTGAAGGCTCATACCAAGGCGAAATATAAGGGTCTTTTGGATTGCTTGCCCCCGAGGGGNCGACGATCGCTGGCAGCTTACCTGTCCAAATTGGAAAATCCGCTCAAAAATCGCCAAAATTTGTGCGTCTCTTTGACTCAAACCCTAACCCGATGGGAGGATCCTCTCCTATTTTTAATCAAATCCTCGCGCTTTTCACCGAAAATCCAGTGAAATGAAGCCTCCCTCGCTCTTCCTGATTCCAAGAGAAGAGAGCCCTTGGGCCGGAGGACAGCCTGTCCAATGCCGAGTATTGCTGCACCCCGCGGCGACCGCGGAACTCCCACTTACTCCGCACCAGGCTCCAAATTNGGGTCATCATCAGGATCTCTTGTCCAGATAATGGAAACCCCTGGGCCCTGCTCTTCAGGCGTAATGATTTCCCCGGACGGCTTAATCACTTCAGGCACGCGGCGAACTTCTGTGTGTCCATCAACGAAAAGNAGGACCCCCTTCTGGTTGTGCCGCGTTGCAAAGGCCCGCGGATTCGCCTTGGGAGAGCCGTTAAATTTTCTCTGGGCCTTGGAGTGCTGCTTGTCCTTGGGTAATCCCCGCTCGAGGAAAATCACGGTATTTGCAGGCTGCTGAATTGAGGCCAAAGTTCCTGGATCCTTGTAGCCATCGAGAGATCGTCTCTGCAGCCGGCTATTCATACCCATTGCGAAGTAGGGCCTTTCCAACTTCTTCTCACTTTTCGCATAGGGAGCCGCTTCGACAAAAATAGGGTAGGCCGAGTCATAGAAGGCCAGCGGGGCATTATCTTGACCCAACTGAGCCACCGAACGGTAGCCCATTCGTTCGGGCAAGACGTTATACCACGCTTCTTCAGCCTCCTCGCTGGCTGCCACCGCCCAATCTTCTGCATCAGCCGAAATTTCAGGCACGTCGGCATTTTCCAGAGGAAGCCGACCACCATGATCGGTGGTATAGTCCACGAAAGCCTGACCAAGATCTTTGATCTTTTGCGTCGCCCGGGTGAGATTCGCCCCTTGGACCATGTTCGTGAACACTTGGAAGGAAATGCCCGCCAGCACGATCACGATCGCCACGGCAACAAGAAGCTCGAGGAGAGTAAACCCTCCTTTGGCCCTTCGATGACATTTTGGTTCCATCCGTTCTTATCTGTCGAAACTTCTCTGCGTAGAATTCAGAATCACTCGGTTGTTTCCCGAGGCAACTTGTAGTTTCTCCATAAAATCGGAAATTTCCACTCCTGTTTTCAAAAGAATGCCCCATCGCAGCTCGGTCATCATGCCCGCCTGAATGGATTCCACGCTGATCAGCTCAGTGGCATCCGCAAATTCCTCAAAAATAGGGTAAAACGCCTGATCGTACTGAATATCGTTGTTGACCCGAATTCTGAGCTGGTGAGAAGCCCTTTTTGGGGCAAANGCTTCTTTTTTCGATAAAATGTAAATGGCCGCCACCATCACGATCGTCGTNGCAGCCGCTGTCGGATAGAGCCGGGCGCCCACNACCATGCCAGTCATCATCGAAAAAAGAATGAAGGCAAGATCCCTCGCCTGACCCAGATTACGACGGAAACGGATCATCGCGAAAGCCGCGAACATTCCGAAACCAATCGCCTGCGCGTTAGGGTGACTACCCACCACGAGAATGAGAATGGTTGTCACCGTTCCTACGATCACCAGGGTATGCACGTAGTCCTGAGAATATCGAGTTCCCCGATAGGTCGCCTTATAGAGTGCTCCAATAATGAGGTTGAGCCCGAAGCTCACCGTGAGGGCGAAAATCACTTCAGCGAATTCAGGAACCGCCCTCTCAAATCCGAGTGTTTCCTTCAGTCTCTCGTAGGTTTCAATAATAAATGCGAGGTTGTTCATTAGATTGGGAAATTTAGATTCAAGCAGCAGATTCCTGCCGCTGCCTTGCCTGCCTGAGCTGGGAGCCAAGAACGGGATCATGCTTTTCCAGCGAGGTGCAATACTTGCTGAAACTGCGACGGCTCAATCCGGTTTCACCGGCTCGCTTCCGCAGCCAGTAAGGGACAGCACCGATCGATTTGATCTCCATGATGGACTCTCCCTCCGGAATAATAAATTTGCTGAAGTCCTGATCGTCAGGGAGCAACTTGGGGAATTCAGGACGACACCGCAGGAGGTTATCAAACGTAATTCTCAGCTTNCCGTCCGGGGAGCTGAAGGCNTTNCGGTCGTAGCGAATCTGCATGGATGGATTGTGGCCCGCCGCGCGCATCCCGAGAACTTCATCGATAATGATACGACCAGAACGGCCCACCTGATCATACATTCCCCTCAGGACGTCGTCGTCGCCGAGGCCAAAGTTCTGGGCGTCTTCGATCGACATGGGAAGACGGCGCTTCACCCCAAGACCCTGCAATTTATGTTTTACTTCCAGAAAGCCCGCAGGGGGGATCTTGGCAGTCTCTGAACCATAGATCCGTAAGCGGATTTTACGCCGACTCTTGAATCTCCTTTGCTTCTCCCAGTAGCAGTCACGCTCGGCAGTATCATAATACTGGGAGAGAATGGGATAGTCTCCAGAATTCCCGGGATTCTGGTCTACAGCCAAGCGCTGGGAAATCTCATCCTTCCACTGGCAATACTGCTCAGCATTGATCCAGAATTTATACTCAGTCCTGCTCAAGCTCACTGTTGACTGGAAAGAAGGGGTGAAAACTGCGCTTTCACAAGAAAGACCATATGGCCCCAAAGTGTTGAACGCACCTCAATACTAATAAATTGGAGCTTTCTCTACAACTCCCGATTCTATGCTCCCATTAACGGCTTTTATCCGCTCAGAACAGGATTCTTCTCTGGAAGGCCGACCTATTAACTTAGACAGACTACTTCGAGGAACCGGGTGACAAACTTCTTTGATTCTATCGAGATTTGGGGTGCCCTTTGCGCCGCTGGGACTTATTGTGCCCAATCACCCCAGACCGAACCCCCATGTCCTCTTTTCGCCGATCTGTTCCGGTAATCTGGCTGCTCACCTGCGGGCTCCTGATGATATCGCAAGTCTCAGCCCGCCTCTATATNAGCGAGTTTCTCGCCGACAACTCTAACGGGCTTCTTGATAGTGATGGAGACCCTTCAGACTGGATCGAGCTCTTCAATTCCGGCTCAGAGGCAGTCAATCTCGAAGGCTACTATCTCACCGACAATCCTTCCTCCTTAACAAAATGGCCTTTCNCGTCGCTCCAGTTGGAACCACGTCAGTTCCTTGTCGTGTTCGCCTCCGGAAAGGACAGGAGAGACCCTGGCGGACAACTTCACACCAACTTTAAGATCGATAGCCAGGGAGAGTATCTCGGCCTCATTGCTCCAGACGGCATCTCGGTAGTCTCGGATTTTGGTCAGATTGATGCCCTTCCACGCCAGAGGGAGAATGTTTCCTACGGTCTGATGCAGTCGGGCACCTCTACCTCCCGCACCCTTTTGTCCCGGGACTCTCAGGCTACTGCCCGGATTCCGACTGCCGCGGATTCCGCCCTCGGAAGTTCCTGGACTGAATCCTCCTTTGATGACTCGGGCTGGCTCGATATCGCAATCGGCGTTGGCTATGACGAGAACAGCACCTACGTTCCCGAGTTCGGGGCGGGGGGCAACCTTGGAGAGGAGCTGAATGGAGTTAACACCAGTCTCTACCTCCGGATACCCTTTCAACTCACGGAGGCATCATCAGTATCGGAGTTATCCCTCCGGATGAAATATGACGATGGCTTCGCCGCATATCTTAATGGAGAGCTCATTGAATCCGCGAACTCTCCTGCGGAGGGAGATCTCTCCTATGACTCAGAGGCAACTTCCAACCATCCTGACAACGAAGCCTTGATCTACCAGTCCTTCAACNTGGACAACCGCATACCACTTCTACGAAACGGAACAAACATTCTTGCGATACACGGCCTGAACGATGGCCTGAACAGTTCCGATATGCTGATCTCCCCGGAACTGAACTCAGTCCAGATCTCTAATTCTGCGACTGGAGCACCCGGCTTCTTCTCGAATCCCTCTCCTGGCGCACGGAACGGAGAATCCTTTGCTGGATTCGTGGAAGATCCCGTCTTCAGCGTCGACCGTGGATTCTTCACCAACCCTTTCCAATTGCAGTTGTCCACCATTACCGAGGGAGCGCAAATCCGCTACACTCTCGATGGCTCACCCCCATCGCCCACCCGGGGCCTGATCTACAGTGGGCCATTTAGTATTACCGGAACACAGGTAGTACGGGCCATGGCCCACAAGGCAGAATTCCAATCCTCCAAGGTGGATACCCGGACCTATATCTTCCCCGAAGATGTCGCCGGCCAAACCCGGCCTTCCGGCTATCCGACCAGCTGGGGAGGCGAGCCAAGGGCTGACTACGACATGGATACCCAGATCACCCGTTCACGCCAGTATTCTACCCGGTTCCAAAGAGGGTTACGGGACATTCCAACTCTCTCTGTTACGGGAGAAGAAGACGCTTTCTTTGGTTCGAATGGGATCTACGTCGACACTCAGAATCGAAGTATCGAGGCTTCGGTCTCTGCCGAATATTTTCATCCTGATCCCACAGTCGATGGTGTGAACATCGAGAGAGGGTTCCAGATCGACTGTGGAATCAAGCTTCAGGGTGGTGCCAGCCGTAACCCCGGTTCATCAATCAAGCACTCTCTCAGCCTTCGCTTCCGCGAACTCTATGGGCCTGGAAAGCTGAACTACCCGGTCTTTGAGAATACGGGCGTAACTTCCTTTGACAGCATTCACCTGCGAGCCATGTACAATAACTCATGGCACCACAGTAACAGCGGACAGCGAGCCCGGGCGACCATGATCCGCGACCAGTGGGCGCGCGANTGCATGATCGCAATGGGAAATGCTGACGGAGGGCATGGACACTTTGTCCACTTGTATCTGAACGGACTTTACTGGGGAGTTTACAATCTCCACGAGCGCCTGGAGAACGATCACTACGCAGCCTATAACGGCTTCGAGGATGACGAAGTTCTCGGCCTGAATCCAGGCCGACTGACCTCGGAGGAGTCGAGCTCCTTCAATTCCATGAAGTCGATCGTCACCAATACGCGGACCACTTGGGCTCGAATCAAGAGAGTCATCGATGTGGATAATTACATCGACTTTGTCATCACCGAATATTTTGGCCGAAACGCCGACCTGAAAAACAATGACAACTGGCGTGCCGCAGGCGGAGGCGCTGCCAATGCTCCGTGGCGCTTCTACTGCTGGGATACCGAACGCATTCTGGAGGATGAAACCAANACCAGNGCTCCCAGCAACAGCGGAGCTCTGGACGGNGCACTCATCTTTGATGATCTCGAGAGATTTCGNGAATTCAGGGTCCGCTTNGCCGATCGCGCCTACAAACACCTCTTCCANGGAGGTGCNCTCACTAATCNCGCNAACCGTAACCGNTTTCAAAAGTATGCCGACCAGATTGATACCGCCATCATCTGCGAATCTGCTCGCTGGGGCGACGATCGAAGCGGAGGAGGATTAAATGGTAACTACACACGTGATGAAAACTGGACCAGAGCGGTTTACGGCACACCCGGGGGACCAGGAACAAGCCCGGGTAACGGAGTCCTCGGATCGTGGTTTCCCACCTCAGGAACCAACCGCACCGACCGGATGATCAGCACCTGGCGATCACGGCGTTTTTCGGGAACCTCGGACACTTACCTCGGGACCATTCAGCCTCCTCTTTTCACGGTGAACGGTGGGAATCAGCACGGCGGCGACATTCCCACCGGAGGAACACTCTCCGCCACTGCATCCTCGGGCTCTATCTACTACACGACGGACGGCACAGACCCTCGCCTCGAAGGTGGAAACCTTTCTCCGGGGGCCGTTCTCCTCTCCGGACAAATCACGATACCCTCCAGTGGATTGGTTCGCATGAGGGCGCGGGTGGGCGGCGGAGACTCATGGTCGCCACTCACTGAAGCCTTCTTTTACCTCGAGCGCCGCGCCACTGCATCCGATCTGCGCATCACGGAAATCAACTACAACGCAGTCCCCCCCAGTGCTTTGGAAGCGAGCACTGGTGACAATCTCCCAACCCCTCGCGTTTTCAGCGGTGGAGATTTTGAATTCGTCGAGATCCGCAATGTCAGCAATAGTGCAGTTAACCTCGCCGGGGTGCAGTTCACGGACGGGGTCACCTTCACCTTTCCCGTCATCAACCTCCAGCCGGCTGAACACGTG
>PARF01000007.1 GCA_002709915.1 Roseibacillus sp. | reverse complement strand
ACGTCAGCCAGCCGAAACCGTCGTGCCCTGGGATTCATTTTCTACTCGGAGGACGCGCAGGAAGATGAAAGGGAAAAAGAGGACTATCGCAGGGAAGCTCAACGACAGCAGGAAGGTAAGATCTGACCTCCTCCTTATTTACCGTGAGTGCTACTCATACCGTCGGCTCCCATCCAGGCTCATATTGCCGTTTCCAGTAACCCATGGCATCTTGGTCTCCTACGATCTGACCACCTGCTCCCGGGTCACATTTCATAAGCCTGTCCACTCGGTGCGAGATATTTCCGAGGTGGCAGAGCAGGGAGCTCACATGGCCGGTTTCTGCATCGCAGGCGAGGGGAGAACCCTTCCGAATCGCATCGACCAGATTCCCGGTATGTACATCGTTTCCACCGGGCCCATCTTCCCGCTCAACTTCCTTGCCTGACCCATCGTAAAGGACATAGCCCTGGTTTCGGATCACCATGCTCCCGCTCTCCCCGGTGAATGTCACGAAGGTCCCACTCTCTGCTGACTGGAAGGGTGAACAGCTGGTAGCCCGCCAGCTGATCTGCCCCTTCTCTCCAAACTCGAGGGTCACATCACTTGTGTCCGGAGTCTCCTGGTCATCGTCGTAGCGATAGCGCCCNCCCGCATAGTTCACCCGGGTAGGATAATCCACGCCCATTCCCCAGCGTGCCACATCAAGAAAATGCACCCCGTTGTTCCCAAGCTCTCCGTTGCCCCAGTGCCAGAGCCAATGCCAGTTGTAATGCAGGATATTGTCCCGGTAAGGACGCCGAGGAGCAGGCCCCTGCCAGAGATCATAATCGAGATGGGCTGGCGGAGCTGCCGCCTTTCCCTTCCCGATTGAACCCCGGCGATTAGTGTAAAAACAATCTGCACGGTAAACACGACCAATCACCTTTTCTTCCCGGAGCCTGCGAATTGCCTCCACAATCTTAGGCCAGGATCGGCGCTGAGTTCCATGCTGGACAAGACGCTCATGCTTCCGGGACGCCTGCATCAGCAGCTCTCCTTCATGGGGATTATGGGAACAGGGCTTCTCCACGTAAATATGCTTGCCAGCCGCACACCCCAGAATCGCAGCAGGGGCATGCCAGTGGTTGCAGGTCGCAATGACCAGGATATCGATATCAGGCCTGTCGAGGATGCGCCTGAAATCAGTCACCGACTGGACCTTCGGTCCGAGGCTCTTCGCGGCAGAATCAGAACGCTTCCTGTCGACATCGCATACCATGGAAACTTCAACATTGGGTAACCCGTGAAAGCTCTGAGCGAGCGCACCACCCCGACCCATTCCCATCACAGCAACCACGAGTTTGTCGTTGGCAGATCCATCTTGCCCGCGAACTCTTGAAAATGTTCCCAGTCCGGCAGCGGTTGCAGAGNCTCCTCCGATGAAGGTTCTGCGAGTCGGCTTATTCGAATTCATTGGTCGTGGTGGTTGGTTGCTGTTTGTTGTGAATTGGCAGCTTTCCCCGCGCTTTTGTCATTTTGCTGACGCTCCTGTCACACTCTCAAGGTCGGAATCAAACTCCGTGTTTACCGTAGCTCATCACTATGAGCTAAATTCATTTCACGGTCATGACGCCCTTCATGATTCTCCAATGACCAGGGAAGGTGCAGACAAAGTCGTATTTCCCCGGCACTTTTGGCGCGGTAAANTCCAGAACCTCGGTCTGACCTGGAAACACCATTCCCATGGAGGCAATTACTTCCGGAATAGCTGGGACGTATCCCCGATCCATCGCCTTGGGGTCCTGGAGCATCTTATCAGCTTCTTCCCCCATTTTTTCGAGGGACCCCGGCTTACCGATCACGATATTGTGCGGCATAGAGTCCGTATTCTCAAAGACGACTTTGACCCTCTTTCCTGCCGGAACACTGAATTCTTTCTTGTCGAAAAGCATTTCCTCTCTGACCGGCTTGAGATGAACAACGACTGCCTGAGAAGTATCCCCGAGATCAGGCTCCACGCCTTCCCCCACTAACCCAGAAATTCCAGCCTTGAGAGCCAGTCTCATAAGCTCTGTCTGGCGGCTGACAGGAAGCCGCCCAAGGAGGCGCTGGAGACCGCTCACCTCCTCCGTTGCTGCCGTAATTGTGGCGCCAGCAGGCCACCCGCGGTTGAACCCTTCGATGAGATAACCTGCAAGCTCTGCTTCCACAGTGGGTAACCGCATGAGCCAATCCTTAAGAACAACCCGGTCAACCTGCCCGACCATGTTCTGCGCCACCGCCGAAGATACGCCGATATTCAAATGGTCGCCGAGACTGGGATGCAGCGGCACCAGCTTCACATCGTCAAACCACCCCGTCCCACTGACCTTTCCCCAGCCTCCGAAAAGGCAATAAACGCGAAGGCGCTTGTAGCCACCCGTGTCAAAGAGATGCTCAACCCGTTGCCAGTCATTGGTTCCCTTGATGGCATCGCTTGCATTCTTGTTTACTCCNGGAAGGTAAAACATCGCCCCCCGTCCTCCGCCCTGAAGATTCTCCGTCTTCACCCATCCACTGAGGCGGTAGATATAATGAGGGCGGACATCAACTTCAAGAAAGTAGCCCGCCTCTGTATTCGTATCCGCGGAAATACTCACGCATTTCTTACCGCTGGCCGCCGACTCTTCATCGATTACAAACCTGGGCTCACCTGACCAGGTCCGTGTTTTCCACCCTTGAGGGCTTGAACCTTCCACCGCTTCAAATCCCGGGTTCGGAATAAGATTTTTCGCGGGAGCTCCCGAAGAATCACCGCCAGCAACCTGGGCAGCCTCGGCAGGATATTTATCAACGAGTGCACTGAGGAAAGGTTCGGCATTACGAACCGCCGCGAGCGCAAAAGCAGCAGGCAGCCAATGATCACGCGCCCCCTCCATTTTTTCCAACCCTGCGGCCAGAGCAGGGCCAACGTGGTGGTCCGGGGGCATCTCCGCAAGTGCGACGAGCGAAGCCAACTGAACTGCGGGTGACTCATCAAGAAGAGATCCGGACGAAAGCAGAAGCTCGCGATTACCAGTATCACGGGGCATTATCATGACTCCTGCTCTTCGGACGCTGGCAGCCTCATGGCTCAAGGCGACGCGGATCTCATCCTCTCCCACTGAGTTTAATCCATCCAGCACCCAAAGGGCGTGGAGAGCAGAAGGATCATTCCCNATAGCATCCAGCTTTCTCCGNGTGCCCAGTATCCTCTTCAGGGCAGGAACAACATCCCGTTTCTGACGGTCAACAAGAAGGCGCTGGGCCGCAAGCCGCCAGAACAGGTTAGGATGCCCTAGTGCTACCAGCGAAGCCTCCGTACTCCCAGAGCTCAGGCGCGGATAGGCCTTCTTTGCCGTCGGATAAATCACCCGGTAGATCCGCGCCATTCGGTGCTCACGCAATGGCGTGATGTAGGCATTCCCCTTCCCCATCTTGAATCCCCCGGGCAATGGGTTGTGCTGGATGATGAAATCATACCAGTCGGCCACCCAGACCTGTCCNTCCGGTCCTACCTGCGAAAAAACGGGTGCGCACCAACCGTCAGCGCTGGCAAAGAGGTTTCTGCCATCCACTTCCCTGAAACCGGAGCCCACAGGTTCCAGCACACACTGGTGGACCAGATGGCAGGTCGGCTCATTCACAAACGCGATACGATTCCAGTACTCTCTGGGAAAAGTACGTGCCGTATAGAGATTATGTCCAGCGGCGGCAGTGTATCCACCATGGACGTCAACCTGCCGGACCTGATCGGTGATCGCGCACATCGCATAGTGCCCGTCAAGCTTATGAGAGGCAAGACGAGGAATCCCGGAGGCTCCGTCGAAGAGCCGGCTCGCCATTCCGATATGAAGACTATGGGTGTTATTAGCCGTGGATCCGAACAGCTCACCAGTCTCCGAGATCCCAAATCCCCACGTGTTGTTACTAGACTTGGCGATAAACTCCAACTCCGACCCATCCGTTCTGAAGCGATAGAACCCGTTTGAGAAACTATGCTTTTTTCCCCCAACCTCACCCCGGAACCCGGAATAGCCTACCGATCCATAGATCCAGTTATCAAAGCCGTAGTGCAGACTGGAAGGTCCTGCGTGGGTATCTCCAGTCCCCCAGCCACTGAAGAGAATTTCACGAACGTCTGCCCGATCGTCGCCATCCGTGTCTTTGAGAAAAAGCATATGCGGAGCCTGAGAAACAATGAGCCCACCCCGTGCAAAAACGATACTCGTCGGTATGCTGAGCTTATCCGCAAACACCGTTATTTTGTCACAACGCCCATCGCCGTCCGTATCTTCGAGGATCTTGATAGAGTCCTCTCCTNCGCCTTCCGCAGGCTTCAGATCGTTGGGATAATCCCTGGTTTCGGCCACGAAGCAGCGCCCCCGCTCGTCCCACGCTATAGCACTGACATTAGAAATTTGCGGCTCCGACGCAAATAGCTCCAGTTCAAACCCCGCCGGCACCTGGATCGTTTTCATTGATTGCTCGGCAGGGAGTGGATGCTGAAACTTTGGCGGAGGGTCGCGCCGCTCATAATTTGGAATATCGGCAGCCGTGAACTTGAGCTCCGGGAGATCGAGGCTTTCCCACCGGGCAGACGCTTCGTCACCCACGGCCCATAGGACTCCACGACGAATCAANTCATGGAATCCTGGATTGGTCCAGGTCCGCTGATCATGACCCCACGCCGTATAAAAAACGCGGCCCCTCCCGTGCGTTCGCACCCATGTCCACGGCTCCTCGTCCCGATAACTCAGAACGGTGCGATCCTTTTCATTGTGCTTGTGGTGCACGTAGGTTTCGTCCCAGCTTTCGAACCCCTCAAACCCCTTCATCACCGGGTGGTTCGCCTCTGCGATCCGAGGGCGAAACACTCCGGTTCCATGACTCTTGAACTGCCCACCCAGCAAATCGATCATCCTCGGGTTCACACCGAAGCAGGCTGACGCACAATGAATTGGAATATATCCTCCTCCTGAAGCCACGTAATCGAGGACAGCCTGTTCCTGTCCGGAAGAGAGCCCTCCAATATTGGCGTAGACCATGAGCCCATCATATCGCGAAAGGTTGGCAGTATTAAGATCCGCAAGATTTTCGGTATAGGTTAGGAAGATACCCTCTTTCCCGAGGGCGTGCTTGAGATCGACAACCCTCGCCGATGGATTGTGGTGTCCTCCATCCCCAAGAAAAAGAAGCTGAACCGGTCGTCCACGGACAGATTCGATCTCTCGTTCCGGAGCTGCCAGAGTTAGAAACGCAAGAAAAGCGACGACTCCCGCGAGACAGGCAAGATAAACCCTCATCCGGAAACCCTAGACGATCATTCTCGTCCAGAAAACCAAATATCCCCACGAAGGAGAATACCGTAATTTCCTGAGTTGCTTATCGCCTTCGCCCCTGCGGTGGATTCAGCACCGCTTGTTGCGCCTCGGGAGGAAGACCACTGGAGCCGACCCAAGCCTCTGCAGCCGCCCGGTCACGCCTGAAGAGCTGCTGTCCGGCATGCGTTAATGCCCTCGTCCGCGAACTGTCATCGGCAATGCTGTTTGCCCATTCGATGGCAGCTCCGGGATCATCGTAGGAGATTCTCCGTGAAAAACCACCTATAGCAGCGTCACGCTGAGGTGAGCGTTCCATTGAGGAAATCCGCTCCCCGGCTGCCACGGGATCACGCTGCGCCCATTCTCCAAAGGCCGAGTGCAGGCCCATGCTCTGACCCCGCCCCTCCTGAATGGTTTCCAACCAGTTCACTGCTGAAGCCGGATCCCTCTCCGCCCACTCGTCACCAACCTCTTCAATTGCACGATCAGCGTAAGCCTGTCCGGCGAATTGCTCCACCCACCGAGCCGCTGCTTCTGGATCACTATTGGTAAAGCGGTGCGCCACCGTATCCAGTGCCGCGCCCTTGAGATCACCATCTGGCAAGCTTTCCGACCACCGAGCCGCTTCATCTATCCCCACGTTCGAAACAACTTCTCTGGTCACAACTCCAAATAGGTGATTCGCCCGATCATCGCCCTCATTCGCAAGCTGTAACACGTAATCCGTAGCCACCGCGGTGTTATTGTCAGCCATCCCGCTAACCATCGCTTCCTGTAAATGGCGGAAGGAACCCCTATCCTCTTCTGACAGATTGTTGATGTAGTCGATTGCGGCATTCGGATAGTTGGAGGCCCATCCAGCCATCGTGTAGGACAGATCCCGCTCCTCTGAATCGAGAGAATGATCGACTGCGGCCTTTCCATCGAGGGTCCCCCAAAGGTAGTGAAAATCCCGCCACTTATCACCCCCTACGCGGTTTTCCTTGAGATGCACGAGCATTTCCTGTGCGTTGTCCGCGGTCAAATTGCTTAGGAACTGATCAAAGGCCTTGCGCCGGACCAGAGGATTTCCGTTTCGAAATGCATCCTTTGCAACAGCTGCAATCTCCGCCTCACTCAATATCCTAGGGCCTCCTCCCCCTCCACCGGGTCGCTGACCAGATGCCGCAGCAGCCGATACCGGCGGTCTAGCCCCTCTCGTTCCGGAGCTCCCGGGAGCATTTCCACCCATGCTTCGCGAGCTCTTGGCACTCGAAGGAACCTTGACGGACGGCCCAGCCGATCCACCGGAACTTTTCTGGTCGAGGACGAGCCCTGCCGCAAAAGCTCCGGCAGTTGCCGCAGCCCAGCAAGCATGCCCAATCACGGATTTTCGCTTCACGATGCCGAAACTTACGTTGCAAAAAGACAAGAACGAACGAAAAAATGCACAAAATAGCCAATTCGATCGTCGGATGCACTAATCAAGGTCTAAAGGCGTTTCCCATTGCGAGCATGGGGAATTTGAGGCACACACCTTAGAAGGACACTATGAAAACAATGCAACGCGCCCTCGCCACTCTAACCTCCTCCCTCTTTCTCACGAGCAGTCTCGCCTTTGCGGATAATCCATTCAACGGAAAGGACCTCGCAGGATGGTCGTTCAAGAAGAAGGGAACTCTCGAGTCCAAGTGGGTGACGGGGACCCCTCAACTGGACACCGCGAATCCAAAAGCTCTGAAGGCCAGCGGAACGGGCGGTGCGATGGTGAACGTGGTCACCGGGCACGGACAGAGCATTGACATCTACTCGGACCAGAAATGGGGCAGTTCCAGGATCGAATTGGAAGTTCTCGTGGCCAAGGGAGCCAATTCAGGAATTTACGTGATGGGCGAGTATGAGGTGCAGGTCCTCGACAGTTATGGCAAGGAGAAGCTCGGCGGTGGTGACATGGGCGCGATCTACGGGGCCCAACCTCCTCGGACCAATGCCTGCAAGAAACCCGGAGAGTGGCAGAAGTATGAAATCGACTTCCTCGCACCCAAGTTTGACGCCTCAGGAAAGAAGACCGCCAACGCGAAGTTTCTGGTCGTGAAACTCAATGGCAAGATCCTCCACGAGAATGTCGAAATGAAGGGCCCTACTCCCTCCGGAGTCACTGGACGCGAAGCCGCTACCGGCCCCATCATGTTCCAAGGTGACCACGGTCCGGTCGCTTACAGAAACATCAAAATCACTCCGCTCAAAAAGTAGGTCTTTTCCGGGATCTTACTTCGCCACGTGGATGGTATTCCAGATCTTGGTCACGATCTCTTCTCCTTCATCCGTTTCAAGGTCGAGATCGATCTGCATCATGTGAACGGGCTGCAGGTTCTCGACCTCCACAAACACCGACTTTCCGTCCGGAAGAAGTCGGGAGGATTTGACCGGGAACTTAGTGCGGCCCTTCGGGGGGACTGCTGAGGCCCGATGCCCGACCTGAAACTCTCCAGTTCCATAGCTCTGGGTCCAGCGCAGGTCGGATCCCGAGAGATTGAAGCTTTCCGGATCTTCCGCCAGTTCTTGGTCCAGCTTCTGGGTGAATCCAATCTCGATCCCTCCGTCACGAACCTTGAGACTGCTTGGCATGCTCACGGGCCTGCCCGTGTAACGCACCCGGTCAAGGCCTCCTTCGCGACCGGCATTGCTCTGCCACCCCTTGAGGCCAGCCACGTAGAGCTGTCCGTCCTTACGATTAAACTTCCCACGCATCGCACTGGAGGTTGGGCGCACCGGAATCTTGACCACTCCACCCTGCATTAAGACTCCTTTCTTCTCCTTAAGCACGACATAGATCGCGCTCTGCCCATAACTGAAATGCAGCATCTCTCCATTATAGGGACCCCACTTATCACTGGTCACCCAGACCTGCCCTCCGTTGGAGTTATCCACGTTTTTGGGTAACCAGGCGAGGGGCTTGGGAGCCTCACTGGGATCAAGGTTCTCCTTCCGGCTGCCTCGGCGCTGTCCCACCGTGGGAGTAGTCCTCATAGTAGCGTAGTCCGCCGCCGAATCGACCACTCCGAGAAACTCATCTGGTTCGATCCAGTGAATGGGACAACGTGGCACGAAGGTCCCTTCGTTGTCTCCGCTGGTAAGCTGGCCGGTGGGACTCACCCCAATCCCGTTCGGAGCCCGCAACCCAGTGGCATAACGATCGAGTCTGGACCCATCTTTGGAAACTCGCAGGATCGACCCATGGTGTCGACTCATTCTCTGAAAGCTGTGCCCGCCACCCCGCACCGGACTACCAAAGGCAAAATAGAAGTCTCCCTGCGGACCGGTCTGCAGGTCAAAACAGAAGGCATGAAATCCACTGGTAAGCTCCCAGTCGTTATTGAAGTTTTCGTAGTAATCGATCTCTCCGTCACCATTAAAATCGTGGTAACGAGTGATCTGATCATCCGCCACCGTGTAGATCACATCGTCTACGATAGTGAGCCCGAGTGTCTCATGCCCTCCAGCAGCAATGCGCTTCCAGATGAGACTCTCGAGCTTCTCGTCGATACCGCTAACGACCCAGACATCGCCATCCCAAGTGCACACCGCAGCCTTGGAAGGGTCGCTGAAAAAATCAAATCCCCCGATCCGCATCTTCATCCCATAGGGGTTCTGATAAGGTATCGTCAGACGATCGAGGACATAGGCTGACTTACCATCGTCCTTGGCGACCTCACCAACTGTCGTCACCGCCTCCGTCCACCGCGCAGGACCACCTTTCATCAAAAGGGTCAGGTCCTCGAGGGCTTCGGGGACGCTCCCACTTCCATAAACCACCTTGAAGTGAGCCATCCCCGCCGGGACTTTCAGGACGATCCGACCGTCCATCGTCGCTGGTTTCTCCTGAGAGCCCACGACCTGAATCTCAGGAGCGCCCTTCTCATCAGCGAGCACTACCACCGCGGGAGCACTGAACTTCCCCTGGATGGTGCGGGTGATGAGCCCATTCTCGAACGCCGGAAGTTCCACGACCTGGTCCTGGCCTACCGTATAGTGAAGAACCGTCTTTTCCCCGTGGACATACAAGCCCTTGTAATGGGCCTGCGTTTTCGGAAGGGGCCCGAGAGGTGGATACTTCCCATCCTCAGGCATCCGAGTTTCCGCAATACTCCCTTGGTTGTCTGCCCACCCTGGAGCCGCCTGGTTGGTAAACACCTTGGCCCCGCTATGAGAGGGAAAGGCCCCGTGGCCTCCGGTAAAGGGAAGGCCCTCCAACCTCAATCCTCCCTGGGTCCATCCTGCTGCCATACGCATAGTGTCCGCATCAAAGGCCACACAAACCGCCCCCTGGGGATCAAGACGGATTACCCGGGAACGAAAAGCAACATTATCTCCCTTAGAGTCCTTGCCAACACGCAGTGCCGTACTCACGAAATTTCCGTATTTCCCCGGCAGGCTTCCCGAAACTGGCTTAGCCGGAGCAACGTCAGGGCTGGCAGCCTTGGTAAAGGCCTGCTCATCCCATGCGAGTCCCTTGAGCTTTGCGACATCGTGAAAGAGAACCGAAGTGGGGACCGCTTCCAATTTTCCTCCTGGGGCCATCCATTTCACAATACAGGCACCCCCCTTACTACCATTCTGGTAGATCACCCGCACAGGATGTGATCCCCCCTTCAGGCGAACCGTGCCACTCTTCTGCTTCATGGGGTGAGGACCCCAGTTATCAACCACCAGCTTGTCCCCGAGATAGAGACGAGAGCCATCTTTGGAACTCGTCGCGAACAGATAATTTCCCTCCTTCGGGACGGTAATGGCCCCGCTCCAACGCACCATGAAGTTGTCTGCTAGCTTCGACCCATGAAAGTCGCCCTTAGATTGAGAAAAATTCACCGCCTTGTCGACCCGCACAAGCCAGGGCGTCAAATCCACTGGCACTTCAAATTCGTCTCCAAGTTTATCCTCAAGCTTGAAGTATTCCCCGATCAGGCCCGGCGCTGCCGTAAGAGGGAGCGCGGAAAGGCACATCACGATGTAACTAAGGGTTCTTTTCATTATTTTGATTTTTGGAAAGTGAGCGCAGGTATTGAAGGATCGCTTCGAACTGCTTACGGGAGTCACCGTCGTAGTACTGGGTGAGAGGCGTTTTCCCGTCCAGCGCATACTTAGGCATGATCGTACCGGGCCAGACCCGGGGTGGGTCATTCATCCACAGATGAAAATAATCGGGTGTAAGCCGCTCCCCGGAGGCTCTCAGGTTGGGACCCTCTCCTTCGAAGACCGCAATCGCCGCCTTGTCCCCGATGCCATGGCAGGCCCCGCAACTCAGCCCAGCCTCTACTCCCGTCATGGCCCTTCCCACCCCAACTTTTTCAGTGTCGAGGACCTTGGGACTACGGTCGATACCGGAGCGGCCGACGGCATGACTAAACCCGAGTGCAAGATTACTGGATCGGGAATGGAAGGCAGGCATACGGTCAGGCAACCATCTCCGCACCTTTGGCCGAATTTCTCCCGCGAAGAGCCTTGTTCGCCAATCGAGCTTCAGCTTGAAGCCCAGGTGATCCAATGGGGGAGGACCAGCAAGACCTGCAGGTTTGGCCTCGTCTAACTTTTCGTCAGAGGTTCCGAGGCGAGAAACCTCCTCCAGAAAATTACTTCGCAGAGAATCCTCTCCATCTCGAGGGTGGCAGGCGTTGCAGCGCAATTCCTGATATTGACGCTCGGCATATTCCGCAGGGATGAATTGGGCCAGAGAGTCCTGCCCCGATTCCGCTGTCAAGAATGCCCGAAGCTCCGAAGCCATCTCACTCGAAAGCTCATAACCAACCTCGGAGCACTCGGAAGAGGTAAGATCAAAAAGGCCAATCTTGGTCAGGCTCTCCTTTTGTTCCCCTTCTCGTTCGTGGCAGTTGAAACAGCCCGCTGATTGCGCCAGAACCCGCCCCTTCGAAGCATCACCCTTGAGAGGCTGCGAATCCGTCTTTGCTCCCAGCGAACGAAGGAAGGAAGCCACTGAAAGAGCTTCCTCATCATCAAAACCAAAAGCAGGCATGCGTGTCCCCTGATGAAATTCCGCCGGGTCCTGAAGAAACTTCACCAGCGCCTCCGAATGAAACTTCCTCCTCACGCCTCCGAGCCCGATGCGCTGCCCCTCACCAGTATCTGTAAGAGTATGGCAGGAGATACAGTTCTGCTGTCGAAAAATAGTCCCCCCTTTCTCTACCCTTTCCTTTCGAGGAAGGGGATCCGCTCCTCCCGGGTGAGATCCTGCAGCAAGAAAGGCTGCAACGTGGGCAGCCTTCTCCTCTGCACCCTCACCCTGAAATACAGCTGGCATATGGGATTGAGGACGGATCTTGCGTGGATCAAGAATCCATCGGGCAAGCCAGTCATGGCGTAGTCGGTCTCCAATCCCATCAAGCGACGGTCCCTTCAGCAGCAACTCTGGCATCAACTCCTCCGTCCCGGAATCATGACACGATCCACACCGTTTCTGAGCCACGAGAGATCGGCCCCGGCGCAACGCCGTGAATTCCTCAAGAGCTGCATTACTCCCATCGTGGCGAAACACATTAGGATCGATTGGCTCCTTGGAAAAATCCCGCCCCTCCCAGAGCAATCTCAAAGTCGCGTCACTCCCAACCGGGGATTTGTAATCTACAACGATATTGTGCTCTCCACTACTGAGACGCTTTGACTCACTTGGCGTTCCAATTGCTGAAACGATCAGGTCGTCATCAATAAGTAACTTTGCTTCTCCTTTTCCCTCAAGGTGAAACACGAGCCGGCTTCGCTTCTCGAGAAGTAATTTTCCTTCCCAGCGCGCGGTAAAGTCACTGCCGCGGAGAAAAGGCGAAGGACTTTGCCCCTTTGGCACGTGCAAAGCTACCGTCCGTGATTCGCGGGTATCACTTTTCCCTGACGAGTTCGCAAGTCTCAGAATAAGGCTTTTTTCATCTGCAGACCGTGCCTGCATGGCACCAAGCACAAACATCACTATGCCCCACGCCAAACACGACAAAGCAACTGCATGGTTTCCTCCTTGCATGTGGGTTTCTGCGCCGGGTCTGCGCACGACAAGTTCTTAATCTGCTGGCAGGACCATTCCAAGCGCGACCTTCCTGTTATTGGAGGCTTGAGAAGAAAAAAGATTATGTCTGGCGGGACATCTCGCACCGGACGCCATTGCGCTTTTTGCATGGGCATGAGATACCGCATTCATGAAATACTTTCCTGCTTTGCTGCTTTTGCTCACCTTCGCACCTCTCTCCTGCCTTCTCGGGGCTGAACTCTCCGTTGCTCACTTCTTTGGTGACCACATGGTTATCCAAAGAGACAAGCCCATCCGTATCTGGGGCACCTCTCAACCTGGAGAAAACGTCAGAGTACGATTTTCTATCCGCGATCTCACCGTCAAAGCGGACACGCAGGGAAACTGGCGGATGGAATTGGAAGCTCTCCCCGTCAGCTCTCAGGGAAAGGCGATGGTCATCCAGAGCGGTGATACCACGATCACCTACGACAATATTCTGGTCGGTGATGTCTGGGTCTGCGGAGGGCAGAGCAACATGGAAGATGAAATCAGCTACGTGTACCACGGAGACATGGAAGTCTCTTCCGCCAATCACCCCATGATCCGCCTTATGACTGTCCCACAGCAAGCAAGCCCCGTGGCTTTCACGGATATGGCGCGGATTAACGAGTTCAACTCCTGGACCCGCCGTCATGAGAAGAAAGGCAGCTGGTCACAATGTAGTCCAAAAGCGGTCGAACGCTTCAGTGCCATTGGCTATATCTTTGGAAAACGGATCCACCTTGTATCCGGTGTCCCCATCGGGCTGATTGACAATTCATGGGGAGGCACAACCATCGAAGCTTGGACCTCGAGAGACACTCTGGAGAAAATTCCAGCAGCACGAGGGCTCCTCGAGGAATGGGACACAAAGATCGCTGCCTATGATGCTGCTGCAAGCCTGCAGGCGCGCATCCAACGCTGGGAAAAGGACAGTGAACGCAGAAAAGCCCGGGGGGAAAAACCCAATCCCAAACCCACAGAACCCGACCAGGATCCCGCCTCCGACCGTAACAACCCCGGAGCCTCCTTCAACGGCATGCTCGCCTCGTTCAGCGAAGCCAACATCAAGGGCGTGATCTTTAACCAAGGATACAATAACGCGCTGGGTAATGCGCGACCACGCCTCTACGCCTCAGTCATACAGACCATGATCGAGAACTGGCGGGAAATGTTTCGCGACAATGCAATGCCCTTTGGCATCATTGGTCTGACCCCAGGAGGGCAGCCGCAAACGCGGGATAACTATGAAATCCGGATGGTCGATGCAGCGCCTTTCATCCGCGAGGGACAGTTCAAGGCCGCAAAGGCTCTGAATCACGTATGTTTCATGCCTGCCTACGATCAGCAGGTCCCTTTTTATCATCCCCATAAAAAGGTCCTCCACGGCGAACGGATGGCCCGATGGGCTCTTGCAACGCAATACGGGCAGACTCAGCTCAAGTGGAACCCCACAACCCTTGAGCACACTGAAATCAGCGGAGATCATGTCATTCTCTCCTTCAACGGCATGGTACGGGTTCACGATGGGCGCCCGTTTGAGGGATTCGCCGTTGCCGGAAAAGATCGTCATTTCGTTCCCGCCCGGGCCGAATTTGTCGTCAAGGGAAAGGACGACCGCGGCCGCGAGCAAAAAGATGAAAGTAAGCTCAAGGTCTGGAGCCCCCTCGTTCCAGAGCCCGTGGCAGTGCGCTATGCCTGGGCGAGAAACCCCCTTGGAAATGCCGTTAACAGCGGACATCATGAACGCATTATTCCTATCCCGTCTTTTCGAACCGACAATTGGGACTGGCCTGAGGCTCCCTTCGAAAGCGACCGCGAAGAAACAAGAAATGCACACCGCGAAGCGATCGGTATGATGCGCCGGAAGGCACGCGAGTGGTCCGAGTCCCGCCCGGAGCAAGAGGCCCGGATACTCCTCGGCCTAAAGCAGGAGGAAGCAGAATAATAGATTCAATTCGGCTCTTCTGGAACACTGACAGCCTTCCGGATTACGTTGACGGCCTGGGTTCTCACACTGTTGACTGCAGAGTGCTCTCACCATCCCAAATCCGTAGGAGCCTTCTGGTGCTGGGCGCTTACGTGCTTGCCGCTGCTCATTGCATCGTAACGTTCAGCGTTGGCGAACCGTATCCCTCTCTTCAGGGCCCAATGTTCGCAGGACACCTCCAGCAGGAAAGAACCATCTATGTGCCCTTTTACAGGGAAACGGAAAGCACTCCATCCCTTCCGGCCCATGACCAGCTCCTACGCCATGAAACCCTTGGAGTTCCTGCCCAGAAGAACTTCTCGAAGCTTGCCCCAAGGCTGAAAGGGGCGGCTTCGCAGCAGTTTCTGATTGGGCATTCTGTTCGAACCAGCAGACCTCGCTCCGGAAACTTAGGAGATTTCCCCGGAGTTAAGTGGTCTGCCTACCGGGTTCATGCCCCACTTGATAGCCCTCCGGAACTGATCGGAGAGGAGGATATCATCGATGATTAGACTCCCATCGCTGCATCGCGATGATGCGCTTCTCCTGAGCCGGTGCTTCTACCTCGGGCTGATCGTTCTTCTTTTCCCTCTTAAGTCAGCCTATCCGATTGCCAGTCTGAGTGCTGAGCATTTTCACCCGCCGCTGGGCCCCTTCACCCTCCTCGAAACGTTTCCTGATCCATGGGTTATCATTGTCATCGAATCTGTCACCTACGCGCTGCTTGCCCTCTGGGTAGCGGGCGTCGGCCGATGGCGAGTCGGCGCCCTGCTAAGTTGCTTTCTCATGCTGACGAGCGGCCTGAACTACTCAACAGGTAAGATCGACCACGATCTGGTCATTGTTCTTTGCCCTTTTCTTCTGACCCTCGGCGGTAAATGGCCTGAAAAAAGCCTGACCTTCTGCCTGGCCGTTTACTTCGCCTCGTCCGGATTCGCCAAAATTTCATGGCTCAGCTTCGACTCCCAGGCCTCTCTCTCGTGGGCACTGACCTACTTTTATGGTTACGGCAAAAGCGCCCCTCTTCTCGCTTGGTCTCTGGAAAACCTGCCCGGGTGGACCTGGGAGGCGTTCGATCAGCTCACCGTCTGGTTTGAGCTCTGCGTCCCTCTCGTAATTCTTCACCCCTTCAGGCGCTACATATTCCTTTCTATTCCTCTGTTTCACCTCAGCACAGTACTGCTGCTTGGAATTGATTTCTCCCGCCTCCTCCTGATCTATATTCCCCTCGGCCTGCTCTTTTGTGTTCTTCCTGCTGACTCTCACTGGATGGTTCCCTCCCGAGCTCGTGCGATTCTTGTCCCTACCTGCCTGCTTGGACTTTCACTCTCGGTAGCGCAGGGCTGGCTTTTGGGAAAATCGCCTCAGTCACTCCTCCATCTGGACACACCTGGCCTTTTCCTTTTCCCAGCACTTGAAGTCATCGTAGTCATCGGATTGCTCTCTCGTCCCAAAGACTTCACGGCAAAAGTATCCAAGCTTTCCGAGCCGTAGCTTCTATGAGGTTCTCCCGAACGAATCCCATTCTGGCTCGACAGCAAAGTCGTCCTCCTGTTTGGATCAGCCAGTTTTCCCTTCCTCAACAGAAGCCCTTCGCGCGAGGGCAGAGAAGCCGTAGCGATGAAGACCCGGATCCCGTCAAGAATTGTAATTCTGCTCGCAATCATCACCTGCCTGACGACCTTTTCCTGTAGCAACAAGCCCAACACTCAGGTCAACGGACCTCTCGTCAGCACAGTCCAGATCGGCGCCATGGCCAGTAGAGGGGCGATTCTGGCCAAGGTTCGCAGCCCGATGACCTCGACAAGAATGGGGCTCGCAATGCTGGCAGAGCGGACCGAGGAGTTGTTCCGGGGAAACATCCCCTTTCCACTGGAGCCCGGCCCTCGAACAGAAGGACTCCCCGGCAGCGAGGAATTCTCAGCGGGACTAACGCGGATCGGTCTTCCCGCCCCTGAACTTGGTACCGTTGAAATTCTTCTCGACGGGAAAGAATTTTTCCCGGCCCTGGAAGAAGAGCTTGGTCTGGCCCGGGAGTCCATCGACCTCCAGCTCTATATCTGGGATAACGATGATATCAGTGTCGCCTACGCTGACATGGTGAAGCAACGCGCAACGGCTATCCCTACCAGGATTCTTCTGGATGATATCGGGTCCACGATATCTGCAAGTCTCAAACCAACCACCCCAGGTCCTCCAGGATTCCGGGCTGTTCCAGACATTACCACCTATCTTCGCCGCGACTCAGAGCTGCAGCTTCGCCGCATTCTGGATCCTTGGGCCATTATCGATCATTGCAAGTTGCTCGTTTTCGACGGCAAAACCGCCCTGCTCGGAGGAATAAATATTGGACGAGAGTATTACTCAGAATGGCACGACCTGATGGTTCGTGTCAAAGGTCCCGTGGTGAACCAGCTCCAGAATGAATTTAACAAAAAATGGCGTAACGCCCATCCACTTGGAGACCTTGCTCTTCTTTTCCCGCCTCCACCCTCACCTGCGAGAGCCGGGTTGCCTCCTTCCAAATCATTTCCAGTTCGCATTCTGAGAACCAATCTTCTTGAAGGCCGCCGGGAACCCCTGACCGCGATCCTCGAAGCTATCAGAGCGAGCCGCAGCCGCATTTGGATTGAGAACGAATATATCACCAGCGACCGCATCCTTGATGCTCTTCTTGGAGCCTGCCGGCGCGGCGTTGACGTCAGGGTAATAATTCCAAAACTCCCCTTCGAGGAAATCATGGAGATTGCCAACCATCAGGCCGCAGGAGAACTCCTGCGGGCTGGAGCCAAAGTCTACCGCTACCCCGGAATGACTCATATGAAGGTCGCAATCTGTGATGGTTGGGCCACGGTTGGCGCCACAAACTTCGACACTCACAGCCTGCAAATCAGCCACGAACTCAACATTTCCTTTTCCGACCCCAGGACCGTCGAAACCCTCAAAAGACGGGTTTTCAAAGCCGACTTTGCCGTCTCCAAGTTACTCACGATTGAGGATACCAGGCACTGGCTAAACCCCATCGCAGAAACCCTCGCTGATCAACTTTGACGAGCGCCCGGCAGTGCAGCCTCAATTCTTCCGGGACAAAGGCGTAGAGCGGGTAATTACGACCGTTAGCGGACGATGCAGGTCTCCACTCCGTGCTTGAGAGATTTGAAGGGATCCTCCCAGGTCGGGATAAACTCCTGCGCGACGTAATCCGTGAACCCGGTCTTAATAATCTCCCTGATAATCGGCGGGTAATTGATCTCCTGACTGGCGTCTATCTCTCCCCTCCCGGGATTTCCCGCCGTGTGGTAATGCCCTATGTAATCCTTGTATTCCCGAATCCGCCGAATGACATCCCCATTCATGATTTCTACGTGGTAGATATCAAAGAGTAGCTTGAAGTTCTCCGAACCCACCTGCTTGACGAGATCCACACAAAAATCGACATCGTCTCCGAAGTAACCAGCGTGGCCGGTCATCTTCCCCTCCGTAGCCCTCGAGTTAAGGTGCTCAAAACAGATTGTGATTCCCTTCTTTTCGGCAAGCGGAAGAACCTTTTTCCAAGTATCTATGCAGAGCTGGGCCGCCTTCGTATCGTCCATTCCATCGTATCTCATTCCAGTAAAGGTAATAACTCGCTTTGCCTTGACCTGGCTTGCCACCTCGATGCCATCCTTCAGCTTTTGGATCACCATATCCGTATATTTTGGATCACATGGCCCTTGCGCAAAGCCGTGGCTTCCTACCAGGGAGATCTCGAGACCAAGATCCATTACATCCTTATAGGATGTCTGAGGAATCCCCTCCATCCCATGCATGCCAAGCTTGACGCACCACTCTCCCAGCTCTTTGGGATTTACCCCTCGACCCCCGAAACACCAGCCCATCACTGAGTGCTTGAACGGCGTATCAATCTTTGCGGGCGCAGCGAGACCTCGTCCGGCAGAAAGACCAAGTCCCCCTGCTGTAAGGGCAGCTCTACTGATAAAATTTCGTCTCGAGGAACTCATGAGAAGTATCGTAAGGCAACGAAAGGCCAGTTTCCAACCCACAAAAACGCTTAGGACTTTGCGAGGCCCTTTAGACGGGCTAGAGAAGCGGTTAAAACCTCTGTTGCCGTGCCTGTTTATCCCTTCTTCATTGCCCGAGCCGCAGTGTACCTCGCCCTGATATCCTCGATCTTTTGCAGCTACGCGAACGAAGAACAGGAGGGCGGAAGGAAAACGAACCGCCCAAATTTCGTTGTTATGCTGGCTGACGACCTCGGCTGGAACGATATCGGGGCCTTCGGCAACACGAAGGTCCACACCCCGAATCTGAACAAACTCGCCTCGGAGGGAATGTGCTTTGATCAGGCGTTTCTCACCTCCAGTTCGTGCTCTCCAAGCCGTGCAAGCATCCTCACTGGCCGATATCCTCATCAAACAGGCGCCGAGCAGCTTCACTGGCCGATTCCAGAAACACAGAAAATTTTCCCTGAACGACTGAAGCTTGCAGGATACTTTGTGGCAGCCGCGGGCAAATGGCACCTTGGCGAGGCCATGCGCGAGCGCTTTTCCGTGGTGCGAGAGGTGGACACTTCAGGCTTTCAGCTCCCTGCACATTCTGGAGTCGGAGCCAACGACGAGTTTGCAGAATCCTCGAGCGGCGATGCCCGGAGCGGATGCACCGAGTGGGTGAACGTGCTGCGTGAAAGGGATCCACAAAAGCCATTCTTCCTCTGGCTTGCAGCCGTCGACCCTCATCGTCCCTATGAAGATAAGATCTCTGCACGGCCTCACCCCCCGGAAGAGGTTCTCCTCCCTCCCTATCACCCGGATACCGATCTGGTGCGTCGGGACTACGCCAGATATTACGATGAAATACACAGGCTCGACCGCTTCGTGGGACTGGTTCTGAACGAGCTCCAAATACAAAAGGCCGTTGATAATACAGTGGTAATTTTCCTCAGTGATAATGGACGACCCTTTCCCCGTGATAAGACCTCTCTTTACGACAGTGGAATCCGGACGCCACTCATCATCCGCTGGCCGTCCAGGATCAAGCCTGCTTCCCGCTGTCACCAACTCGTCAGCGCAATTGACCTTGCTCCCACGATCCTCGCCCTTGCGGGATTCCCGGCCGGACCGTCCTACGTGGGAAAAAGCTTTACCTCGCTACTCGAGGGAAAAGAGAACCCTACCCGTGATGCCGTGTTTGCCGAGAAAAACTGGCACGATTATGAAGATCGCTCACGCGCTGTACGGGACCATCGCTTCAAATACATCGTGAATCACTATGCGGACCTTCCGGCGACCCCGCCCGCCGATGCGGCCCGGAGTGATACCTTCAAGGAAATGCAGCGTCTGAGGGCAGAGGGACTCCTGCCGGAAACGCAATCCAGCTGCTTCCTAGCACCTAGACCGCGGGAGGAGCTTTATGATCTCAAAGCGGATCCTCATGAACTCAGGAATATTGCAGGGATGCCTGCTCACGAGGACACGCTAACACGCCTGCGCGCCGAATACCGCCAGTGGCGAGTCCGAACCCGGGAAAAGACACCTCGATTAAGAACTCCAGATGAGTTTGACCGTGTCACGGGCAAACCAACTCCCGCCCGCATTCGGCCCCGCTGGTCAAAAAAGAAGATGATCGAGGAAGGCATTATTCTGCCCTGATTTTACTGGAGAACTCGACCTCCTACCCGCCAGAATCGATCTTCTGCAGGTCCGCCCTCGTTTCCGCGTAACTCCGGTCATACGCTACGACCCGGGGGTCCGGCTCGTCTCCCCGGTTCCTGCACACTTCCCTGTAAAGATCAGGCCACCAGTTATGGTGCTCGGTCAACCCATCTTCCTTCCACTTCTCCCACTCGGACACAACCTTGTCCCAGCAAGCATTACCGTATTCCGCTGCAGCCTCGGTTGTTTCAAAATCCTTCACATACCATTCCCGTCCAATCCGCGCATGGAGCACCTCATCGGCCCAGTCGAAATCCTGAATCAGTTCGGAAAATGAATCGCCCGAATCCGTTCCCAGCTCCCATTCGAAACGTTTGCCCGTCTTTGACATCAGCCCCTGCTCAATGAACCAGAGAACCGCGTGACGCTCCCGCGGGGTCAGTTGCTGGTTCAACCCCTTCGACCAGGTATAATTGACCCGGACCGTAGACGGCCAGTTGATCCCCGAACGAACAAAGCCTACTTCACCCATCATCGCATGCCGAGCCTCGTCCCATAGCTGGCGGGTCATATCTCGATAAAAGCCCCAAGGTCGTTTACTTCCCTCTGCCTCGCCCTTTCCTGTCACTGTCTCATAGAGGATTGAGGCCATCATTTCAGGGACATCTATTTCCCTCAAGCGCTTGAAGAACATCATGAAAACCTTGTCACGGCTCTCAAATGATGGGTCGTGCAAGAACTCCTCTGCGTGGACTCCCATGTTATATGGATCGGGAAACCTCTCGTCCCTCTTCGGCGTACTGTCATAGAAAAATTCTTGGGACGAGTAGCGGGGATTTGGAGCAGCAACTGGGTCGGACGTTGCCGCTAATCCTCCCGCAGCCGCAAGCCAGCCCTCCAACTCCGAACGCCACTCCGGCAAGTCCTCGTGCTGGCCAGGGGAAGCCTCTCCCAGCGCCTTGCAGGATGCTTCTCCCCAAGCGATCATATCCTCCAATTCCGGCAAGATTATCCGTAAAAGGCGGAGGCTTGGAGCATCAGTCAGCGGATTAGTATCTTCCCCGTATTCCTTCATGCTCTCAGACAGCGCGGGGAGCGCCACACGATAGAGGCCTTCCATTAGCGTTACGCAATCCGGCGCGTTTCGAATCTCATCAAACAGAACCTGGAGGTTCTGGTCAGGAACGCGATTCAGACGCAGGGGCGGATGGCGCAACTCCGCAACCCGATCTCTCAGAAGGGTAATGTGTTCTGCAATAAGATGCGCATGATAACTATAGCCCATCTTCAACTCATATATAGGCTCACACGCGATCCGCGTCAGGAGCACCTGCCACGTGCGTTGCAACACGTAGTGAAAGCACTTTAGTCGATCTACACACTCCTGCACCCCGATACCCGATCCAGCGGCACCAGCAAAGGTCGTCACGCCGGCAAGCTCTGGGAGTCCATGGAGAGAGCGGTATTTATTCATTGCTTGATGATTCATCGGTTTCACCTCCAAGGTAGCGATAATCCTCCTTCACACAATATCAAGCCACGATTCATCCGGCACCACCCCGCGGATTTTGAATACCTGCCCTGCCCGGATAGCCTCTACGACTGACGTCTGCCCCGATATTGGGCGCATCGAATTTATTCGGATTCGCGAATCTTGAGATTCCGCCACGCCACCGTAAAGGGCCCGCGGTTTCCGACGCCGTGAACCTGCAGGCCGATAAATCCACTTGGGTGACTTTCAAAGGCTTTCTCGTGGACGAGGTCGGAAACTTGCTCCCCGTTAATCCAGACTTGGATTCGAGAACCTTTCGCTTTTACGAGATACTTGTTCCACTCGCCGTCCTTAAAGTGCTTGTGAGGCTTGCGGCTCTTCTCAGGAGTCATCCATCCATAGCAGGCCTCGCCGTAGACGTAACCCGCTTCTGCCCCTTTGGCTCCGCTCGCCTCGATCTCAATTTGCGGCCCGTTCACCCGTTGTTTGGGGTCATCATTCTTGGTCTTGGACCGGATCTGCACCCCTGAGTTCAGTCGATTGTGACACTTGACCTCAAACATCAGCTCAAAATCTCCATATTTTTTGTCTGTGCACAGAAACGAGTTGGGACTTCCCTTCGCGGTGGTTCCTAAAATGGTCCCGTCTACCACCTCATATGTAGCAGACCCATTGCGCTGGGTAAATCCACTGAGGTCCTTGCCATTGAAAAGATCCTTCCAGCCGGGCTCCTTATGATCATCCGCCACACATGGAAGGACCAGAAGATGGGAAAACAACAGAATAGTAACGGTGATTGGCTTCATGATAACGTCTTAGATTTCTTACGCTGGAGGACTCAGTGATATATAACTATCCGCATTCTCCAACACCCAAATCAGGGTTCTCTCACTCAGCAAGGTCTAACCGGATAAGCTCCCTGTCGTTTCGGAGAAAAACTGAACGCATGGCAAAAGCGGGATGACTCCAGAGCACCTTGCGTGAGCCGGAAGTGTTAGTTGGCTCCAGAACCCGTGCGCGACTCACCTCGCGATATCCTTGCGGGGAAAGCTCTGCGACAATAAGGTCCCCCATTTCTCCAAGGATCCAGAATTGCTTGTTGCCGGGATGATAGACCAAAAAGGCAGTTCCATACCGTGGAACTCTGGAACGGCCAGCAATTTCCTTGGACAGGCAGGGCGCACGACTTTCCCAGAGGCGCTTTCCTGAGTCCATCTCTACCGCCATCAACGCACTCTTGTCGACGTCAACACCATAAATGATACCATCCAGAAGATAGGGCGTACTATTGACCGGGTATACCCCTTCTTTCGGACCACTCCTCCACAAAATCCTCGCCCCAGGACGCTCGTTACTTAATTCGATCATTCCTCCGATACGATTGTATCCACTGACGAACAGCCTGTTGCCCAGTTTTCTTGGCATCGCTATCGCTGATCCATTCGTCGGCTTTATAGGCACAGTCCAATATACCCTGCCAGTTTCGGGATCGTGGCCCGTTACCCCGGCTGGATGCCAGGCAATGAGCTGCTGGATTCCGCCATGGTCTATAACCTGAAGAGGACAGTAGCCACAGTGACCCGCAGAGAGCCTCCTCCAGACCTCCCTGCCTGTCCGGCGATCAAAAGCCACTATCAGGGATCCCTCACCTCCAACCATGCAGATGAGTAATTCGCCATGAACCAGAGGAGGAGAGGAGTGCCCCCACATTGGCAGAGGTGCGCCGTATTCCTTCTTCAGATTCTTCTGCCACTGGACCTCTCCGTCCGTTGAAAGACAAGTTAGGTGGCCCATCGTTCCGAGGCTAAAAACCTGGTCACCTGCAACCGTGGGCGTCGCCCGAGGGCCACCGGGATATGACACCTCATAATGCCGCCGCTCTTCATGCGCCCAACGTATTTTTCCCGTTGATGCATCCAGGCAAAGAACCCTTTCTATCCCTGACAGTTTTGCCTGCGCTCCCGCGTTATTAACGATTTTCCCCTCTTCGATGATAAGGTCCATCAGGTAGACTTTTCCATTGGAAATAGCCGGACCAGAATACCCGGTGCTCACTGTTGCTCGCCAGAGAACGGCCGGCCCTTTCTCTGGCAATCGCCGAACCACTCCTTCCTCATGCCATGTTGCCTCTCGACCTTTACCGAGCCACTGAGGCCAGTCATCAGCCTTGAGCGGGCTCATTCCGCACAGCAGCGCTGGCAGCAAATAAAGAAATCGATTCATATCGTAAAACATCCGGCCTCAAGCCACCCTTCTTGTCAACCCTCACAGTATATTACTCGATCACCATGATCCGGATTTTTCTTCCTTTCCTGTTTCTCGTTGGCTTTCCCTCTTTTGCCGAAGAGACTAACACCCCCAATTTCATCCTCTGCATGGCTGATGATCTGGGGTGGGGAGACTCCGGGTTCAATGGGCACCCAAGGATTATTACTCCTCATCTCGATGAGATGGCCGGAGCGGGGGTTCGGCTCACCCGCTTTTACGCGGCAGCTCCAGTCTGCTCCCCAACCCGCGGCAGCTGTCTGACCGGTCGTAATCCTTTCCGCTACGGTATTCCGACCGCCAATACGGGACACCTCCGCAAGGAGGAGATCAGCCTCCCGGAGCTTCTCTCCCTGAAAGGATACACCAGCGGCCTTTTTGGCAAATGGCATCTCGGCACCCTCAGTCCTGAATTCAGTGGCAAGGGAGCCGGGCGAAAACCGAGGCGGAACTTTATGACTCCACGGATGGCGGGTTTCAACGAGTGGTTTGCCAGCGAATTCTCAATCGCCACTTACAACCCCTACGATCCTGAGAATGGACATTGTGCGGCCGCTCGAAAGGGAGACATGCGAGCCCTTTTCTGGCACAATGGAAACCCCCTCGCTGAACCCCTGAAAGGCTGCACCTCCGAGATGGTCATGGACAGGGCTCTCCCATTCATCAGCCGGGCCTCCAAACAAAAAACCCCCTTCTTTATCGCAATCTGGTTTCACGCTCCCCACCTTCCGGTTGTTGGTCATCCCGAGTATATGAAGGCCCACTACCAAGGGCTGCCCGATAATCAGCAGCAGTATTTTAGTTGTATCACTGCCCTCGACGCCCAGATGGGGCGGCTCCGTGCGCACCTCCGAAAGCTAGGCATCGAGCGCAACACCCTGCTGTGCTTCTCGAGTGACAATGGTCCGGAGGGGAATCCGGGGCCACGTGGAAATTCACAGGGGACTGCCGGTGATTTCCGGGGACGCAAACGCAGTCTCTACGAGGGAGGATTGCGTGTTCCAGCCCTCATCGAATGGCCCGGTATCCTGAAACCCCGTGAAGTCAGGGTGCCATGTGTCAGTAGCGATTACTTTCCTACAATTTCTGCCGTTGCTGCCCTCCCACTTGCCAGACGTCCATACGACGGCATCAATATTCTTCCAATTCTCAAGGGGACACAGAATCAGCGCAATCGCTCTATAGGCTTTCGCTTCGGCAAGGACCGCACCCTCGTCGACGACCGCTATAAGCTTGTTCACAACGCTGGAGGCCTCAGCCGTCGTCGCTCGGATAATGGCAAGACACCAGTAGGAGAATTTGAACTTTATGACCTTGAGGCCGATCCCTTTGAGACGCAAAACATCGCCACCGATTCTCCTGAGGTAACAGCCCGCATGAAAAGCGAGCTCCTGGCCTTCATCAAATCCTGTGATGTAAGCGCTGAGGGTTCTGACTATCGCTAAGGCTCAAACCTAGCTTAAGCTGGCTAACCTCCGCTCAAAGAATTCACCCAAATCCGGCAGCAATATGCGATATCCTGTTTTCTGATTAGAAAATCTCGAAGATTCTTCGTGCCCTCTCGCTCAGGGAAGGGTAAACCCCGCTCCCGAGCCCTATCGGACGGGCTTTCAATCCACCAACTTTAACAATGGCAGTCGTTGCGACCAAATTGAATAAGGGCCAGTGCATCCGCTACGAAGGAGACATGGGCGTCGTACTTCACATCGAACACAGAACTCCTGGCAAGGGCAACGCCCTCATCGCAGCGACGATTCGCTCCTTCAATTCCGGAAACAAGAAAACGATCCGCTTTGCCTCTTCGGAAAAGGTCGATATCGTGGAAACCCAGCGGCAGAAGCTGGAATTTTCGTATTCCGATCCATCGGGGGCACACTTCATGGACTTGGAGACCTATGAAACCATTACCCTCGACGAGAGCCTTGTCTCGGACTGCCGGAGCTTTCTCAAGGAAGGGCAGGAAGTCGAAATTCTCTTTATTGAGGCGAATGCCGTCAGCGTGAGCCTGCCTGCCACTGTCGAGTTGAAAGTGACGGAGTCCTCGGAAGGCATCAAGGGCGACACTGCTAACAACCCCACCAAACCTGCTACCCTTGAAACCGGAGCTACAGTGCAGGTTCCACTTTTCGTTAAACCCGACGATATCCTCAAGATTAATACCGAGGACGGGAGTTACGCCGGGAGGGCCTGAGGTTGGGAAACCTCTGGTCGCTGATTCCATCCCCTCTGATCATGGCTTCTCTACCCGGAGCCGAATAAAATTCTGGTCCCCTGATAGAAGGACCACCGTGGGTAGGATCTCCCCGACAGGAACAGGGTTCTCAAACCCGAGGAGGAGGAAGGGATCCAGCGCAGTCCATCCGGCCTGATTGAAATTCCCCTCTACGAGGATCGGCGCCCGGATTCCTGCTGGACCGTGCTCTACAATGATGTCCACCTGACCCGGAATCAGAGGATCCGGGGCAAAGAGCCTGGGCCGAGCATCTGCATCATACCCAAGGGCCCAGAGGAGTCCGTTTGAAACTCCATCCCCATCGTGATCTCCTGCGAAAGGAGCATTGGGAATACCCTGCAGTTCCGCCCATGCTGCAAACGGATCCAGCGGAACCTCTATCTCACCCTCAAACTTCACTGTTGAGTTCACTCTCACATCCACTCCCTCCTGAAGCGGATTGCTGAACTCAACCGGCAAAATCACGACAACGTTGTAGGTTACGGTATTACCCTGGATGGCCATACGGGAGAGCGCCACCTCCCCTGTCCCTGATCCAGCTCCTGAAACCGGACTCTCGGAAAAGTTTTCGTTGACCTCGCCAACAACAGATGACCCCGTGATTACTCCCTCACTCAAGGTGACTTCATGCTCCCCGGCATCGAACTGCCCGGTTGCAGAGTCTACCCAGCCCGCCTGTGAGGTAGCAATCGTAGCTTCAATTCCGTTAAGGCTAACCTCTGCCACGCTGATCTGACCAATAGCCAGAGAGAAGCTCATATCTGTTGCGGTAAGATTTGCCGAATTGATAGTCAGCATCGAGACCTCATCCGTCCTGGGATTTACCTCAAGAGTGGCCTCTACTGCTCCAGAGAGGTCACTACTCTCTTCATCTTCAATGCCAAAAGCGGAGAGAGTGACATTGAGAACGTTAGTTGCGGGTTCTTCTGAAAGAGAGAGCAATGTCGTGATCCGAACCTGGGCCGAAGCAAGTCCAGAAAGGGCTCCGAGGAGAATAACCCCTAGNGGGCGGAGGTAAAAGGACNGGAGGCTGGACATGGGATTGAGACTTGGGTTTCCCATCAGGCCTACCCGTCCAAAACTCCACGTCAATCAAATCCCAGACGCAGCTCTTCGGTGAGCATTGCCGCTATTTTCTCTCGGACCATGATATANGGGCCTTCTTGCAGGTGCTGAGTGTGCAAAGGCAGCAGCATCGGCCCAATATTCTTTAACTTTCATAAAATATCTATTATCTCATCGCCAGCGTGGCAAGACGCCGAAAACAACTCCATCTCAGACGGGCAGCCGAAAACCTGAAAGCGAACCATCCCTCGCTCCGGGAAGCACTCCGGGAAGCAGATCGAAGAGCTAGACACCGGGCCAACCAGCGCTCGTGGCGCCGGCGCGGACTCACCTCTGTAAAATCTGCTATCGCCGAGTCTCATTATAATGAGACCCAGCTCGGCTGGCCGACGAGAGCACTTCGCATTCTGGCCGGAGTGGCTCTTCTGCCGCTCTGCTTCATTACCACTGTCACAATACTCAACCCTCACCTTCACCTTGCGGGAGAGGATGGCAACGGAACTTCTTTCTGGCTCCAATTCTGGCGCAGTAATGCGTTTCTCTACTTCACCGTAGGCTTCGTCCTCTATCTGGGCTGGTTTTTCACTAGGCTCCTTCAACCGGTTTTTCTCTATTTCTACGTGTTGGGCCATGAGCTGACCCACGTTGTCTTTGTCTATCTGTGCCTTGGCCGGGTCAGCGGCTTTCGCGTTGGACTCGACGGCGGGCACATCGTGACTAACAAGTCCAATATCCTGATCGCTCTTTCACCCTACTTCATCCCCTTCTGGTCAGTTGTAGCCTTTCTCCTTATGGCTGGCCTCGGCCTGATCTTCGCATTTCCTCATCAGGAAAAATTCCTTTACGGTCTGATTGGAGCCACGTGGAGTTTTCACCTGCTGTGGACGCTCTGGATCATTCCCCGTGACCAGCCCGACCTGAAGGAAAACGGAACATTTTTTTCCCTCTCACTGATTTACCTCTCGAACATCCTGCTACTCTCAGGCCTGCTTTGCCTTGCCTCTCCGGAACTCACATGGCGTCACTTCGTCTACAACTGGGCGAACAACTTCATGGACGTTATCTCTTCCGCACGGGCAGCACTTAATTGACCAGAGACTCGCAAAAGATGGGCATTTCCCTCAAAGCCTCACTCGCTCTTTTTCTTCTGATCGGAGGTCCACTGACAGAGGCGAGCCAAACTCGTGTATGGCACTACACGGATGGGAGAACATTCACGGCAGCATACCAATGGTCGAATCAGAAGACCCTCTACCTCAANGATCGCAAGGGACGCGAGTTTCGAGTGGAGCTGGGTGCTCTTTCCAATGCTGATCTTGAATACACCCGGGCCTTGCGCGCCCGTGATGTCGCAGCAGGGATTATTTACCACGCGCCACTGACCTGGGAAGAGTATCGGTCAAAAANAATCACCACATCCAAAGCGAGAGAACTTGGATACTACCCCATCAATTCCCAGCCCAGCAGTGAAGGAAGCCTGCGGCTTCAGTTCCGGCGTTTTGGGTCTCCACCCCCGATCGCTGAAAATCAGCGGGTCGTCCTACGAGTAACTACCCAGGCCCGCGGAGGAACGAGGAGCACCATAAGGGTTCAATCTGGCGGGAAAACCATTGGCGCTACGAAGGGAGCTCCCTCTGGCGCATCATTCGACATCCTCCTGCCTCCTGACGTCCTCCGAGGCTCAGAAAGCATTGTTTTCGATCTCACCGGCGGAAGTGATACTATTCTGGTTCGATCTACAGAGTCAGGGGCCGGACCCCGTCTCCTTATCCTTAAACCCAAACAAAACAGTCCGTAATGGGCTCAATTTCTTGACACCTGCATGAGATCACGCATTCTCCCCGCCCGCCACTCAGGGCGCCATTTCATGAAAGCGGATCTACACCCAGAATATAATCCGGTCATCTTCCAGGACATGAGCACCGGTAAGCAGTTTATCACACGCTCAACCGCAAAGTCCGATCGTGTAGAGCAGGTCGACGGGGTGGATCATTTCGTCATTTCGATCGGCGTCACCGCAGACTCCCATCCGTTCTTCACTGGTCAGAAGCAGTTCGTTGACACCGAGGGACGCATCGACAAGTTCCAGAAGCGCTTCGGCGCGGTGCGTCGGGCAAAAAAGCCCAAGGCTGACAGCGAAGAGTAGGTCCTCTCTCCTCGCTGCAGACCACTGCAGCCGGACGCAGGGAGGACCGGCGTCAGCAGGGAACCTGTATACGGTCTCTCCCAGAAGACCTGGGGGTTAATGGAGGGTTCCATTGCACGAAAACGCCCCGAGGCGTCGTTAGTCACCCCGGGGCGTTAAATTTCTGAGAACGCAAGCTTTACTCGGGCTTCTCTTCTTCCTCTCCGGATTCGGATTCCGGGGCTCCACTCGGACTCCACTCCTCCTCTGCAGGAGCACCCGTAGCTGCTGCTAGGTTGAAGGCCTGCTCCAGTCCTACGAGGTCGCTGGATGGGCGGAGCGTCTCGAAGCTCTGAGATTCCTTCTGGAGCTGCTCTGTGCTGTATTCAACCGCCTTGATGGACAGTCCAATCCGACGCTCAATCTTGTCAACCTTGATCACCCGGGCTTCGACCTCATCGGCAACATTAAGGATATCCTTCACGCGCTCGACATGTTCTTCACTCAACTGTGATATGTGAATCAGGCCATCAATATCTCCNTCGAGGCTGACGAATGCACCAAAGCTNGCGATCTTAGCTACGGTTCCCTTCGCAACGTCTCCAACCTTGAACTTGGTATCAATATCGGACCAAGGATCAGTATCGAGCTGCTTGATTCCCAATGAGACCCGCTGATTCTCCTTGTCGATAGCGAGAACAATGGCTTCCACCTCTTCGTTCTTCTTCAGGATTTCACTGGGGTGGTTAATTTTACGAGTCCAACTCAGATCGGAGACGTGGATCATCCCGTCGATACCTTCCTCGAGCCCTACAAAAGCTCCGTAGGCGGTAAGGTTGCGAACCGCACCGTTGATCTTGGCGCCAATCGGGTAGCGGCCCTCAATTTCATCCCATGGATTAGGCTCCAACTGACGGACACCGAGAGAGATTTTCTGCTCTTCAATGCTGATTCCAAGCACGACCGCCTCAATCTCCTGATCCAGCTCAAGCACGTCACTCGGGCGAGTGATCCTCTTGACCCATGAGAGCTCAGAAACGTGCACGAGACCCTCGACTCCACGCTGCAATTCCACAAAGGCTCCATAAGGAAGCAACTTGGTGATCCGACCTTTGACGTGTGATCCCATCGGAAACTTCGCCTCAATATCCTCCCACGGATTGTCAGTCATTTGCTTCAGTCCAAGCGATACCCTCTCCTTCTCACGGTCCACATCAAGGATCTGCACCTCAATCTCCTGACTGATTCTCAGCATTTCACTCGGGTGGTTGATTCGACCCCAGCTCATATCAGTGATATGCAGGAGACCATCCATACCCTCGAGATCCACAAAAGCACCGAAGTCGGTAAGATTCTTGACCTGCCCTGTGACCTTGTCTCCAACCTTGACGGTCTGCAGGAAACGCTGCCGACGCTCCGAGCGCTCGGCCTCAATAACCTCACGGCGACTTAATACGATGTTCTGCCGCTCGTCGTTTACCTTGACGATCTTGAACTCGTAGATCTTGCCGACAAATTCATTCAAATCTTTTGGAGGAATAATGTCGACCTGAGAGCCAGGCAGGAAGGCCTCGACTCCGACGTTCACCATGAGACCACCCTTGACCATGCTCTTAACCTTTCCTTTAACCAGGCCCCCGTCCTCAAATACCTTAACTATCTTGTCCCAGTTCTGCTTGTGCGCGGCTTTTTCCTTGGACAAGACGATCATACCCTCGTCATTTTCGAGACGCTCGAGAAGAACTTCTACCTCGTCTCCTTCCTCGATCTCGTCATCTTCAAACTCAGAGGCCGGGATTACCCCTTCCGACTTATATCCGACATCGACAATCACTACCTGGGGGCGGATGTCGAGAATTGTTCCATTAACAATGGAACCTTCTTTAAATTCGCGGAATTTGGAATCAATCAGTGCGTCCAGTTCAGCACTGATCGTCGCGCCCGCGACGGCTTCGTTACTCATTTTCTTTCTGTTAAGGTTGGTTGTTGGTTGATTTGCCTTCCGACATTTGCCCCATTCTGCGACGACAATGGGGCTCCAACAGCCGTCACATATCCTCAAACTCTGAGCTCGAGGGGGGCCGAACCTAGGGATAGAACCCTCAAAATCAAGGGAAATGTCGCAGACAGCGACGTTGAACGCACCCACTCTTTAAAAGAAAGACAAGTCGACTAGGGGAATACCTGGAGGGGCCGTGTTGGTCGGCAAGCCCACTTGACAGAACTCACCAATTGCCTACCTTCCGCCCTCGCCATCATTGGTATTTGCGCCCGTAGCTCAATTGGATAGAGCGCCTGACTACGGATCAGGAGGTTAGGGGTTCGACTCCTCTCGGGCGCGCCATTTTTNCAGGCTAACGGCCGGTGGACCAGCGGAACCCTCGCTCTAAGGGAAATCACACCCAGCANATGCTGCCGGATACCTGTGCACCGCATATCCTACTTGGGATTGAGAAGAGGTGTCGCAAAGTCAATCTGAGGGTATTTTTGCCCGAACTGCTCGCACACGAGGTTTGAGCTTATTCTCCCGGATTCATAAATCGTCGGTAGTCCCGAACCGGGATGCGTTCCACCTCCGACAAGATACAGGTTCTTGAAATTCCGGTATCGATTGTGCGGACGTAAATAAAGCAGCTGATTTAAAGTATGTTTCAGATTGAAGGTAGCTCCGAGATAGACGGAATAGTCGTCCCTCCAGTGCCGTGGCGAAACAATACGCTCCTCTACGATGTGCNCCCTCAGGTCTTTCATACCAGTCCGCTCTTCGATTCTCTGCAGGATCCGATCTCGATATTCCTGCTGGATTTCATCCCAGTCCGATCCATGCCGCAAGTTGATCGTTGGAACCAGGACATAGATACCAGAACCCCCAGCAGGCGCTACATGCGGATCCGTTACAGATGAATTGCGCACGTAGATCGACATGTCCCGCGAAACGTTCCTCTCATCCTGGACCTCCGTAATGTTACGACAGTAATCGTCAGCGAACAAAATATGATGATGCGGCTCTTCCTCGTAAATTTTATCCAGCCCGAGATAAATCATGAAGGTGGAGCATGAAAAACCCTTTCTGCGCATTCGCTGATCAGGCACGCCATGACCATTAAGGAGCTGGGTCACCGCTGTTCCATAGTCTGCATTCATCACGACTGCATCAGCTTTGATGATTTCACCGGAAGAAAGCCGCACCCCCTTCGCCGTTCGCCCTGCCGTCAATACCTCTTCGACTGGAGAGTCGAGCCTAACTTCCGCTCCATCGGCCGCGGCCACCTCCGCCATTTTTTCGGAAATCTGACAGAGACCTCCCTGCACATGGTAAACGCCGAACTGATACTCCAGATACGCAAGAATGCTGAATAGCGCCGGGCATTTCCATGGAGACATCCCAAGATACTTGGACTGGAAAGTGAAAGCCAGTCTAAGCCTNTCATCAGTAAAATAGCGCTCAAGCAATTTGAATACGCTATCCCCTGTGGCTACATATGGNAGAGCCCTGANCAACTTCGGACTCACGAGGTCTACAGCCCGGGTGTAGGGCTTTTGAAGACACGGGAAAAGAACTCGAAGCTTCGCCTCGTGATCCCGCATGAACCGCTGAAACCCGGCGCTTTCCCCGGGGAACTTACGATCAATTTCCTTCGCCATCTTGGCGGGGTCACAACTTGTCTCGAGACTCTTTTCTCCCCAGCTCAACCGTGTCATCGGATCGAGGAGAACGAGGTCCAACACCTCATCGAGCTTCCTCCCTGCTTCAGCGAACACTTCGTCGAGGGTGAAGCGCTGGTGAAGAAATGTTGGACCGGTATCGAAAGAAAATTCACCAGCCCGAAGCTCCGCATTTCGCCCTCCCACTCGGCCCCCTTTTTCGACCACGGTAACTCGAAATCCCCGGTGAGCGAGGATCATCGCGCAGGTCAAGCCCCCTGGACCAGCCCCCACGACCACAACGTGACGTGAGTTGTTTTTNAGCTGCGTGACCGGCATGTCTAATAAGCAGAGAGATCTTGGATACTCTCACAGAGAAAAAATTTCAAGCCGTGCGAGGGGATTGCATTTCCTGACTGACCAACCATTGGTGGGCTGGTGTCACAATCGCAAAGAAAATAAGAAGAATGATTGCAAGCCTCTCAGGCGACAGGAGGCTTCCGGTTGTCCAGGCGAGAAACCCGATCACCACGAGAGACGGAAAGAAAAACGGTCCTGAGATCCGATAAAGCCATCCAATTCCCGTCCCGGGACCGCTGAGTTCCCGAAGGTGAGAGATGTGGCGCAAGCTGTGCCAGCAGAGGAAATAAGCCCCAAGTGCGAACAAAGGATGGAGAAAGGCAAAGATCGCAATAAGGAGAGCAGTCTCGAGGGCCAACCACCCGGCTGCTCGCGCATTTGAAGATCGCACCAATACCAGCATNACTGCCATGGAAGCAGCGNCTGAAAGGACAAANGATCCAAGGACGAATCCCTGGAAGGCGCCACTGTGTTCGGCGGGTAACCACGAGGAACTAAGCATCGCGCACCAGGCCTCGCAGGCACCAAACATATCCNCAAACCGAAATACGAATGGGGATGTCACGATCAACACCCCTCGGGAGGCAGCGGTGAGACGGAGGAGACGGTGCCAGGTTCTGAGCTGAAATTGATCCCCAAAATCATGGGCGTCAGCGCCTCCAAAATGCCATGCAGAAACGACCAGAAAAAGAGCCAGACCCAAGGGTGGAGTGGAAAACACCATGAAGGTAGAGACCAGCAGCAATGCGCTGTAAATTCCCACCCCTCTGATACTCCGCGCCCGATTTTTCCGTGCTACCAGCCTGCAGAGCACACCCCAATCCGCGGCCCCGTGTGGCAAGCCAATCAGCACGGCTGAAATGAGGAAAGGGAGAAACCACCAGGTATCGACCCAATCGCTGGCGAAGGCGCCACTACCGGCCAGAAGAAACAAGAGTAGCGGGGGCAGAAAATACATCTAGGGCGGCCTTGGCGGGATTTTACGGAAAGGTCGGCGGTGACAGTTTTTCACCGCCGACTCAATACCGTCACAATACGTTCAATATTCGTTTATGTGAGCTCTAAGCGCCCTTTTGCTCCAGTGCACTCATCGTCTTCACGGCGTAGTAGGCNACTAATCCAAAGCCAACCTTGTTGATAACGTCAGCAATGTTGTATGCGATCTCCCGGATGCTGCCTCCGTCCTCGCCTGCAAGAGCGAGAAGGAACCCGACCGGGTAGATTACCCACCCAACAGCGATAAAAAGTCGCATTTGCCGGAGACCCTTTGCGATGGGCTCGGCTGCACCTTCGATCGCTCCTCCGATACCTGTGAAGAGTAGGCCGATGATGGCAGCCCACGCGACAACNGCTACGAGGAAGAATGTCCACCAAGTGCCGGAGTTAACGTCAGAGACCTCGGCTATGTAAGCCGTAACAATCATGATCAGATCCAGCACAACGAGCTGCGTGAGCCANTTTTTTCCCTGAGCCCCGAGTCCCAACAACATGGGAAACTTGATGAGCATGAGAGGTGTCGTGATAATCCAGTCGATGTATCTGTATTCGGTGGGAAACTCCCCGCTTTTGTAGACGTTAGCCATCGTGAAATAATGGTAGGCAGCAATCCCTGTAATTAGGCCAGAGACGATCAATGTACTCCGATATTTCGGCAGAACGTCATTCTTCGAGAGCCAGAAGAACGCCGTTCCACTCGCCATGGCGATAAAACCAATCCAGAAAAGATACTGGGTCAGTTCNTTGACGGATAATCCGCCTGCGGCGGTATTCGCTAGTAGTGTGTGATCTAGGTTCATGTGTTGGTTTTCATTGGTTTATCCTGACGGTTTTTGAGCGGCTGGCNTCCCTCTCCCTGAACCTTCCNTTTTGGAGTACCCCTAGACCGAGTTGGTTATGATCTAAACAGCGTAAAAAAGGACCTGATCGTGGCGAAAGACGTCAAGTAGCACAAATTCCATTCAAAACATAAACACCTCTTTCTCAGGACTTTATTATTTCAACCTTTTATCAACAAATTTTTTTTCTGCCACTTATGTGTATTTTCTGTAGAGAAAAACAAGTTCCAGCGTAAATTGCCCNCGTCATGCAAAATGGATCACGGCAAACCTTTGGTATCGGAGCTGTTGCTCGGAGGACAGGACTGTCCGCGTCTAACATTCGCATGTGGGAGGCCCGCTACGAGGCCGTCGTACCTGAGCGCACCCCGTCAAACAGGAGACTGTATGGCCGAGAAGACATNGAGAGGCTTGCCCTACTGCGAAGTTTGACCCTGCGCGGCCACTCGATCAGCAGCATCGCGGACCTAAGCTCTGAGGAACTTCAGGAACGACTGGCTGGTGATAACGTTCCGCCCGCCCCCTTGGTTCCAAGACGGCGGATAGTCGTTGTAGGATCCTCCGTCGCCGAAACACTGTCCTCAAACCCTGCATTCGACCTCGACCTGGGGGAGGTCTTTGAAAACCTGAGGGCTGCATTTGAGGCACCGCGGATCGCCGAAGCGGATCTGGTTGTCATCGAGGCAGAAACCCTCTTCCCCGAGACCATCACCTCCGTGAGAGAATTGGTTCGCAGAACCAAGGCACCAAGGACAATTCTCATCTACCATTTTACAGCCAGCAACACCGCTACTGCCTTAGCCAAAGCCATTGAGGGCGTCCAGCTGCTTAAAGCCCCGGTCTCTGGTGAACAGCTTTTTCGTCATTGCATGATCCCGCAAGGGGAATCGGGAATCCCACTCAATCAAGGCCCGGTTCCGCCACGCCTCTACAGCCCAGAGCAACTCGGGNAACTGGCCAAGGTTTCCACGACCGTGGAGTGCGAGTGCCCGCAGCATCTGGCGGGAATTCTCCAAGGTCTTTCGGCTTTTGAGAAGTATAGTAGTGAATGCGAAAGTCGAAATCCCGAGGACGCTCGACTCCACGCCTTCCTGCATCAAACTACGGCTCGAGTTCGTCGCACGATGGAAGAGGCTCTNCAGCACGTCGTCCTTGCCGAGGGCATCACCGTCGAGTGATGATCGCGGCCGACCATGAGTGAGGACGNAAAGGTTGTCATCGTAGGTGGTGGGTTGTCCGGTCTGGCCTGTGCTGTTCGACTCCATGAAGAGGGCGTTCGCGTGCTTCTAATAGAGTCTTCCCGCGATCTGGGAGGAAGAGTGCGCTCCAGATCGCACAAGGGATTTATACTCGACCGTGGATTTCAGGTATTTCTCGATGCCTACCCTAAGGCTGCAGAACTACTGGATCTCAAAGCGCTCAATTTAAAGCCTTTCCGCCCGGGAGCACTCGTGTTCCAACGCGGCAAACTCCNCCGCCTGATGGACGTTTTTCGATGTCCGCAATATGCACTCTCAACCCCATTTCAGCCCATTGGAAATTTCTGGGACAAACTACTGGTAGGAAAAATGCGACTACAGGCGCTCATGCCGTGGCGAAATCGTCTCAGAGAAGACGTCTCAACAGANTACTATCTCAAGAAATATGGCTTTTCCGAAGATATGATCGACGGTTTTTTCCGAGCTTTTTATGGCGGCATCTTCCTCGAAAGAGATCTAAGAACCTCCAGCAGGATGTTTGAATTTACATTTCGGATGTTCGCGACAGGACACGCCACCATCCCCGCCAAAGGCATGCAGGAAATTCCCCGGCAGCTTGAAGCCCGACTGCCGCCGAATGTGATCCGAACCAACACCACCGTGGAATCCCTTGAAACAAACCGGGTCACCCTCTCCGGTGGAGAAACCATTGGTGCAGATCGAGTCGTGGTGGCAACCGATGCGGAATCTGCAGCTCGGATCGTGCCGGGACTTCAGGTTGCTCCCGTCCCGTGGCGATCGGTCACGGGCCTCCACTATTCAGCGCCTCGATCTCCGCTGAATGAGGCCATCATTGCCCTCAATGGAGAGGCGCGTGGCCTCGTGAATAACGTATGCGTGCTGTCAGATGTAGCGCCATCCTACGCCCCCAGAAACCAAGCGTTAATCTCGGTTTCCGTTTTAGGCCTTCATCAGGGTACTCAGTTTGAACGTTCGGTTCTTGGCGAGCTGCGACAGTGGTTCGGAGAACAAGTGCACTCGTGGGAGCACCTGCATACCGACCAGATCAGGCGTGCTCTGCCGGAGCAAGGCCCAGACCGGGGCAGCGNGAAAAAAGACGCATTCCTTCGTCTGGATGGAATACTTATCTGTGGCGATCACTGCACGAGTGCCTCAATCGAGGGAGCCCTGACCTCTGGCCTGCGCACTGCTGAGTCCATCATCAGGGAAAATACGGTTTATCCCAGGTTCGATTGATAGTTGAGCACTACAACCCGTCAAACTGACCAATGATCGCTGGAGTTGATGGATGTAGGGAAGGGTGGGTCGGAGTATGGCTCAACCAGTCTGGAGCAGTAGCCGGAACGACGTCCTCGAACTCTCTGAGGGAGGTTCTCCAGAGCATCCCGAACCTGAAAGTAGCCGGGATCGATATGCCGATTCAACTGCTCGATGCACCAACCAGACCTGCGGACACTCAGGCGAGGCAAGCTTTGGGCCCGGAACGCGGAAGAAGTATTTTTCCGGCACTGCCACAGTTCACAATAGAAAAAGGGTGGCTTGAGGCAGAGTTTAACGAGGTGAACGCAAAATGCCGTCAACTTTATGGGAGGGCATTCTCCCGACAAAGCCTTCATCTTCGTGCGAAAATTGCAGAGGTGAATCGGATACGGCGAGAAGGNTTTCCCGTCATCGAAGTCCACCCTGAACTCTCTTTTACTGTAATGAACGCTGGGCTACCGCTCACCTTTTCAAAAAAGACGTGGGGGGGATTCCGTGAACGAATTTCTCTCTTAGAAGAAAACGGTCTGGAGNTGAGCGATCACCTGCTNTTTCCGGTCCGGCACCTTGCCTCAGATGACATCGTTGACGCAGCAGCAGCGGCGTGGTCAGCCCACCGTTACTCTCTCAAAGGTGCCATTTCCTACCCTCCAGATGAGGGAAATCCCAAGGAGCCCCGAATCTGGGCATGACCTTCCTGTCGAAAAATCCGCTGTGAACCCATCTGCACCTTTTAAGGCATGTTGTTAAATCGGGATCCCTGTAAGTTTGGGAACATTCGAGTAATGACGTATGTTCGATGGGCTCTCTAAACACCTCCTTGCAGGCGAAGGCTGCCTCGTAACTTGGCAATGTCTGGGTTTCTGCAGCTGAGCCCAGTGACCCACTGCCGGTANAAGCACGATCCACATGGAGAACGAGGTCGCCATATGAGGGCGGACGTTTCCATCAAGGGCATTCGCCGTGGGGCAAAAGTTCGCTACTCGATCAGTCCTTTTTCAGGCATCTAGCTCGCCCACAGAGGACATTTTTACATCAGCGGCTACCACGGGATTTAGGAAAAGTCGTTANCTCTCTTGCACTATTGGAAGGAAGGGCGATGTGTTATCTCGAAATCTTCGCAATGTGATTCTCCCTCCCAGATAGCGGATCTGTGAGAGTGTAGAATCCTGAATCAGCAATCCAGCCTTCTTCAATACAAGCCCAATGACCCGTTCNCTTTTCCCATCAGATACGGTTCAGTTTGCATCCACCCGCCTAGAAGCTCTTCAGCGGCTTCGGGAATTTATTCCCTCCGTCGGGCGTTATTCGCGCCACCGGAATCATGTAATCCCGGGGCATCATAACGTTTCTCGCCTTTCCCCTGCCATCAGGCATCGCCTTATTACGGAAGAGGAATGCTCTAGAGCACCCTTGGAACGTTACGCCCCTTCCACTATCGAGAAATTTACCCAGGAAGTCTATTGGCGCCGCTACTGGAAAGCGTGGCTTTCCCTCCGACCGAAGGTGTGGCGTAAATACCTCGATGATTTACAATTGATCCACGATAGCCCCCGCTACGCGAAGGCACGGGAAAGGGCTTCCCTTTGCCAAGCCGGCAAAGGTCCAGTGGCGCTAATGAATCACTTCGCGAAGGAACTGCGGACCACGGGGTATCTGCACAATCACGCCCGNATGTGGTTCGCGGGCTGGTGGATTCATGTCGAGCGCCTCCCATGGCAACTCGGCGCTCACTTTTTCTTCAAGAACCTCCTCGATGCTGATCCAGCATCGAACACCCTGTCGTGGAGGTGGGTCGCAGGTCTTCAAACACCCGGAAAGACCTACCTGCCAAGGCGGTCCAACATTGAAAAGTTCATGAGCCCTGAACTCCTGGATACGCTGCAGGAGGGCCTTGAAATCCTTGAAAGCCCGGTAGCATTCCATCCCGGTGCCATCGAAAAGGAACCAATCACTCACCCGAGCCTTGACCCGGAACTTCTGCCCGATACCCCAAATTTCGGAATCTGGGTCCACGAGGAAGATTTACTCCCAGAAGATAGCCCCCTTTCCGCTCTGAAGCCAAAGGCCGTGTTGATTAGTGGAAATTTCGATGCCTGGGAGACATTGGATTTCTCCGAACCCAAACGGAAATGGCTGACGACCGCATTGGGAGACGCATGTCTTCGCGCGGAGGAACACTTTCAGNTTTCGCCCAAGATCGTAACAGAGTTACAGCAGAACCAATCACTCGAACAATGGGCAAGTCGGGAGAAACTCTGCCAAATCGTAGCTCTCCGTCCCGAGGTCGGACCTCTTGGCGATCTGATACCNAGCATCCGGCAGGATTTAGCCACTCATGGCGTCGAGCTTGTTCTTCTTGATCGAGGAGCAGATCGGGCGGCTCGCTCTCTCGCAACCGGCGGCTTCTTTTCTTTCTGGAAAAAGTGTCAGCGGAAATTTCCTGAATTCTCCCGATAGCGTGTCCAAAGCTCGCGCCTTGTGNNTAATCTACCATGTAGCAAACGAGCAGCCCTAGGTTAGCTGGGGGCCACCAGTCAAATTATCAAAGACCCTGTCTCGCAGTGACCGGGCTCGCTCCAGATCCCCCGTTCCCAGCGAGAAGCGGAGACGCCTGGAGAAAGGCCCCTGATGAACAGTAATCTGGCACCACCAAGTGCCATTGTTATTTGTAAGATGATGGTTGGGATGTGACTCCCTTTCCCTGCTTATGAGTTGCATTGCTGGCCTTGTGTTTGAGTCGCTCATGGTAATGGTTCTTTGCGGAGGAGAAGCATCCGCAGTCGCAGCTATAAACGGTTGAACGAACACCTCTGAAGTCATTCTGGAGGACCTTCGTTCAGCCATTTCGGGCTGCGCATCGTGCCAGCTGGCACAGGCACCTTGTNGTCTCCGCAACAGGTTGCCGGTTTTCCCAACCTGACGGCCGAGAAAACACTCTGAATGCGCTGAAATAATGCGATAAAGCTCGCAGGGAAGCAAGATAGCACCTCAATAAATAGTGACATAGTGCCCGTTGCCTCAGCTCCGGAATTCTGAACCTCGCCAAGGGAAGCCCTCCTCTTGTCATCCCACCTTCGAAGGGCAAGATCCCGTTTGCGCTATTCGTAATAATTCTTACTATCCCCCATCTATGTTACGCCCAGTCGTTGTAATTCTCACTCTGGCATGCTCAACCCTCCCGGGGGTCTCTGGCGCCGAGGAGGAAACAGATCGGCCCACCGGAATCAATCTGGTGAAAGGGCGCGAGTTCTGGTCTTTCCAGCCCCTCAAATCAGTCAGCCCGCCTCAAGTAACAGATGANTCGTGGGGGCGCACGCCCATCGACCAGTTCATTCTAGCGGAACTCGAAAAGAGTGCACTTCGCCCAAATCCTGAGGCCTCCAGACAAACATTGCTCCGCCGGGCGATGTTTGGTTTATGGGGTCTGCCGCCAGATCCCTCTGAGATCGAGGCCNACCTCAACGATGAGTCCCCCGGGGCCTACGAGAAGCTTGTTGACCGGCTTCTTGGAGGAGTTCACTACGGTGAACGATGGGCACGGCATTGGCTGGACCTTGCACGGTTCGCCGAGAGCAATGGCTACGCCTTCGACAAGGACCGGGNAGAGGCCTACCACTTCCGCGATTTTGTAATCAGGGCTCTGAACGAGGACATGCCGTATGATCGCTTTGTTCGTCTGCAGATTGCAGGTGATCAAATCGAGCCGGAAAGCTACATGGCACAAGCCGCTACAGGATTCCTCGCTGCTGGTCCTTTCACATCCCAGCAGACCCAGAAAGAGAGAGAGCGGAGCCGCTACGAACAACTAGATGATATTGTCCACACCATGGGCACCTCCATGCTCGGTCTGACAATCGGCTGCGCGCGATGTCACGACCACAAATATGATCCCTTGCCAATTAGTGACTACTACCGGCTGGTGTCGTGTTTCTCTGAGACGGGCTTCCAGAATCATGCACATGATCCAGACCCAGTTAGAACAAGGGAGGAAAAACAAAANTTCGATGCAGACCACGAAAAAATCGTGAACTCCCGGAAAAAGTTCGAGGAGGAAGTTCTTCCCTCACGTCTGGCCGACTGGCTGGCAACCCGTGGGGAACCCGAGGAAGCCGAAACCCTCAGTCCCTGGAGCCATATAGGGCCCTTTGGAGCCCCGGATTTCAAAAAGGCCTACAACGAAGCGTTTCCCCCGGAGAAGAATGTAGACCTCTCCAAAACCTACGAAGATCGTAAATGGGTAGCTCGCCCCGAATGGAAGGACGGGGTCATTCACAATACGCTCAAGGGAGACAACAGTGCGAATTATCTGTTCCGAACCATCGAAGTCTCCTCCGCNCGACCTCTTCCCGTCTCGTTCGGGAGAGATGACGCCATCAAGGTGTGGCTCAATGGCGAGTCCGTGCTGGCTAAGGAGACCCAGGGCGGAGTTGCCAAGGATCAGGACAAGATTACCCTCGAGCTTAAGGCGGGAGCCAATCAGCTGCTGGTAAAAATTATCAACGGAGGTGGTGGATCTGGATTCTACTTCAGCACCTCCCCCGAGGTGCCGGAAAATATTAAAGCTATCCTCGTCCTGAAAAAAGAAGACTGGAATGACAAACAGAAAAAGGAGGTCCTGAAGTGGTATGCACCGCGAGACCCGGACTGGACTAAGCTGAACAACGNCGTTAATGAACACGCAAAAAAAGCGCCCAAGCCCTCCCTAATCAATATTTATGCCGCGAGAAAGGGAGGGGCGACGTATAATTTTGGAGCCGACACCCGAAAAGTTTACTTTCTCGAGCGCGGAGAATCGAACTCGAAAACGGGACTGGCCACCCCGGCGTTCCTCCGGGTCCTGCAATCCGAAAATCTCACTGAGGACTACTGGCTCAAAAAGACTGAGAGTCGTCCNCCTCGAGTCGCGCTGGCTCATTGGATAACGGACGAGCAAAAGGGCGCCGGACACCTCCTCGCACGAGTCATCGTAAACCGCCTCTGGCAGCATCATCTTGGACTCGGTATCGTGAGGACTCCAAGTGACTTNGGAGCACAGGGCAGCCCCCCGACTCATCCCGGCCTCCTGGACTATCTCGCGGGTGAACTGATCAGGAACAATTGGCGGCTGAAGCCCCTGCACAAGATGATCATGATGAGTGCTGTCTACCGCCAGCAGGGAAGTTCCAATCAGGTGGCGATGAAAGTAGACCCGGAGAACAAACTCTGGTGGCGGAGGGGAGCCACACGGCTAGAGGCAGAGGTAATTCGGGATTCACTGCTGGCGGTCAGCGGNACACTGGACAAACGAATGTTCGGTAAGGGGACGGTCGATCAGCGACATACGCGAAGAAGTATCTATCTCACCGTTAAAAGGAGTAACCTCATCCCCATCCTGCAGCTGTTTGACGCACCTGACGCCATGCAGGGTATAGGGCAGCGGATTGCCACCACCGTTCCACCTCAGGCTCTCGCCATGATGAATTCATCTTACGTGCGGGAACTCGCTGAAAAGTTTGCCCTTCGTGTTCGCCCGGATAAGACAGTTGCGATCTCTGAGGTTATTCACCGAGCCTATTCCCATGCACTAGCCCGGCCTCCTTCTACCATCGAAGAGCAACAAATGAGCGCTTTCATCGAAGGACAGGCTGAATCCTACGGCAATACGGAGGAGGCTATGAAAATGGCGATTGCCGACTTCTGNCAGACGGTCATCTGCCTCAACGAATTTATCTTTGTCGATTGATATGAGTAATTCCCACTTCTATGCTTCCCGCCGCAATTTTCTCCAGAAGGCTGGCCTGGGTTGTGGCTCCCTCGCCCTCACCAAGCTTCTCACCGAGGAGGGACTATTGGGACAGACTGCAACCGAATCCGATTCGTCACCAACAGTCCCGGGGCCACACTTCGCCCCGAAGGCCAAGTCTGTGATATGGCTCTTTATGCCAGGCAGCCCGTCTCAGGTAGATACCTTCGACTACAAGCCTGAGCTCCAGAAGCGCAACGGGGAAAAACTCATCGGGGCGGATCNCAAGACCGGGTTTTTTACCACCGATGGTAAGATTCTCGCTTCCCCTTTTTCATGGAAGCAGCACGGAGACTCCGGGACTTGGGTCTCCGAGATTTTCCCGAGCATGGCGCAGCATGTGGATGACATGGCTTTTCTCTATTCCTGCTACTCGCAATCCAACAACCACACCCCGGCCATGCTGGAAATGAATTCCGGAATGTTCCTGCAGGGACGCCCCGCAATGGGCTCCTGGGTAACCTATGGCCTCGGCAGTGAAAACCAGAACCTTCCCGGGTTCGTTGTCCTGCACGGTGCCATGCCGCGCGGCGGAAAACCTATCTGGGCACCCGGCTTCCTGCCAAAGAAGTTTCAGCCTACTGCCATCAACGGAACTAATCCNATAGGNAATCTCGCACGACGAAAGAACATGAGTGACCAGCACCAGCGTGCCCAGCTCGATATCCTCAGGTCGATGAACCGGGCTCACGGAGAGCCCCGATCTCTTGAAAGAGATCTCGCTGCTCGGATTGAGTCCTTCGAACTCGCCTACCGAATGCAAACCGCCGCCCCGGAAGCCATGGATGTCGAAAAGGAATCAAAAGCCACTCAACAGGCCTACGGACTCGACCAGAAGGAGACCCAGCTCGTTGGGCGTCAGTGCATCATGGCCCGGAGGCTTATCGAGAGAGGGGTCCGTTTCGTGCAGCTCTACGCAGGCACCAACGGCGGCGGAGGAGGAGTGGCCGACGTTCCGTGGGACGGTCATAATGATATCGGGGCCAATCACCGAATCGCAGCCAAGAGCGTCGACCAGCCAATTGGCGCCCTTCTTTCCGACCTCAAGTCTCGGGGAATGCTCGAGGATACCCTCGTGGTCTGGGGAGGGGAATTTGGGCGCNCCTCCGACGCACAGAGCGGTAAGGGTCGAGACCATAATCCCAANGCCTTCACCATGTGGATGGCCGGAGGAGGCATCAAGGGAGGTGCCCACTACGGAGCAAGTGACGAATTCGGCTACAAGGCTGTGGAAAACCGAGTCCACGTCAACGACCTCCATGCCACCATCCTGCACCTCCTCGGTATCGACCACGAACGCCTCACCTATTTCTTCAATGGGCGCGACTTCCGTCTCACTGACGTAGCTGGAAAGGTGATCAACGAGATTCTAGCCTGACGCGACTCCACTCGCATGGGCCTACCGGTTCAGGGCCCGGGTCGAGACGAACTCTTCCTCTTCGGACGGCTAATCTTTTCCTTGTATTCCGGGACAGGCAACCCGTCATCAGGCTGATTCCAGAGCCGGTAGGGATCATCGAGCCGACGCATCTCGGCCAGAAGNAGTGTCTCCATTTCCTCCANCTTCCCGGCGTATCCCGGATCATCCGCGAGGTTGCGCTGGTGCTGCCCCGGCTTGTGGCCGGTGAGGTCAATTACTTCTTGGCTGTGATGCTGGCTGANGAGCTCNTGCGGATTCCGGGCGAGATGGAAGAGCTGGGTTTCCCGTATCTTNCCCTTGTCGGATTGATACTTGATCAGTTTCCAGTCCCCTTTCTTCACACACCGCATGCCCGGACGGGCCCCTCCACAATAGACCCCGTAGAGCACCTCCCGGACCGATAGCTTCTCCCCGAGCAATACAGGCTTGAAGCTTTTCCCCTCACTGGTCTTCGGTGCCTCGATACCAGAGAGGTCACAGAGGGTCGCGAGAACGTCGAGGAGGTAAATATTACCAGGCACCCGNGAGCCTGCCCGGATCCCCGGCCCCTTGACAATGAAAGGGATNCGCCAGGTGTGCTCGTAGAGGTTCTGTTTCCCCTGCAGTCCATGCCGACCGATCGCCATTCCATGATCTGCGGTATAAAAGATGTAGGTGTTCTCCANNTCTCCCATCTCCTCAAGCTTGCGGAGAACCCGGCCAATCTGGATATCNATATTCTCGCTGCAGGCAAACTCTCTCCCCAGTTCATTACGGATNGTTCGCTCATCCCTCCNCTNCCAGACNCCGGGAACNGCAACCTCGTCGCGAACGGTCATGTGAGTATTATCGAAGGGGTGCNGCGGCAGGTATCCNACGGGAAGTGGNGGCTGCTTCGNATTCGCAGGTGGAGGAGATCCCGGATCCGAGTGATTTACCGCCCCATACTTGGCGAGCAATTCCGGTTTTCCATCCCGCACATCGTGTGGGTGAGAGAA
>PARF01000006.1 GCA_002709915.1 Roseibacillus sp. | reverse complement strand
GTGGATGTTATAGTTGTTCTGACTTTGCCCGTTCAGGATGGTGCCGCCGTTGTATTTGTTTTCCTGGTAGTTCAGGCCGGTCTGAGTCAGGTCCGGACTGTAGATTCCACTGGCGACCTCATTGATCGGAACAAAGGATGGCTGCATCGTGACGATACCCGGAGTGCTGTCAGGATCATTCGGATCGGTGTTTTCGTTGATTTCAAGAGCGTCAGCAGCTCTGTCTCCATCGGTATCGATGCTGAGCGGATCGGTGCCGGTATCGCTGGCGTTGACGAAAGTTCCGGTGTCGGTTTCTACGCCATCAAGCAGCCCGTCCCCGTCGGTATCGGGATTGAATGGGTCGGTTCCGGCGGCCTTCTCAGCGCCGTCATTGAGCCCGTCATCGTCTCCATCGGCTACCGTAGGATCTGTCCCGTCAGTATACTCCTCGGCGTCATTCACTCCGTCCTCGTCAAAGTCTCCCGGCCCAAGTTGAGTCAGGTCTCCGGGAAAGAACTGCTCTTCGTAGCCGTCGGGGATACTGTCGCCATCAGTATCAATGTCTGGATCAAAGCTATCGAGGTAGGCCCCCCAGCTCTGACCGTTGGCGTCCGTGTCAAATGCCGCAGGCGCACCGCTGCTGAGGCCAAAGGCGCCGACGTATCCGATACCCCCGAAATCTGCGGTGTTGGTGGAGAAGTCATTGTAATAGCCGAACCCGATATCCGCAGCCGACTGCGCACCACCACCGTCTTCTACAAGCCAGATATCGACGTTGAACCAGCCTCCGCCACCCTCAGCGGAGAAGTCGAAGTTCCCAAAGGTCCGGGTATTCCAGCTCACATCCGTGTGCTCAAACGGTGCACCCGTGCTGGTCAGATTTCCCGATCCGGCAATCGGAGTGGCAACCACCTTGACGCGGTCATCAAAGTTCTCCGTGAACGAAAACACGCCATCTTCGTCATAAAACTGAAAAATAAATGCCAGGTCGTAGTTATCTCCCAGCAGGTTAACTTCCGTCCCAGGCTCCCGATCCACGTCGAGAGCCGAAATCAGACTTGAGGATGGATCATCCAGTTCTCCGAAAGGGGCTTCCCGATCAACGTTGGTGGGTAAGGCTCCTGTGAAGTCTGCTCCGGGTAAGTTATCAGTACGACGGTAGAGCAGCCTTTCAGGGCTGTGCTGCGCCATGACGTGCGGCGACAGGATCATGAGGCAGAGAAACAAGATGCGGGGCTGAGAAAGTCTCATAGTAGCGTTGATATGTGTGGTAAACGGANCGTCACCTTGAAATCGACCCATTTTCGAAGATTTCCAATTCATCACCCTGTCGAGAATGTTAAAAGAAAATTTCTGATGAAATCGGAACGTCCAGAAATTGCGGCGCCGAGCAGGCCCCTCTGGTTACAGGAGTCCGCGCATCACTTCCACTTCTCGCGAATTGAAAGAGACATCCCTGATCTCCCTCCTGAGCTGGTTAAAAACTCCTCATGGTGAGAGGAATTTTGGGACCTTCTGTATCCACGAGGTGGTCCTCCACGATCATGAAAAAAATTCCAGCGTAGCCTAAGCGCTCTCGACAGCATAGAATTCAACGCAGCGCATGAGCCATCCCAAAATCGCCGTAACGATGGGCGATCCCGCCGGGGTCGGCCCGGAAATATGTCTTGAGCTGCTGGGCAACGATAGAGTGTCGGAACATTGTGTTCCCGTCGTCTTCGGTGATGCTGATGTCCTCTACCGCTGCGCGGAGAAAACTGGGAAACGAAAACCCTCCAATGTGATTACCCGGGCGGACCTCAACATGGTGGACGTTCCCTCTGTTCTGAGCCTTGATGGAATCAATATCGACCAGCTTACTCCAGGCAGCATTTCTGAAGCAACCGGTCACGCCACCTATCGATATCTCGACAGTGCCATTACTGCGTGCCGCCGGAGTGAGGTAGATGCCGTGACGACCGCTCCCGCGAACAAAACGGCACTCCGCATGGCCGGAATTACCCANCCCGGCCAAACCGAAATCTTCGCCGAGCATACTGAGACGGAAACTTTCTGCATGATGCTAACATCTGATATTCTAACCTGCAGCTTCGTCACAGTCCACGTCGGCTATCAGCAAGTAGCAGGTATACTCACTACCGAGCGAATTCTCGAAGTCATTGAACTGACCTACCGATCGATGAAGCACCTCAGGAGCAGAGAACCGCAACTGGCAGTCTGCGGACTCAATCCCCACGCTGGAGAAGGAGGGCTCTTTGGGCATAGTGAGGAAGAGCGCATCATTGCCCCTGCTATCGAGCGCGCTCGCTCACTTGGAATGAGAATTGAAGGCCCCTTGCCTCCGGATACTGCCTTCCTCCCGGAACGTCGCGCGGTGACAGACGCCTTTATCTGCATGTATCATGATCAGGGCCATATTCCTCTCAAGGCCCTAGCCTTCGATCGGGCGGTTAACTGTACTCTGGGGTTGCCAATAGTTCGCACCTCCGTTGACCACGGCACAGCTCTTGATATTGCTTGGCAGGGAAAAGCTGGAGCAGAAAGCTTGATCGAGGCTGTGATTCTTGCCGCCCGGATGAGATCCTGAACCTGTTCCTCCATAATCTTTTAATCGTTTTCCCTGCAATGTTAACAAAAACACCAATGAGTTTTCCCTCTTCTAACTTCCGGATCCACCTCATTACCTTCAGCCTGATTCTTGGAGGTTTCTCTCTTCCGGCAACTGCTGAGGACTGGCCACAGTGGCGTGGCCCCGACCGCGATGGTCGCTCTCTGGAGACTGACCTTCTCAAGAAATGGCCGGAAGGGGGCCCCCCTCTGGCCTGGAAAGCCCGGACTGCCGGTGCCGGATTTTCCAGCATCTCCGTTTCAAAGGGTGTCATCTACACGCTGGGTGATCTGGCAGACGGGTGCCATGTGATCGCTCTCAGGGAAACGGACGGATCGTTGATCTGGAAATCTCGAACTGGAGAAGCCGGCGGGCATCGCGGCTATCCTGGCCCTCGGAGCACACCCACCGTGGATGGCGGCGAGGTGTTCGCTCTCGATCAGCACTCCAATCTGACCTGCCTCAACGCAGCTGATGGAGAAAAGGCATGGACAGTCAACCTCGAGGATGACTTTGATGGCAAGATGATGTCAGGATGGCGGTGGAGTGAATCCCCTCTTGTTGATGGCGAATCCGTGATCTGCACTCCCGGCGGCGCCAAAGGAACCGTTCTGGCTCTCAGCCGCAAAACCGGGAAAAAACTTTGGCAAACCAGTGAGTGGACGGATCCAACCGGCTATTCATCGGTAATTATCGCGATCATCAAAGGAACACGCCAATATGTCCAACTCACTGGCAAGAGCTTGGCAGGAATTGATCCCAAGTCGGGAAAGGTTCTCTGGAGGGTCGAGCGCATCGGTAAGACCGCTGTGATCACCACTCCTGTTGTTCATCAAAATATTGTCTGGGTTACTTCCTCTTATGGAGTCGGCTGCCACGCCTTCCAGATCGACAGGAAAGGAGACGAATGGTCCGCCAAGGAAATTCATTCGAGCCGAAAATTCGCCAACCACCATGGCGGTGTCATCGAACTGGACGGGCACGTTTTCGGCTCAACTGGAGGGAGCTTTGCCTGCATGAACATCAGGAGCGGGGAACTCATCTACCGCGAGAGAAGCGCTGGAAAGGGAGCCACGACCTTTGCCGACGGACACTTCTATCTCCGAAGCGAAAACGGACCTGTAGCNCTGATTGAAGCTTCTTCGAAAGAATTGAAGGAAATCAGCAGCTTCGAGCAACCCGAGCGAAGCGAGAAGAAATCGTGGGCTCNCCCTGTGGTGGCTAATGGAAAATTGTACCTCCGCGATCAGGACCTGCTCCTCTGTTATGATATCTCAGAAAAGTAGATCATGGCAGCAGCGCATGAGACCTTCTATCGCAAGCTCGTAATTCAGTCCGCTTTCCCGTCCTTGTCCTCATCCCGGATTCCGGAGTAGGGATTAGCGACTACTGCCTGCCACGCGATTTTGCGAAACACCTTGTCGAGCTGCTCTCCCGGAAACCCTCCAGTCTCCACTTTCCCATCAATCAACTCGGGGGATCGCCGGTAGAGAGACGCATAAAAGACATAACCCTCCAGCCATTCAAATCCCGGCCCNAGGTGCCCCAGCTTATCCCGCCAGAGAGACTTCGCTTTGCCTCCCAGCGCACGGTGGAGACCTTCCACTCCAGGCAGCTCACCCCTCTGAAAATATTGAGATGCCAGCACCATCGCCTCACAGGTCGGCATGATGACTACCCTTCCAGGATACTTCTCATTGAGAGGGGCGATCAGCTCTCCATAAGCCTGTCCCTGTAACTCACCGAGCTGCTTGATCGTTTCTGGAACAAACCCCTTCTTTGTGGCCCCTTCGATTTTGTCCAAGTGCTCAATCTGAGGCCAGCCGTCGGAGAGGAAAAACTTCATGCCAGGATTATACTTAAGGCAAAATTCAATCCAGCATGAGTAGTATTCCGGCCGGTCGTTAAAATAAGGGCCCCACATCATGGCCTCCCATTCCGCATTGGCGATGGAGGCCAGAAGCTTTGGCTTCGCCTTTCCCTTAAACTGAAAGATGCCATTCTCCTGCTCCCACTTATAGCGAGTGCTACCCGTCATCCCTCCCCCGGTATGCAGATGCATAGGCTGCTGAAATCCAGCAGCCTGGCAGATTTTAGGGAGAGTCTTATATCCGGGGCCCATAAAACTATGTCCCGTGCCGACAACCCGAAGCCCTCCATCTTTTGGTTTGGCGAAGGAAGTAACTGGATTCCTGCCGGAACCAAGAACCTTTGCGTAGGTCTCTCGGATGCGTTCCGGAGACTGGTAGCACAGCGCATGTTCTGGGAATTTCTCCTTCTCCCATCCTGGGTGCACCTTGAAAGAACGCGCTGCTCCCCGTTGCGCACCACCTCCACCGCTTGCCTTGTCCCGAAAAGCGAGGGCCTCCGCTACCGTCAGTATTCCATCCTTGTTTGCATCAGCCTGCGGGAAACGTTTGAGCAACTGAGCAAGTTGATCCTTGGCGGGATTGGCCCAGGCAACACCGCCCGAGACAATCAGGATGGCCAGAAAGGCATGAGCCCGTCTACGGCATCTGATCTTGAGATTCATATGGGCGTCATGCTCCACCTCTCGCACCAGAGGTCCAATCAATTTCACAGAAAGAGGGGAGAGTTTCCAACTCGAACACCGGGGAAAACCCGGCAAATCACCCCACAAGGAGCAAGGCCCATAATTCCGGATGTTCAGCCGGACTTCCACAAGGCAATACTACGCGACACATGCGCTCCCTGCTCTTCTTCACAAGAATCCGGATACTCGCCTTCCTTCCGGGTGCCATTTCCCTATTTTTTGTTCCTCTGGTCGCTCAGAATACGAACACCAGCACCCCTGAGACACCCTCTCCAAGACAGCCAGTCAAGGGTCAGAGAGGTATGGTCGCCACTCAGGAAGCTCACGCCACCCGGGCGGCACTACAAGTTCTCGCCGAGGGAGGCAATGCCGTCGACGCCGCGGTCACAGCCGGCTTTACCCTTGCCGTCACCCTCCCGCGGGCAGGCAATCTGGGGGGAGGAGGTTTTATGCTGATTCATCTCGCCGAAGAGAACCGGCAGATCGCTCTCGACTACCGGGAGAAAGCACCGTCGGCAGCTAAGCGCGATATGTTTCTGACGAAGGGAGGCGCTCCTGACCCGGGACTTTCTCGCTACACGCGGCTGGCATCTGGAGTTCCCGGCACTGTTCGTGGTCTGGCGCACGCCCTTCGACACTACGGATCAATCTCAATCCGGAGGGCCCTTGCACCAGCAATCAAACTAGCCGAAGATGGATTTGTCGTAGGGCAGGCTCTTCACGATTCGCTGAAATCCTGCGCAAATGATTTATACGCAGACAAGGAAGCCCGATCCATCTTCCTCAACGCCAACGGAAAGGCTTGGCCAGTAGGCAGCACCCTCGTTCAGAAGGATCTCGCTCGCAGCCTGCGCCTGCTGTCTGAACAAGGGCCTGCCGCATTTTATCTTGGGGACATTGCGACCGCGATTGATCGTGATATGCGTGCTCATGGTGGACTAGTCAGCCGCAAGGATCTCGCTGACTACCGCGCCATCGAAAGGATGCCGATCCAGGGGCACTACCGTGGGTGGAAAATCATGTCCATGCCTCCCCCCAGCTCAGGTGGCATTCATCTCATCCAGATGCTCAATATTATGGCTCATTTTCCGATAGGGGAATATGGCTCAAACTCGGACAGGACCATCCATGTCATTACGGAGGCAATGAAAAGGGCCTACGCCGACCGGTCACGCTACCTTGGAGATCCGGACTTTTCCGAGATACCCGTATCTCAGCTCATCTCAAGAAACTACGGGCAAAAGCTAGCCAGACGCATCACCCTTGGACCCGCCACGCCCAGCAGCCAGATCGCACCAGGACTGGGACCTCTGCCCCCGCCCGAGAGCAATGAAACCACGCACTTTAGCGTCATCGACGAGGAGGGCAATGCGGTCTCCAACACCTACACCCTCAATTTTAGTTACGGATCACGGATCGTCATCCCCGGCACGGGAATTCTTCTCAACAACGAAATGGACGACTTCTCCGCAAAACCGGGAACCCCAAATGCCTACGGCCTCATCGGTGGTCGGCGTAATGCCATCGAACCGGGAAAGCGAATGCTCAGCTCAATGACTCCCACCATTCTACTGGGTGAAGACGATACCGTGATTGCCACTGGAAGTCCGGGCGGAAGCCGGATCATCAACATCGTCCTGCAGATTGTCAGCAACATCATCGATCATGGCATGAATGTCGCGGATGCGACCCGGACGACTCGTTTTCACCACCAATGGCTCCCCGATGAGCTGCTGGTTGAGACCGGCCTAGAAGCAAACACTAAGAACCTTCTCGTCAAAAGGGGGCACATCATCCGCCCTACCAGTCCCATTGGTTCTACCCAGACGGTCATGAAGAGAAAGGGGATCTTTCTCGGAGCCAGCGACCCCCGGATAGGCGGAGCACTCACCCTCGGACTTACCGGCAACTCTTTCCCACAGGACAAGGTTCTCCCCCGGAACTAGCCATTCCAAAACCCGTCCGGGTTACTCCTGATTATCATGACATTCCCAACGCGATCAATTGAAGTAGACCTGATATCCTGACCCCGGAAGGAAAACACGTTCCAGCCTGCTTCTACGTCCGCTTTCACACCCGCAGGGCAGCATTGAAAATAGACTCGCTCCCCACCATCCACGGGACCCACAATCCCCCGAGACCCGTTCATCATGTCCCTTCCCCCCTCACTACCCCGGGCAGTTCTCACCCTAGTTCTCCTCCACGCTGCTGCCCTCATGGCCGCGCCCCCCCGGATCACTGAGTTTATGGCCAGCAACGATGGGATCATCGCCGACGAGGACGGAGATTTTCCTGACTGGATTGAAATCCACAATCCCGACCCGTCCGCCATCGACCTCGCAGGTCATTCCCTCACGGATGACCCCTCGGAACCCCGACAATGGGTTTTCCCTTCTGGCTCGGTCGTCAGGGGAGGTGGATATATTGTGGTATTCGCTTCCGGCAAGAATCGCACTTCTTCGGGAGCCGAACTACACACAAACTTTCAACTGAATGCGGGTGGCGATTACCTTTCCCTTATAGCTCCTGATGGCGCCCGCATTCTCACCGAGTTCGGCTCGGAAATCGTTCCTTTTCCTCGACAACGGCCTGACATTTCCTACGGCACTGGGGAAGCGTCACTCAAAATCAATCTCATCGGCGAGACTCAGGCAGCCCGCTACCTCGTTCCCGCAGCCGAAAATGATCTTGATCCGGAGTGGACAACCCGTCTTTTTGACGACGCCAGCTGGACCCATGGAAGCCTCGCCCTCGGATTTGACCTCGATGGGAACGACGGTAGCGCCATTGCTCCACGAAACCATTGGCCTCTCGATGATGGCTTTGGCACCATCGCCCGCGACACCAGTGGGAATTTTCCGGGCTCTCTGATTGGAATTCAGGGAGAATCATCATTTTGGAACCTCGACGCTCCGCCCATCGCTGGTGGACCGGAGTCCTCCCTGAGTTTTGACGGCACCGCAGCTTTTCTCCAAACCACTCTCCCCGGCATCGGAGGATCCTCATCCCGCTCCATCGTATTCTGGATTCGATCCGACGACACCTCGAACCATGGAATCATCTCGTGGGGGAATCGGGACGTTCCCTCGGGAAAATTTCACGTCCGGCTCAACAGTAATCCGGATAGCGGAACCCTTGGGGCGCTCCGATGCGACCTTGGGGGCGGAAGCGCCGTAGGCTCCACGAGTATTGCAGATAACCAATGGCATCATGTGGCCGTCGTGTTCGAAGAGGATACTACACCTACGCTTTCGGATATTCGATTCTATATCGACGGCATAGAAGATCTCTCCACCGGTCCAGCGAATGTTCCTGTCGATACTGATATTTCCAGTATCGATTCTCTCGAGGTCGCTATCGGCCGACGCGTCGAAAGGACTCCTCTCTATTTCTCTGGCAACCTCGCAGATGTCGCCCTTTACGACGTCGCTCTGACTTCGAACGCTGTCACAAGCCTGGCCGAAGGCACCTTCCGTCCCTCCAGCTCTATTGGGTTCGGCAGCTACATAACGACTAATACAGAGAGTGAGATGCTGAATAGAAGCTCCTCGCTTTTTGTCCGCGCCAACTTTGACCTGCCCACCGCTCACTCGCTGGAGGGCCTGCAACTCTTGCTACGCTACGATGATGGCATTCGTGCCTTTATCAACGGCGAGGAAGTCGCATGTGCGAACATTCCAGGGGAAAGTTCATGGAACACAACGGCACAAACAGAACGGACCAACGTGGAGGCCGTCAGCACGGTTGAATTCAACGCCTCGCAATTTCTGCCTGCCCTGCGCCCAACTGGCAACATTCTTGCCCTGCACGGAGCAAATCTCAACGCCGGTGATCGCGACTTCCTCATCAACGCCAAACTTCAGGGAATCGATCTTGGACAACGCTCTGCCGGCTACTTCCTGACTCCTACTCCAGGGGCAGAAAACACCGGGGAGCCTGACACCGGGGCTTTTGTAGCCGATACAAAATTCGCGCCTAATCGTGGATTCTATGAGGAACCCTTCAATCTTACAATCAGCAGTAAAACCGAAGGCGCTTCCATCTATTACACACTGGACGGGAGCGAACCTTCCCCGAGCAACGGCATACTCTACGACGGCCCTCTTACAATCGATGGCACCGCCACCGTCAGGGCAGTGGCGCTGAAACTCGGACTCGTTTCCACAAATATTGACACCCATACCTACATCTTTCCAGCCAGCGTGCTCACTCAAAGCATAAGGCCGCAGGGATTTCCCACGGCCTGGGGAGAGCGTGCAACCGATTACGAAATGGACCCGGACCTGATAGGCACTGCCTACTCCCGGGAGGAGATCATCGATTCGCTGCGTTCTCTCCCCTCCATCTCGGTCGTCATGAACGTCGACGACCTCTTTGATGGGGAGAGCGGATTTTACGCCAATTCGGACCAACGCGGTGACGAATGGGAAAAGCGGTGCTCTTACGAGTTCTTCGATTTTCCGAATGGCGCGCAAACTCAATTGAACGGGGGAATCCGGGCGGTGGGCCGTGCGAGTCGCTCCGCCAATCGCGGCAAACACAATCTCCGGGCAGTCTTCCGCTCAGAGTATGGTCCCACCAAGCTGCGGTTTCCCCTTTTTGCTGACTCCGAGGTTACCGAGTTTAACTCCCTGATCCTTCGGGGAGGGAATGGCGACTCATGGCTGAATCCGGGTGTGGTTGAGCGGGCGCAGTATATTCGCGATCAGTGGCACCGGGACGCGCAGCGCGCTACCGGGCAGCCCTTCCAACATCAGATGTATGCTCATCTCTACCTCAACGGGCTCTACTGGGGCATGTATCATATTTTCGAACGTTTTGAGGACGACATGCTGGCAGAGCACTTCGGAGGAGAGGAAGAAGACTGGGACGCGATCAAGGATGCNGGGAGGGCGAGCGTTCTTGANNTAGTNGANGGTGACCTGAGCGCCTGGAATCGCACTTTAGCGGTAACAAGGCGGGATATGAGCAACCCGAGAAACTATGCAAACGCTCTGATCTTTATCAATCCCGACACCTGGATTGACTATTTTATCACCAATTTCTATTCCGGAAATACCGACTGGGATCAGTCCAACTGGAGAGCAGCCCGGCGCAGGGATCGGGACGCCAAATGGATGCTCTTCGCATNGGACTCCGAGCGGACGGACCTGAACGCGACACAGGGCACAAACTCCAGCACCAACGATGCCACCGTTGAGAACACGCCGAACTTTCCATCGAGCGTGCATCAGCGATTGACCGCCAACGAAGAATATCGCCTGCGCTTCGCTGACCGGGTCCGGCTGCACTGTTTTAATGGCGGAACCTTCACCCCGGAGGGAGCCGCTCAACTATGGGACGCCCGAGCTGATGAGATTTATGAACCGCTCATCGTGGAGGCGATACGCTGGGGGGACCGACATCGTTTCCCTCCCGCCCGCCGGGAAACCTTCTGGCGGCAGATGTATAATACCATGNAGAGCGATTTCTTCCCCCAGCGCACCGAAACATTGATCTCTCAACTGAGGGCTCGCGGACTCTATCCCTCGGTGGAAGCCCCGGACTTCACTCCTCACGGAGGCCTCTTCACCGATCAATCGGAGATCACAATCAGCGCGGGCACCGGAGGCACAATCTATTACACCACTGATGGAAGTGATCCCCGACGACCGACCACTGCGGGATCNGAATCCCTCCTGCTTCCCGAGGGATCTCCTACCCGAGCACTCGTCCCCACAGATGACTCTCTCGCAAGGACGTGGACGGAAACAGAATTTGATGACACGAGCTGGATAAGCGGGGCAAGCGGGGTCGGATTCGAGATGGATACGGGCTTTGAAGGGCTTTTCGGGGTCGATCTGAGTGAAATGCATTCTCTGAACTCCTCGGCTTACGCCCGGTGGGAGTTCGATATTCAGGACCGGGCCCAGCTCGCTGCAATCACTGCCATGACCTTANGAGCACGCTATGATGACGGGTTCATCGCCTACCTTAACGGAGGAGAGGTGGCCTCTGCAAATCGACCTGCCAATCCTGATTGGAATTCCCATGCCTCTGCCGCTCACCCGGACGGATCAGCGGTCGAATTCAGCACTTTCAATCTCAGCAATTCCATNAATCGCCTGCGACTTGGCACCAACGTGCTCGCCGTTCACTGCATGAACCAGCAATCGGACAGCAATGACCTTCTCTTCGTTCCCGAACTGGTAGCAGCCACCGGGACTGTTCCTGCCGGCGTCTCTCCCTCCGCCCAAGTCTACAACGGCCTTCCCCTTGCACTTGGGGAGAGCACCCGTCTGCAGGCCCGGGCGCTAAGAAACGGAACGTGGTCAGCACTGACCAGTGCTATCTATACGGTAGGAAANCCGGCCACTTCAGAACACATTGCGATCAGCGAATTGCACTATCACCCACTCGATGATACTCCTACCGAGTTCCTTGAGCTGATCAATATTTCCGACGAGTTAGTGGACCTGACTGGACTCTCCTTCACCAACGGTATTGCGTTCACCTTCCCTGAGATCACCCTCCTCTCCCCAGGGGAGCGCATCCTCGTCGTTGAGGATATCACCGCTTTTGAAATCGCCTATGGGCTTGGTTTGCCCATTGCCGGATCGTTCGCAAACGGAACCCGCCTCTCCAACGGAGGCGAGCGCATTACCTTGCTGGCCCGCGACGGCTCCACCATCTCCGACTTTCGTTACCGTGATTCCCACCCTTGGCCACANGCCCCGGACCAGACCGGGCAAAGCCTTATTCTTGTCGCCCCCGGGGAATCCTCCCCTTCCAATCCGCTCAGTTGGCGCGCCAGTATCCTTCCCGGGGGAAATCCAAGCTCCTCCGACTCCATCTCTTTCCTCGAAGAAGAATCACAATCCCTTCTTAATTATTCACTTACAGAATATTCAGGCCTCCATTTCTCGATAGCAGATGGCCTCCCAATCCTCTCCTTCCGAGCCCGTAGCGCAGCGGACGACGCCACCATCTGGGTGGAATTTTCCGCTGACCTTCGCACCTGGACAGAAGCCCCACCCGAAGCTCTGGTTTCCCGGGAGGCCGTCCTCGACGGAACAACCCTCTACCGCTTTACCATGCCTGCCCCCCAGCGGGACTTGGTGAGATTTGCCCGCTTGCGCGTCAGGCTCCGCTGAGCAAAGAATAAATTCTTGGACCAGNGCCGCAATGGGGACACCATATCCCCCTGCCCCAGAATCCAGTGAATAGANATTCCCTGACANTCAAGATCACAACCTTCTTTCTCTCTCTCCTNTTTACCTCCATGCCGGAAGCTCAGGGCGGGGAATCGAGCCCCAATACNCTGACCAAGCAAGAACGAGCCGATGGCTGGCGTCTTCTTTTCGACGGAGAATCTGCGGGCTCATGGCGGGGCTTCGGGAAGGATTCTCCTCCCGCCAGAGGATGGGAGGTCTCGCAGGGGTGGTTGATTAAAAGAGCCGGAGTCAAGCCGGGCAACATCGTCTCACGGGAAGAATTTTCCAACTTTGAGTTTTCGTGGGAATGGCGGATGGAATCCGGGGGAAACAATGGCGTTAAATACTTNGTTGATGAAACCCGGGGCAATCTTGGACACGAGTATCAGATGCTGGCCAAGGTAGAGCAAAAGCCCAGCAAGAGCTCCACCGGTGGATTCTACGCTGTCCTTGCGCCTTCTGATCCTCCGCCGGTGCGATTCTACCCGAAGATCAACTCTTCCCGAATCCGGGTAGAGGCCAATAAGGTCACCCATTGGCTTAATGGCCGGAAAATCTTGGAGTATATCTGCGGCAGCGAAGACGTCCTCTCAAACGTGGCCTCCAGTAAATTCAAAAAGGTGGCGAGGTTTGGAGAGAAACTGACTGCCCGCCTCATGCTCACCGATCACGGCAGTGAGTGCAGCTTCCGCAATCTCAAGGTTCGCGAGCTGAAGGCCGGNTCAAAATAGCCNCGGTGCCACCNCNGAAANGCCCCTNGCCGGGCCCCNACGCTCCCTNCTGTTNCTCTGCAGGNACTTCTATTGTAGGCCTCTCCGATCCGACNCCCTTCNGGACCCGATCTCGAGGACNNATATCCTGAGCNCCCGCCACCTTCGAAAAACACTACAAAAACAGNTTTTCTCCNTAAATTCGGCCCGTCTGAAAGGCCTGACTTCCGCCCTCGATCGTCCGCAGGCACTCCGGCCCGGCGGCAGGTGACAAAATCCCTTCCTGAGGCCCCGAGAACCCTTGACCCTCAGGATGAAATGGCGAGACTTCCATTCAGACACTTGGAAGGCGCCTGCTCCATCGAAAAGCCGTGGAGTAAGCCCGCAACACCGATTCTGTCCAACACATGAAAACCTTGTATTCCCGGGTAATCGCTACCCATGTCGCTGCCGCTCTCCTGATCTTAAGTCTACCCGCCGACGCCCAACTGGCCGCCTCCGGCACTCCCGGTGATCGCGCCGTCTACACGATTGGCACCGGGGCCAGTATNGANCCTGGGCTGGGAAATTCNGTCANTCATAATTTTGCCACCACCGCAGTCGAAGATACTGCCGATAGTTTCGATCTNCAAGCCGGTGGCGCAGTCAACCTTACGGCTGGACACCATCTGGTCATCTACGGTACCCGCTACCTCAACACCAACCCCGGAATTGCAACCCGGGCCGGTCTCGACAACACCATCCTGATCAATGGATCACCGATTTCCTACGGTGCGGCCTCGAGCTACTCCCGTGATGGCAGCAACAACAATAATTTCGTCCGCGGTGGCTCGATAGTAGAGGTAGCCCAAGGCGACTCTGTAGGATTTGAATCGAAGCGCACTGATAACAACGCTCAACTAAGGATCGCTCAGCAGGATGCTGACCTTCAGCTTGTCAAACTCGACGACAGCCTCAGTTACCTGCGCCTGAGAGCCAGCGCCAACGCTGCTAACCTGATGAGTAATACCTCAGCAGGCCCCTCCACAGTCAGTTATGACGTGCAGGACGAAATCGACGCGGGATTCACACATACTAGTGGGAGCGGCGATATCACCCTCGACGAAGCGGGACGCTATCTCGTCTTCGCCAATACCGGCTTCCGGATCAGCGGTGGCAACCGACACCGCCAGGCCATCACCCAGCGACTCTCCCTCAACGGAGAAACCGTTGAGGACTCCTCTACAGTTGTCTACATTCGTTACTCCGGATCCGGGGACGGTCTCGGAGGCCTCATGGTAACAGGGGCCAGCTCCATCGGCACTATCATTCAAACAAGTGCGGACAACAGTGTCCTGAATGTTGAAGTTCTTCGGGACAACAATCCAAGCTCCACCAACACCGCGGTCGCACTCGAGGCCGCCCTTACCGGCCTGACCATTCTTAAGCTTCCTAACTACGGAGAGGTGATTCGTCTTTCTGGTCCTTCGCAGGAAATTAGTGCTGCACAGGGCAA